>NZ_CVRT01000026.1 GCF_001261915.1 Halorubrum sp. SD626R
CCGACAGCATGGGTTGAAGCGTATGATGGGGGGTTGGTCTGGCTTCATTCACGATATAAGTAGATTTTGAGGAAGTCCTCTAATGAGATGGATGAATATGTTTTATAACAAACACACGCTCATCAGTAGTTATGTCGTCAATAGAGTTAGCAGACGAGAATGGCTCTGTCTGGCTATTTAATCTTCAATCGCGTAACTGGGCTGCTTGTCGAGATGGTCCACCAGATCTCCCAGTCCATGGCGAACACGTCGGACATCCATTCCATGGTCTAGCTGGCCCAACGGCACATCACGCCAACGACATGGAAGAGGGCGAGCTGGCTATCGTTCGCCAGTCTGGCGAAGGAATCGAGGAACTTTGGACAATCAAAGAGACCACACCAGTTCAGGATCAGAGCCACCACAACTGGGTTACTGAAGACGGCCAGCCAGAGACGTACGACGAATTCATTTATCGCCGACGGCTGACTAGATTCGATCCACCGGTCAAATCGACGAACTATCAGGTGGAAGGGACGGACTTTGCGAGTTTCAACAAGGGCGCGAACGAGCTTAGCGACGACCATGCTCGGATGTTTCTTGACGTGCTTATCGAGAACGCACCTCTCGGCTCTGCTACCCAACGCCGCCTAGAGATCGTTAAGAAGACTATCGAAGATTCGGATGATATAATCTCTGAGACAGAGCCCTCGTCAGATATAGATAACGTGTCAGACGGTTCATCAAGCAGAGGGGAAGTTACGAAACCAGGAACAGAAGACACAACGGGTCAACCGGGTTCTAGCGGGGGAAACGCACCGCAAATATCCAACCAATTCCGGCGCGATATTCTCCAGCTGTACCAAAACAAGTGCCTTCTCTCGGAGTTTCGAGGGAGTCCATTTCTTACGGTCTCACATGTGGTTCCACGTGCCGCTGATTATGATCTCGTTGAGCATCCGGACAATGTAATCGTACTCTGCTGGGACCTCCACGCCGCGTTTGATGATAACCTCTTCACACTTGACTCTGATCTCCGGATTCAGGTTGACCCGGAATTTGAGCCCGTAGAACCGTTCCTACAGCGGACAATTGTTTCTCGGGAGGGAGAAAAAGTCGAATTCCCTAGTGAGATGACGGTGGACCCCGAATTCCTTGAACGACGAAACAAGAACATAGAGTGGTTCTAACGAATCAGCGAGAGGTTGAGAAAACGTCGAGCAACTCATGAAGACACTCCTCAAAGACTGACATATGGTGTCTTTCAACGATCTCGAAGACCGCTATCAGGACTTCGTTAGCGAGCGAGACTGGGAACAGTTTCATACGCCAAAGAACCTCGCAGAAGCGATCAGTATCGAGGCGAACGAACTCCTCGAAATCTTCCTCTGGCACGATAATCACGACGCTGAGACGATCAAGGAAGACTCCGAGCTGAAAGCTCGCGTCGAGGAAGAACTCGCGGATGTCGTCATCTACAGTATCGCGATTGCGACGCAGTTAGATATCGATCTCGTCGACGCAGTCGAGGCGAAGATGGACGATAACGAGCGTCGGTTCGACGAGGACACGGCGGCGGAGATGACTGAGGACCTCCAGCGTTGGCAACGTGATTAAACAACAGGTGGCTCTGTTAAAATGCTCAACTGATGATATATCCTCAGCGTTCTGCTGAATACAGGGCGCGAATGCGGTGCCAACCGAAGCCAATCTTCGGGAGAGACCGATCACTCAGTACAGAGCACTCACGTCACACGCTTGTTTCGAATCAACCCTTGTGGTAGTTCTCGTCATCTTCGTGCACCGATCTCGTCGACATTCGTGCTAAGCTGACGGTGTATATCGTGTCTCGATCGCCGGTCCTGCCAGAGCAGCCACACTCCAATCACTCCGGCAAGCAGAACGAATCCGATTGTGATCAGTTCATAGACCACTGATGTCGTAGCAACTAATGACCCGGTCACATCAACTGCGAAGTGCCAGACGACGAGCGGCCAGAGGCTCTCCAGTCGGAGCGCAATTGCACCGAGGCCGATCCCTAAGGGAATGATCAGTAGCATCTGTGGAAGCCACTCAGCCAGCGAATTCCCGAGGATGACTTGTGAGATGTGAGCTAGACCAAACATCGTGGCCGGCAGTACGACAGCCAGCAGGCGGCTGCGAGGCTCCAGCGCCCGGAGCAACACTCCACGGTAAATCAATTCCTCGGAGATGGCGGCACCCAATGCCACGCCAACGACGATCACGACAAGTCCGGCCCACGGCGGCAGGGTTTGTCCTTGAATGAGTGAGATTTCAGGGATTGCAAGGCCAAACATAGCTGGGACTAAGACCACAGCCGCAAAGGGGAGCAGATAGATAACTGCACGCCGATTGACTGGTGCTGTGAGTCGAATTTTTTCCCACCAACCGAGCCAAGTGACGAGCACGATACTCCCTGCGACGATGGTCCAATTGAGAATGAGACCGATCCCGTGTAGCGTTAACTGCGGGATAGCAACTTCAAGGACAGCCCGTGTGAGTAGTGTTAATACGATAAGACCGGCTGTTAGTCCGAGTGTGAATCCGACTGGATGACGTTCGACAATCGATACCATACACACTGTACGCTACGCGAGTATATATAGACACATTGACATAGTCGGTATGTTAAGCTATGTCAAGTCCAACCTAAATCCAGTCCAATCCGAGGTTCTCAGGTTCGACTGCTCTATTGACGGACGTGTACGCGAGCCGGTTCGTCGTTACGATCAACAGGCAGGCGCGTTCTATCGGTAGTTTAGGATTTAGATGGAGAAAATAACGCAGTTCACGTACTGACTGTATCCTCTGTATCTCACACGACGATCCTATCCGTTCTTAAGGATTTCAACAGGGCCTAATAGGCTTACTCCTCAGCAGACAGCCATCCGATTCGCTCGTTGTGAATTTCCAGATATTCGGTTGAAGGCGGTGCGTTCGGGAACGTCACCGACTCACCTTCGCGGTTAAGGATTGTCTGGTTAATGAAGACACTCTCCGTCTTTAATCCAGGGCGGACGGCAATCTCGTAGTCCCTGGACAGAGTGAACATGTTCAAGTCGAACGCTCGGTGGTGTGTATAGCAGAGTAGGAGCCCGTTTGCGGGATCGCCGCGAGCATCCTCAAACTCGCTCCAGTCGAGAATATGACCAGCCTGAAGAAGCCCGGGTTCGTCGACGTCACAGAGGACGCATGTGTCGTCGTACCGGTCGCGAACTTGCTTGCGGAAGTCACCCTGACCGATCCGTTGTGTCGTGGTTGAGGTAGTTTCGCCCGTTGAGACTTCGCCTCCAGTTCCGGTACTCTCCGTCCCAGGTTTTTCATCGACGATGATGCCTGCCTTCAGGCGCTCCCATGCGAACTCAGCCTCGCGAGCGAGTTCCTCCTCATTCCCGAAGTACTCGTCCCAGATCTCCTGAGCGGGCTCGCCTACATTCTCCATCCCGGAATCAGTATTCGGGTCAAGTGCGCGGAAATTCCCAAGTCTCGATGAAATGGAGCCAACTGATCGCCCCATGAGATCGGCGAGTTTTTTCACGCGATCATCGTTCTGCCGCTTCTCGATCTCTGGATCGTCTAGGTAGAGATCGAGCGTTACGAGGAAGTCGTCGCGTGTCCACGATTCGCCGCCTCTTGGATGGTTTGTCTCTGCCGTCGTGGATGTTCCGCCACGGGCCGCAGTCGGCTTCTCCGGATTGACGGTTCGGAGGAGATCCTTCGTTGACCCAGAGAGATCGTGCTCCAGGAGGGCTTCGATGTACGCCTCTATGATTGAGGGCTTGTTTTTCGCCGTTCCTGTGAGACTCTGAGGGGCGATATCAGGACTCTCGTGCCACTCTTCACGCATTATCTGGTCAAATTCTTGCTCCGGCTGTCCACGACAATAGATGATCCAGTCGTAGTCGCGTTTCGTGTCCCCGTGCCAACGCCAGTCTTCGGGCAGAATCGTCTGGTCTTCAACGTGACGCGCCTCGGCGAATGTCCAGATGCCTCGTACGCCTTCACCACTTTCGCGAACGATGAGGAGGTCACCCGGTTCCAGAAGTTCCGGGTCGGGCGCTCTCCCACCCGTTGGAATACCGTGCCAAGGTTCGCCGATATGAATGTTAGAATGATCTTCTGTATTAGAGGGGCCGTTGATACAATGGTCCCAGTGCTCGGGCATCGTGTTGACGACCCACGCTCGTCTCATGTCATTACTATTACTTCCGAGTCATATCAGATTTGTCCATCTACAGAACATCCTACACAAATCAAAATACGTCCCGATTCCCCAATACGTACCCTAATAGAATAATTAAGACAGTCCCAAGATAGGTTTCTACCAATACTACCAATTGAGTAATAATGTCCAAAAAATCACTCTGTAAACTGTTTGGCGGGTGTGGTGCCGAAGTTACAAACGTCGCGATACTGTAATGTATCGGACCACCCTCCCAGGTGGTGATCGGAACATAAGAATACCAAAGAGCGGATAGAGACATGAGTAGTATTGTCCAGACAAGTGGATGCTTTGCACGAACTCCATAACCGGTTACTAATTCCGAAGCGCCACCTATTATGAATGAAATCCTCCTCCCCTCGCTTAATGCTTCAACAGTCCTTGCCCTCCGCTGTAAGTAATATAACGACTTTTGGGAGGTATTGAGGGCATTTTCTTTGAATTCTTCGCGGATTTTTTCATATGATTTCGCAAGTGTATCCCACCCACGAGTACTCTCAGGCTCCCAAGAAAACCGTTTGAATTTTGTTGAGCCGCTCAACCTTGCGGATTCAATTTTCATACCCCGGATATCCGGTTTAAGAAACGTAGTTTGTCGGATATCGGCTTTATATAAGTTAGCATCAACTAGTGATGGATCAATAAGATTAGATGTTCCGAGTCGAGCTTTTTTGAGATTAGAACTATACATATTCACTCCATATATGGTCATTTCCTCTAGACTTGACTCTTCAAACTGACCTAGCGTGAAGTCCGCATAATTCAAATTAACATCTGTTAAGTCCACATGTGAGAGATCTACATTAAACGCGTGGACATCCCGGAAGTCTACATTCTCAAACCTTGTATCTTGAAAATTTGCTGCTGACAAATCAGCGCCCAAGAAGTCCGCGTTAATTAGTTCAGAACCACCAAAATCAGCCGAATTCAGGTTACAGTCAGAGAATACAGCACCGTCTACATTAACGTGAAAAAAGTCTGCGCTATCTAGTTCAGCGCAGGAAAATCCCACATTATCCAGTTCAGCACCTGAAAAGTCTGCGCCATCTAATTCAGCGCAAGAAAATCCTACGTTATTCAGTTCAGCACCTGAAAAGTCTGCGCCATCTAGTTCAGCGCGAGAGAACCCTACATTGCTTAATTTAGCATTTTTAAAATTAGCGGAACTCAGGCTGCTGTCAGAGAACTCAGCACCAGACAAATTAATGTTAGAAAAGTCTGCCCCGCGCAAGTCCTGATCTTCAAAATTTTTATTTCCTGGTCGCACTCTTACGTGCCATGTCTCATAGGTAATACTTCAATTCTTCTGAATGTGGAACTATGTCTACTACGCATTTATATATCAAAGACACCAGCCGACAAGGGTCGTAATAGCCCTTTTACTCAAACAACGGTACCATGGTTTACCGCCAGCGACTCCACACCTCTGTTCGATACCTCAGCCCAATCACCTCCGTATTGAATTGCTGGATCGTCTTCGGATCTAAGTCGCTCCGAGCCTGTTGGATATTCTCCTCTGATTGAATCAAGTGTGCGAGTGCGGCGTCGATCACTACGCTCATAGGCGGATCATCGTCTGGACCGCTGGCAACAATCTCATTTGCTTTCTCAAGTTGGCGCTCGCGTTCATCGGTTATCTTGAGGCTAGTTCGACGGCTCATTTATGCCACGCCGTATGTACCGGGGTCACAATCCCGTCGTTTTGGAGTGACTGAACCGGTCCGTGTTGAAGTGGTACCGTTGGTTTGACCACGATTGCGTCGGCCACCGACCGCAGCCCGCCTGATTTCTATGTACCTCATGCGTCGATCGCGCCGAGCGAGGTGCATAGATCGCGGATCGTGAATACATCCACGTCGGACCCCACGGGGTCGCGTCGAGAACCCCCTTCCGCGAGGTTTCACGCTCGCCCCACGAGCTCCAACAGGCTCGGCACTTCGCCGTCCTCCGGGAAGCGCACCAGATACGCGCGCTCGCCGACGCGCTGCGTGTGCGCGTCGGCCTCCTTGATCGAGCCGTCTTCAGCGACTAATCCGTCGAGTTCGAGGTGCTGTTTGTCGATCGTTACGGTTCCGCTGCCGTCGCGGTCGACGAGACTTTTGAATCCCATCGCCCCTCGCGGGCACGGTGGTTCACTTAAATGTACCTCAAAGTGACACGGAACGGGCATAGACCGTACTGAATGCGGGAGTATATGGGGATCACCGTGGCCCGGCCGCTCGCATGGCGAAAATGGAATTTGACGCCGTCGACGCCGCCCTCATCGTGGCTGGCCTCGCCTCGGCGTTCATGGTCGTTGATATCGCTACGTTCCAACTCTTCGACGTCGAGTTCGGAGCGACACAATTCAGCCTCGCTGGGTTCGACTTTTCGACCGCGTGGCTCCTCGGCTACGCGTCGATCATCGGAGTTGTCGTCACGAACGATAACACTGAGTTCTCGACCCTCTCCGACGATATTCGCGGGCTCCAGGGTTGGTACCTCGGGGCAGCTGTCGCCGCGCTCGCGCTCCCGATTGGGTTCATCGTGCTCCCTGATACCGTGGGGAGTTTCTTCACCAGTTCCGACCTGTGGGGGCTCCTGTACGTCGTCGGTGTGACCGCCGGGCAGTTCACCGTGGGGTGGTTGCTGTGAGCTCCATCTGGGACGGGGAGGACACGATTGCGGGAGTGATCTGGATCCTCACCTCAATCGGCTCGATCAACTGGGGCCTCCTGGAGTTCTTCGACTACAACGCGGT
>NZ_CVRT01000027.1 GCF_001261915.1 Halorubrum sp. SD626R
CCACGCGCCCGTCCCGACCGCTCGGGCGGCGGCCGGACAGCGGACCCCCGGGCTGTCGTCGGCGTCGCCGCCCGAGCGGTCGGGACGGGCGCGTGGTGTTGTCGCCGAACTCCAACGAGAAAAGCGTCGGACTTCGGCAATACGTCCTTGTCGCTTCTCCGGTATAAACCAGACGGTCCGGGCGCGGCGATCCCGATCGGAGTCGGCGTCGGAGCGCCGGCCGGGGATCAGCGTCGGTCCCGAAGCGCGGGGAACTCCTCGCGCACCGCCGCGGTCCGCTCCGAGTCGACCTCGGCGGTCACCGTGGCCGGCTCCTCGCCCGCGGACGCGAGCGTGGTGCCCCACGGGTCGTAGACGGTCGTCCGCCCGCAGAGCGCGTCCCCGTCGAACGCCCCGCTCCCGTTGACGGTCGCGACGTACGCGAGGTTCTCGATGGCCCGCGCCCGGCCGAGCGTCCGCCAGTGCTCGACCCGGGGGTACGGCCACGCGCTCGGCACCAGCACGCAGTCGACGCCGGCCGCGGCCATCTCGCGGAACTGTTCCGGGAAGCGCAGGTCGTAACACGTCGTGACGCCGACGCGCACGCCCTCCAGGTCGACGACCGGAACCCGCTCGCCGGGGACCATGCGGTCGGTCTCCTCCGAGCCGTACCCGAACAGGTGGCGCTTCCGGTAGACGAGCCGCCGCTCCCCCTCGCGGTCGAAGAGGACCGCCGCGTTCGCGAGCCCCTCGTCGGCCGGGACCTCGATCCCGTCCGCGGCGGAGGCCGCGAGGTCCTCGACGACGGTCCCCGCGAGGAGGTTGACCTCGGCGTCGGCCGCGACGGCCGCGAGCCGCGACAGCCGGTCGCCGGCGAGGCTCTCGGCGGCGCGGGCGTACGAGTCGAACGCGAAGTAGCCGACGTCGAACAGCTCCGGCAGGACGACGAGGTCCGCCCCGTCGGCGGCGGCCTCCCGGGTCCGGTCGAGCGCGCTCGCGACGTTCTCCGCGACGGCGCCGCCCTCGACCCCGAGCTGGACGCAGGCGACCCTCATGCGGTCGGGCCCAGCGAGGCGCGGAGCGCGTCCTCGAGGTTGTCGAGCTCCGCGTCGAAGTTGCGCTCGAAGAACGACTCGACGCCCGGGAGCCGGCCGTCGACGACGAACTCGTTGGCCAGCCGACAGCCCCCGTCGGTCTCGGTGATCGCGTGCTCGCCGGTAACGCGGAACGCCTTCGACTTGCCGACGAACTTCACCCGGTTCGGCGGGTCGCGCTCGACCTCCTCGGTCTCGACGGAGATGGTCGAACGGATCATCGGAATCGGGAGCGCGACGTGCCAGGTCGCGCGCCCGCCGCCGTGGACTTCGAAGGTGTCGACCACGCTTATCGCGCCGGCGCGCTTCTCGGCGTCCGAGATGAACGCCCACACGTCGTCCGCGGGCGCGTCGAACTCGAACGTCCGGGAGACTCGGACGGTCATACCTCCCCGTTGGTTCCACGGGGGTTAAAAACACGCGAGTCCGGCAGACCGGAGACGGAGCGCCTCCGGCGGAACGGAGACGAAAATGCCCGGGAGAACGGAGACGAGGGGAGTCCGGCGGCGTCGCGTCGCGACCTCAGCCCTGGGGCGTCACGCGCCACGTCGTCGACCGCGCTCGGCCCCACTTCTCGATGTCGACGTCGTCGGACTTCTCGGCGAGTCGGGGGAGCCGCGAGCCGACCTGCTTCGC
This sequence comes from Halorubrum sp. SD626R, assembly GCF_001261915.1. GTDB lineage: Archaea > Halobacteriota > Halobacteria > Halobacteriales > Haloferacaceae > Halorubrum. Next base: position 1,710 of record NZ_CVRT01000027.1, read on the forward strand.
CGTGAGCCCGATGGCGTCGGCGATCGTCTTCGAGCGGACGTAGCGCTCGCCACGGGTGACGCTGTCCGTGAGGTACGCGAGGATCCGCTGCTCCTCCTCGGTGTACTCGCTCATGTTGCGAACGTTGGCGTCTGACGTCCTTAACGGTTTCTCGTCTCCCGGTCGCTCAGTCGAACAGCTGCACGGCGGCGACCGAACAGAGGGCGAAGACGAAGGCGGCCGCGAACCCCCACGCGCGGCCGATCTGCGACGGGTACCCGAACATCAGCACCGTGCCAACGAGCGCCACGGCCCCCAACGCGAGCGCCACGCCGATCTCCATGTCAGAGTCAATGGATGCCTCGGTCATACCCGTCGCTTCGCGGGCGACTACTTAGTTCATGCGAAGGACGCGACCGCGCAGGCGAGATCCCCGCTCCCGGATGATCGATCCCCCTCAGATGATTTCGACGTGTTCCGACTCCTCGTTGAGTGCGAGGTTCGCGGCGATCTCGGCGTTCCGCATCGCGTACTCGGCGGTGTGCTGGA
>NZ_CVRT01000028.1 GCF_001261915.1 Halorubrum sp. SD626R
CGGTGTCTCGACCGCGAGCTGATCCAGCGGAAGACGATCCAGTACGAGGGGTACCAGCTCACCTTCGAGGGGTACGACGCCCTGGCGCTCCGGACGTTCGCCGAGCGCGAGACGATCGACGGCGTGGGCTCGCCCCTGGGGTTCGGTAAGGAGGGCGACGTGTACGAGGCGCAGTCGTTCAAGCCGCTCGCGCTGAAGTACCACCGCGAGGGGTACACCAACTTCCGCGAGGTGAACCGCGAGCGCGAGTACACCGCCGACCGCGACCACGTCTCGTGGATGTACACCGCGCGCAAGGCGGCCGAGCGCGAGTACGAGGCGATGGAGGCGATGTACCCCGACGTGAGCGTGCCGCGACCCGTCGATCACAACCGCCACGCCATCGTGATGGACAAGTTCGACGGCGCGGAACTCGCCCGCGCGACGCTCGAACCCGAACAGGCCTCCGCGGTCCTCGATTTAGTCCTCCGCGAACTGGTCACCGCGCACGACCTCGGCTGGGTCCACGCTGACATGTCCGAACACAACGTCGCGGTCGCCGAGAGCGGCGTCACGATCTTCGACTGGCCGCAGGCGGTCCCCGTCGACCACGAGAACGCCCGCGAGTTCCTCGAACGCGATATCGCGAACCTCCTGCGGTACTTCAGCCGAAAATATCCCCACGAGGTCCCCCGAGACGCCGATATCGAGGGGATCGCCGCCGCTGTCGCCGACGGCTCGTTCGAGACGGTTCGGACGTTCGCGGCCGAGTAAATCGCATAGCGCGATACGAAATTCGATTCTCCGACCTGAACCGATTTACTTTTTTAGGCTGGCCTAAATAATATGCGACGAGACGCGGACGGACGGGTCGCGATGCACTCGGGGCGTAAACCGTGGTACGAGGCGTCTCCGTCTCCGGTAATCCCGGAGGAGACGCGTCCGATCGACCGCGAGCGGGTCGCGGACGCCGTCCGGGGGGACCGGTAGATGCGCGCCCGCGAGTGGGCCGTCGCGGCGACCTATCGCGACCCGACCGACTACGGCGTCCCGGCGCTGCCGACGTGGCGGGTCGAACGCGACGCGTGCGGCGGCCTCGCGTTCGCGGCGACCGACGGCGACGAGCCGTTCATCGCCGCCGCCGACCCGGTTCGGGTGCGTCGATGAGCGAGGCGCCCACGGTCGCTCGACCGCGCATCGCGACCGACCCGCGGGACCGAAGCTCCTACCCCCTCTCGCCCGCGTCGACGGGTATGGATCTGACTCACGGGCGGACGGCGAACCGGTCTCGACGGACTCGACGGGTGATCGACCAATGAGCGACGACGCGACCGCCGACCGCGACGCGGTCGTCGTCGGCGGCGGCGTCGCCGGGCTCTCGGCGGCCGTCTTCACCGCGCGGCAGGGACTCGACACCCTCGTGGTCGACGCCGGCGAGTCGATCCTCCGGCGGAACGCTCACCTGGAGAACTTCCCGGGCTTCCCGCTCGGCGTGAACGCCAGACGGCTGCTCGACCTCCTCGGCGAGCAGGCCGAGACCGCGGGCGCGGACCGGCTCGACGCGCGGGTGACGCGGGTTGCGGCGCTCGACAGTTCCGGCGACGCTGACTCCGCCGGTACCGACGGCGACGGCCCCGACAGAGGCGCCCCCCGCTTCGCCGTCGAGACCGACGGCGACGACCGGATCCGGACGCGGCACGTCGTCGCGGCCACGAAGAACGAGGTCGGCTACCTCGACGGCATCGACGGCGTCGGGATCCTCGACCGCGGGAAGGCGTACGTCGACGTCGACGAGCGCGGCCGGACCGGCGTCGACGGCCTGTACGCGGCGGGGCGGCTCGCGGAGAAGCCGCATCAGGCGGCGGTGTGTGCCGGCCACGGCGCCGAGGTCGCGGTCACGTTACTGGAGGACGACGACGCCCCCTTCTACCACGACTGGGTGGCGCCGGCGGGGTACTTCACCGACCGCGGGCGCGAGGTACCGCCGGGGTGCGAGGAGATCGACGACGACGAGCGCCGCGAACGCGAGGCCGCCTCGCTGGACGCGACCCGCGAGCGGTTCGCAGAACCGCATCCCGACCCGCAGGAGACGCACCCGAGCCTGGGGGAGTGACCGATGCGGAGCGCGACCGCGACGTGACCGCAGACGGCGGTGCGCGGTCGGCGGCGAGACGATCGGTAACAGGAGCCCGAGGGCATCTGACCCTCACCTGAGGACGGCGACGGCGCCGACCTCGATCCGGTCCCCGATTTCGACCCCGTCTCGGGTCTCACTCCCGTTTCCGACCTCGCTCCCGTCCCCGACGGCCGTCCCGTCGAACAGGTCGGCCTCGAACCCGTCCGGGATCGCGACGGTCGCGGGCTCGCTCGCGAAGTTGACGACGACGAGGAGGGCGTCGCCGTCGGCGGGCGCGTCGGGGCCGCCGCCCGCCCCTCCGCCGTCCGGCTCGTCCTCGCTCGATCCCTCGCCGTCGCTCGCCCCCGTCCGGACCCACGCGGTCACCCGCTCGGGGTCGCCGTCGACGACGGTCACGCCGGCGGCGTCGAACGCGACGGCGCCCTCGCGGAGGAGCGGCTCCCGCCGGCGGAGCGCGGCGAGGTCGCGGTGGAAGTCGGTGAGGTCGTTGTCGCCGTCGTGCCAGCGTACGGGGCCCCGGTACGTCTCGTTGCCGCGCTCCTGCCCGGCGTAGATCATCGGCGCGCCGGGGAGCCCGAAGACGGTCGCGGCGGCGGCCTTCAGCGCGTCGCGACCGTGCTCGGCGAGGTACCGCTCCTCGTCGTGGTTCTCGACGTAGCGCATCTGGCGGCTCGGATCGTCGAAGCCGAGCCACGCGGCGCGGTCGAACGCGCCGGCGACCGCGTCCGCGGGGGTCCTCCCGGCGCCGACGTCGCCGAGGACCTCGTACAGGGAGCTGTCGTAGTGGAGGTCGAACTCCCCCTCGCCGTAGGAGGGGTCGTGCGGGAGCGTCTCGTCGAGCAGGAGGCAGTCGTCGGGGACGCGGTCGCCGACCTCCTTCCAGAAGCCGTGCGGGACTCCCCACGCCACGTCGGCGCGGAAGCCGTCGACGACGGCGGCCCACTCGTCGACCACGTCGAGCAGCCACGCGCGGACGGTCGGGCTGTCGAAGTTGAGGTTGGGGATCCGTCCCCAGTCGAAGTAGTACTCCGGCGCGTCGCCGTCGTCGAGTTCCGCCCAGTCGGTGTCCGTCACGTCGAATGCGCCGTCTGTCCGCCGGTAATGGTCGGCGTACTCCTCGACGCCCGCGGCGTGCAGCTGGAAGGCGGGGTGATCGCGGGAGGTGTGGTTGATGACGAGATCGAATATCACCCGGATCCCGGCGTCGTGGCAGGTCTCGACGAGCGACTCGAACGCCTCGCGCGAGCCGAGGTCGCTCGCCGTCTCGTAGTAGTCGGTGACGTGGTAGCCGTGCTCCGTCGGCGAGGCGAGCACGGGGGTCAACCAGAGCGCGTCGACGCGCAGGCTCTCCAAGTACGGGACCCGGCGCTCGATCTCGCGGAACGTCGTCGGCAGGGTGTCGCCCGCGAACGACCTGACGAAGACCTCGTAGATCGTCGGCGCGTCGGCCCACGCGGGCGGGGTGTGGGGATCTGCGACCGCGACCGACGAGCGCCCCCCGGGGTCGCCGTCGCGCCCGATCCGCACCGTCTCGACCGCCCCGTACCGTCCCGCGTGCGGGACCGCGTGGACCCGGAACCCGTCGCCGTCGAGCGCGGTATCGGGGAGTTCGTCGATCGGGATCGAGAGCGCGGCGCCGCCCGCCAGCGACTCGATCCGTGCGACCGTCTCGGGGTCGGCGTCGCGGTCGTCGACGAGGAACTCGACGTCGACGTCGCGGTCTCGGCTACCGCCGTCGACCTCGTCCGATCCGTCGGCGTCGCCCAGCGCTGGCGGGGCGTCGACGTCGGCCGTCAGGACGACCGTCGGCTCGTCGTCCTCGTCGTCCGCGCCGCCCGCGCTGCTTCTCTCGGCGTCGCCGCCTTCCCCCTCCTCGACGCGCGCGTCGAGTGAGAGACGGGGGCGTCCGGGACCCGAAACCTCGACGACGCCGCCGCGTTCGGTGCTCCGGTCGTCGTCGACGACGAAGCCGAACCCGTGACGGCCGGGCGGCGCGCGGGTCTCGACGACCCAGTCGTCGCCGTCGCGCTCGGGGCGGTCGCGGGCGAGGAGCCGGTCGTTGTGCGCCCACAGCAGCGAGACGCGGTCGGCGTCGTCGGCGGGGAGCTCCGCCGCGGGAACGCGGAGTTCGACCTCCCGGCGCTCGTCCGGGAAGGCGCGCACGCGCTGGCGGTGCGCCCCGTCCGGCGCGTCGAGCGTCAGGACGTAGGTCCCCGGCGCGTCCGGCCGGAGGTGGACGACCGGCGCGTCCGACCGACTCGTCGCCCCGCGGCGGAGGACCGGCTCCCTCCGTCCGTCCGCTTCGCCCTCCGGCCCGTCGCCGCGGCGGACGGCGCTTCCGGGCGGCGCGTCGCGGACCGTCCACTCGTACCTCCCGTTCGGCTCCGGGGATCGCGGCGCCAGCTCGACCGACTCGCCGACGCTCGTCGTCCGCGGGGGTCCCGGCTCGTGCATGGGGGTACCCGGGCGGCCCCCGGCTTGAGGGTTTCCGTCCGGCGGGCGCGCGACCGACCGAGACACCGAAAACTGATACGCTGCGGGGGCGTCCGGCCGCGTAATGCAACTCCGCGACGCGCTGGACGACTACAAGCGCAACGCCGGACACCCCACCCGGTTCCCCGGCGAGCGGCGGACCGTGACCGGGCGGTTCTCCGGCGGCGACGGGCGGCTGGTCCACGTCGACGAGGGCGGCGAGCTCCGGGACTTCGGCTACCCGCTGACCGGGCGGACCGGGCTGGTCCGCTCGCGGATCGGGCTCGCGGTCGGCGGCGACGTCGCCTGGCTCGACGAGGTCCCCACCGAGCAGCGGTACGTCGGCGACGCGACCCTGATCGAGACGGTCCACGAGGCTGACGCCGCGACCGTGACCCGCCACGACGCGACGGTCGGGAGCGCGCACGTCACGCGCGCGACGGTCGACGTCGGCGAAGACGGCCACGCGAACGTCGACCCCGAGGCCCTCTCGCTCGTCGTCTACGCCCGGTTCGCCCCGGACGGCCGCGACGACCGGATCGGCCAGCTCCGGTACGACGACGCGGTCGAGGCGTACCACGCCGACGAGCACGACTTCCTCGCGAGCGCCACCGGCTTCGCGGACCTCCGGGGGCAGCTCCCGACGCCGTTCTCCGAGCTCCTCGACGAGTCCCCGACCGACCTCCCCCGCGGCCGCGACGGCGACCGCCGCGACGAGGAGCGTCTCTCCGGCGAGGTGATCGCCGACGTCCCCTTCGAGGACGGCGCCGCGACGGTCGCGTCGCTGTTGACCGACCGCGGCGAAACGACGCGCGAGGCGGCTCGCGCCCGGCTCGACGAGCTGTTCGCGGAGCTCGACTCGGTCGACGCGCTCGCCGCGGCCGCGGACGGGACGACGCCCTCGGTCCCCGCGTCCGCGCCGGCCCGCGAGTCGGTCGTCGCCGACCTCCGGGTGCTCTCGCTGCTTTCGGCCGAGTCCGGGCTCCGAATCGCCGGCCCCGACTTCGACCCCCACTACGCGACCTCCGGCGGCTACGGCTACACGTGGTTCCGCGACGACGCCGAGATATCGACGTTCCTCCTCGGCGCCGACGACCGGCTCGGGCTCGGGCTCGACGACTGGCACGCCCGCTCGGCCGAGATGTACGTCGCCACCCAGCGCCCGGACGGCTCGTGGCCCCACCGCGTGTGGCCGCGGGACGGCGCGCTCGCGCCCGGCTGGGCGAACGCCCGGATCGAGGACGGGCCCGACGTGGACTACCAGGCCGACCAGACCGGGAGCGTCGTCGCCTACCTCGCGCAGGCGCGGGCGGCGGGGGTAGACCTCCCGGACCTCGACGCGACCCTCGTCGCCGCGCTCGCCGGCCTCGACGAGACGCTGGCGGCGGACGGCCGCCCGGTCGTCTGCCAGAACGCGTGGGAGGACAGCGTCGGCCGGTTCGCCCACACCGCGGCGACGTTCCTGGAGGCGTACAGCGAGCTCGCACTTCACGGCGAGGGGTTGGCGGCGAGCGCGCTCGACGGCGACGCCGGCGACGCGGGCGACGACGCCGACGCGGACGCCCCCGGTGCCGCCCTCGACGCCGCCGCCCTCCCCGACGACCTCGGCGGCCACGCCCGCGATCAGGCGACTCGGGTGTACGAGGCGCTCGACGACCTCTGGGTGCCGGAGCGCGGCTGTTACGCGCTCCGCGAGACGCCGGAGGGCGCGATCGACGACCGGCTCGACTCCTCGACGCTGGCGCTGGCGAGCGCGCACCGGTCGTTCGACGCGCTGGGGAGCAGCGATGTTGACGGGAGCGGTGATGCCGACGACGATTCCGGCGCCGTCGACGGCGAGCGGCTCGACCGGCTCGTCTCGCACGTAGAGACGGTCGTCGACGGGCTCGCCCGCGAGACCGACGAGATAGCGGGACTGACCCGCTACGAGGGCGACGCGTGGCGGCAGGCCGGGCAGCTCTCGGAGAAGGTGTGGAGCGTCTCGACCGCGTGGGGCGCGAACGCCTGCGCCGAGCTCGCGGTCCTCCTCCGGGCCCGCGACGATCCCCGAGCGGACGAGATGGCGGCGCGCGCCCGCGGGCTCCTCGCGCACGTCTCCCCCGGAGGTACGCTGTGCGAGCCGACGAGCTACCTCCCGGAGCAGTTCTTCGACGACGGGACGCCCGACAGCGCGACCCCGCTCGGCTGGCCGCACGCGATCCGGCTGGCGACCGTCGCGCTACTGGACGACGGGGGACTCCTCGGGGCGGACCGGCTCGCCACCGACGAGTGACGCGACGCGCTCACTCGATACGCAAACCCGACGAGCGGCTGCAATTGGGGTTATGCCCGGAGCTGCGGTGGCGCGTGCGGCTCGCGTCCCGCTGCCGCGAGGACGAAGTACGGTGCAGCAAGCCGCGAGAGTCGTCGCGGCCGGGGATGGGGAAATGTTCGTCGTTGCCAAACGGAGCAGGACGGAAGCCTGCCCGTTTAGCGGTATGAGATAGTCGACACAGCCCCCGTTATCCGGCTGCTCTATCATCGCAAATAATCTGAGCAACAATTTTAATTGATACCTTCTTTCACATCGATTAGAATATGCGTAAACAAGGTAATCACTGGAGTTTAGAAGTGACTGATGGCGTCCTCGTCGCCCGGTTCGAGAAAGGCATCGACTTTGACGCGTTCGGCGCTGAGGCATTTCCGGCATTTAAAGAATTGCTGGCTGCTCACGGCGACGATATCGTTGGTTCTGCGAACTTCGTTGCGGTTGACGAACATCTTGATAACGAAGTGTACGAAGTCTGGGAGGCTGCGGCAGAAGAGTACAGTGAACTGAGCAACTACCAGCGTGGGGCGTTCGTTGCGAACGGAATCACAAAATTTTCACTTAAGTCATCGCTCGAGGTCCCTGGTGCAGAAAACAAAGCGTTCGATGACTTTGAAACTGCGATTCAGTGGGTACGCACTGGAACCGTCCAAAACTGAAGAGTACTACGCTACGTACCGAGGCTACGTAACGTTCGAACGCACATTCTACCGGGGAAATATACCGTGCGATATGGTGGTAACTACTGCTGAGATTGATTCAAAGCCTCGATCAGCGCCGGTCCACCGATCGCACGAACCCCCACGTCATCCGTCGTGTCGGCGGAACGCAGAAGGTTGAAACGCGCCGCCAGTCACGAATACGTATGGACGCGGACCGTCGGATCGCCGCCGTCGACGAGGTTCCCGAGGACAGTACGCTGCTCGTGACGCTGCGGCCGGTCGACCCCGAGAGCGTCGACGACGGCGAGGGCGACGTGGGCGCGGCCGAGGACGGCACCCCCGAGGCGGAGGCGATCCTCACCCGGGCGGCCGGCGAGGTGCGCGCCTTCCGGAACTACTGCCAGCACTGGACCGACGTGCGCCTCGACAAGGACGACGGGGCGTTCGTCCGGAACGGCGAGGTGTTCTGTCAGAAGCACGGCGCCACCTTCGAGGCCGACGGCGGCTACTGCAACTTCGGCCCCTGCGAGGGCGCCGTGCTGGAGGGCGTCGACGTGGCCGTCGACGGCGACGGCGTTTACCTCGCCGACGACGCCTACGAGTTCGTTCGGCTCGGCCACGCGACCCGCGACGACGACGCCGGCGACTCGCGGATCGACTTCACCGGGAACTGAACGGGACCGGTGGGTCGAGGCCGACGGATGCGAAGCCGGCCCGACCGAAGCCGGATCGGACGGCTACACGGTCCTTTAGACTACGACGGCTCTTTGTGTCACGCCCGCGCATTTATGTGGCCCCGACCAACGGCGCGTATGAGCGATTCGAACCCCTCCAGGCGCCGGGTGCTCGCCGGCGGTCTCGTCGCGGCGGCGGGCGCGGTCGCCGGCTGCCTCGACGGTTCGCTGACGGCCGGCCCCGCGGACGGGACCGACGGCGACGATCAGGTCCTGGCGCTCACGCTCGACGACGCGGGCGAGACGCTCCGGGACACCGGCGTCGTCGACCCCGCGGAGACCGACCCGCGGTGGGACGAGGCCGCGTTCGCGGCCGCTCGCGCCGGGGGACGGTACACCGTCCAATACCGGAGACCGCTTCCGTCCGCGGCCGACGACCCGGCGTACGCCGTCCACGACGGCACGTACTACCGGCTCGACTCCGTCGTCGTCGACGAGGCGGAGGCGACCCGCCCCGTGCTCCGCCTGTTCGAGACCGACGGGAGCGACGCGGACGGTAACGGCATCGACGCGGAAGACGGCGACGCCGTCGAGAGCGAGGCGCTCCCCGGGGGGGACCGCCGCGCCGTCCGGATCGCTCACTTCTCGGCGCGGGCGCGGGGGAACCCGGGCGGCGTGCCGGTCGGACTCGTGGAGCGCGGCGGGTACGTCTACCGCGACGATGAGGCGATCGCCGCGAGCGAACTGCTCGCGCCGGACGGACCGGACCGCGTCGCGCACCGGGACATCGTCTACCGCGTCGAGGTCGCCCGCGAGCGGTTCCACGAGCCCGTGTACCGCGCCGTCGCCGAGCCGGTCGCGGAGTCGCCGGAGCGGATGGAGGCGATCCTCCGAGCGCGCACGGTCGGCGCGCGGATCGAGAGCGATGACCTCTCGGCCGACGCGCGGGCGGTGATCGAGGCCGCCAGACGCGGCGGGTACGAGGAGTCGCACCCCTACTCGGACGGGTACGCGGAGGTCCTCCGGGCGTTCCGCGAGCGCCCGTACCTCGACGGCAACGTCCGCAAGGACGCGGCGTGGACCGAGTCCGGGTCGGAGCGGGTCCGCTACGAGGGCCGCTACTACGACTACCGGCTCCTGTTCGAGTCGCCCTGAGCCGCGTCCGTCAGGCCCGTCCCGTCAGAACCGCGTGCGACCGCTCGCTCCGCCGGCGTCGTCGCGTCCCAGGGCCTTCTTCAGGAAGCTCATCCAGCGCTTCTGGTCGGCCGCCTCCTGCCGTTCCGCCTCCGTCTCCGGGTCGGGCGCGTCGAGGCCTTCCAAGGCGTCGAGCGCGCGGTCGATCCCGATTATCGACGCCGCGAGCTCCTCGCCGCGCTCGTAGCTCACCTCGTTCTCCTCGATCGGTTCGAGCCGCTCGATCCGCTCTCGCCGGAGGTTCCGCTTCGCGCGCTCGACGCGGTCGCGCTCGCCGGGGGGAATCGAGTCGCGCCGCTTGATCTCGAAGACGAACGACTGCAGCTCGATCGGCTCCCCCTGGACCTCGATCTCCTCGGGGATGTCCGCGCCTACCGTCGCGGCCTCGCGGTTCACCCGTTCGAGGAGCCCCTTCCGCTCGTACTCCTTCACGCCCGTCGGGTAGGGAGCGGTCGCACTTCGCTCCTTCGGCGCGGGCGAGCGGCTCGGGGCCCCCGGGGCGCCGCCGCCGACCTCGCGAAGGGACGACGTTAACCCGACCGCGCCGCAAGCAACCCCCATGGAATCGCTCGAAGCCGAGCTCTCGCGGGCCCGCGGGCTCGCCGTCGCCGACCTCGCCGACGCCATCGAGTCGATGGGCTTCGAGTGCACGCGCTGCGGCGGCTGCTGTACGGGCTACGCCCCCGACGAACCGGGTGGCGCGCCGGCGGGGGGAGGGGTCGGTGAGGGCGGCGGAAGCGGCGAGAGCGACGAGGTGGACACGGACGCCGGCGGGTGTCACGGGGGCGACGACACCGACCGCGAGCCCCACACGGCCACGGTCTTTCCGGACGAAGTCCGCGAGGTCGCCGCCGCGGCCGAGGTACAGTCCGACGAGTCTTACGACTGGCGCGACGTCGCCCGGCCGATGCCCTTCGGCCTCTCCGAGGGCGACGACGGCGAGCCGACCGGCGAGACGTTCGAGTGGGCGCTCGCGACCGACGACTGCGGCGACTGCACCTTCTACGAGGAGG
>NZ_CVRT01000029.1 GCF_001261915.1 Halorubrum sp. SD626R
CGGTGAGCGCTCGGAGAGCGCGAACCGCGAGGCTGGGGAGGTGTGAGGCTGCGGTCGCTGTGCGGGGCGGGACTCAAAGGGGCAGTCGGCGAGGACGAAGCCCGACGACGCAAGCACCGCAGGAACGAGCATAGCGAGTGACGAGGAGCGCAGCGAGTCGTGCGAGTCGTCGCCGGCTGGGGCTTTGGAGGCGTTCACCGCGCTGGCAGTTGCATAAAAGCGGTCAATGCGATTCATACCGACGAAAGGTGCGTATAACCCACATCCGTCCAGTCGGCGACGCAACCCTTACGCGTCGTGACCGTCAAACTAGGGCATATGACCGACGAACGCGACGGCGACCGCCACGAGTTCTCCGCCGGGCAGGGCGTCGACGCCGACTACGAGGAGTTCACCCTCGACCCCGAGGAGCTCGACGCCGACCCGAACACGGTCGACCCCGTCGACTCCCGCGTGCTGACCGACATCCTCGACAAGCGGAACGTCGAGAGCGACGCCATCGACGTGGAGCGGCTGATCGATGTCGGGCTCTCCTACATGGGGATCAACCGCTTCGAGGAGGCCACGGAGACGTTCGAGCGCGCCGCCCACTTCGCCGAGGAGGACTCGCTGGAGGCCCAGGAGGCGTGGGTGAACAAGGGCGCGGCCCACGCCGAGTTAGAGGAGTACGACGAGGCGATCGGCGCCTACGAGGAGGCGCTGCGGATCGACGACGACTCCGAGCACGCCGCGACCGCCGAGACTAACCTCGCGTACGCGCTCTGGGAGTTCGGCCGCACCGAGCAGGCGCTCGAACACGCCGAGCGCGCCGTCGAGACCGACCCGCGCTTCGCCGAGGCGTGGTACAACCGGGGGTTCCTGCTGGTCGAGCGCGGGCTCGCCGAGGACGCCGTCACCTGCTTCGACAACGCGATCCGCCTCGGCTACCGGAGCGCGGGCGTCCTCGAAGAGAAGGCGCGCGCCCTCGAAGAGGCCGGCGAGCACGAGCAGGCCGAGGAGGTCGCCGACCGCGCCGACGAGATCCGGCGCGAGGCGGAAGAGCAGATGGTCGAGGAACAGACCGGGCAGGCGCCCGGACCGGGCGGTCAGGCGGGCGGCCGTGGCGGCCGCGGGGGTCAAGCGGGCGGCCGCGGCGGTCAAGGAGGCGAGCGCGACGAGGCGGCCGAGCCCCCGGAGCGCGAGCTCCAGGGCGAGGGGCCCGAGGGCTTCTGAGATGGGCGAGGAGGCCGTCGCGATGCTCCTGCGCGAGCGCGAGACCGCGGAGGGGACGCTCGTCTCCGTCTGCGACGCCGACTGCCTCGGCGAGACGTACGCGGACGGCGCCGTGACGCTCGACGTCACCGAGGAGTTCTACGGGGGCGACGACGCCGTCGAGGCGAGCGCCGAGGAGGTCGTCGCCGGGCTCCATCGGGCGCAGGTCGCGAACATCGTCGGCGTCGAGGCCGTCCGCGTCGCGGTCGAGGCGGGGCTCGTCGACGAGGAGACGGTGCTCGACGTCGACGGAACCCGACACGCACAACTGCTCTGGCTGTGAGCGGGGACGTATGAAGCGACTCGGACGGGCGGAGCTCGCGGAGCGACTGGGCCCGCGGCCGCCGTCGGACGCGTTCTGGAACCGCGCGATCGACGCCGAGCGCGCCGTCATCGGCGTCGCGCCGGACATCGTCAAAGAGGAGACGGACAGCGACCACGAGCGCTCGGAGCGAGCCCGTCGAAACCGTCGCCGGCGCGGCGTGCCCGGCCCGGACGGGCCGCTCTCGACCGGCGACATCGTCGATGTCGGCGACCACGCGTTCGTCGTCGTCGCGGTCGAGGAGACGGAGGCCGGCGGCCGTCGGTATCAGATCGATCTGGTCGAGCCGCGGTCGGACGGCTGACGGGAGACGATGGGGGACGGACCGACCGCGCTACAGGTCCGCGACGTCCTCGATGGCGTCGGTGAGCTCCTTCACGCTCTCGACGGTGTGTTCGCCCATGTGTCCGATGCGGAACGTCTCCTCACCGAGGTCGCCGTAGCCGTTCGAGAAGGCCATGTCGTACTCCTCGCTCACCTCGTCGATCGTCGCCGCGACGTCGATCCCCTGCGTGTTCTCGATGCAGGCGACCGTCTGCGACTCGTACCCCGACTCGGGGAACATCGCGAAGTGCTCGTCCGCCCAGTCGTGGACGTACTCCATCATCTCGCGGTGGCGCTCGTCGCGGGCGCGGTGGCCCTCCTCCAGCATGCGCTTCATCTGCTTGCGGTATGCGAGCATGATCGGGATGGCGGGCGTCGAGTGCGTCTGCCCCTTCCGGTCGTAGTAGTCGATGGCGCGCCGGAAGCCGCCGTACCACGAGGAGTCGCCCTTTTCGACCTCGCGGTCGTAGGCGTCGTCGCTGACGACGCAGACCGCGAGCCCCGGCGGCATCGCGAACGCCTTCTGGGTCGAGGCGAACACTACGTCGATGTCGTGTTCCTCGATGTCGAGGTAGTCGCCGCCGAGCGACGAGACGGCGTCGACGGCGAAGTAGGTGTCCGGGTATTCACCGATTACGTCGCCCATCTCCTCGACCGGGTTGCGGACGCCGGTCGACGACTCGTTCATCACCCCCGCGACCATGTCGTACTCCGCGTCGGCGGCCTCGATGGCGTCGCGGACGTCCTCGGGTTTGACCGCCTCGCCCCACTCGTACTCCAGCCGGTCGACGTCCTTGCCGAGGCGCTCGGCGACGTTGGCGTAGCGCTCGCTGAACGCCCCGCAGGTCGGCACCAGAACGCGGTCGTCGACGAGGTTCAGCGTCGTCGCCTCCCAGAACTCCGTCCCGGAGGCGGTGAGGATGATCACGTCGTTGTCGGTGCCGAGGAACGTTTTGGTGTCCTCGACGATGGTGGTGTAGAGGTCGGTCATCCGGTCCATCCGGTGGCCGAACGTCGACTCCGTCATCGCCTCGATCACGTCGTCGCGGACCTCGGTCGGCCCGGGGATGTACAGCGTCTTGTCGTCGTAGTCGTCGCGGTATTCGCGTTTCTTCGTCACGGGATCCACCTGTCGGATCGTACCGGGTGGCGAGGCAGTATGGTCCTTGTGATACGGTTGAACGGGCGCGCGAGTCGGGCAAACGAACGGACGGACTCACGCGCGTTCCGACGAGCGCTCCCGGCCGTCGGAGACGGTGTCGTTGCCCGGATCAGCCGGGTTTATACCAGACGAGGAGAGAAGTAGCGTATGACAGACGACCGGCGAGTCACAACCGCCAGAGGTGGACCGCCGTGAGCGGCGACGAGGAGCTCGCGAAGGACCTCGGTCCGCTGGCGGCGCTCACCATCGGGATCGGGACGATGATCGGGGCGGGGATCTTCGTCCTCCCCGGGACCGCGGTCGCGCGGGCGGGCCCGCTCGCGGCGTTCACGTTCGTCCTCGGCGGCGTCATCGCCCTGTTCACGGCGCTGTCGGCGTCCGAGCTCGGGACGGCGATGCCGAAGTCCGGCGGCGCGTACTTCTACGTCAACCGGGCGCTCGGGCCCATGTTCGGCTCCGTCGCCGGCTGGGCGAACTGGCTCGGCCTCGCGTTCGCTTCCGCCTTCTACATGTACGGCTTCGGCGAGTACGTCAACGCCCTCGTCGGGCTCGGGCCGATCGGGCTCGGTCCGGTGACGCTGGAGGCCGCGCAGGTGATCGGCCTCGCCGGCGCGCTGCTGTTCATCGCGGTCAACTACTTCGGCGCGAAGGAGACGGGCGGGCTCCAGATCGTCATCGTCATGTCGCTGCTCGGCATCCTCGCCGTCTTCACCGTCGTCGGCCTGCTGAACGCCGAGATGTCGTCGCTGCGACCGCTCGCGCCGCCGGGGACGACGAGCCAGGTGCTGCCGGTGACGGGGATCATCTTCGTCTCGTACCTCGGCTTCGTCCAGATCACCTCGGTCGCCGAGGAGATCAAGAACCCCGGGCGGAACCTCCCGCTCGCGGTGCTCGGCTCGGTCGTGATCGTCACGGTCGTCTACGCGCTGTTCCTCCTCGTGCTGCTCGCCGCGGTGCCGAACGAACTGGTCGCGAACAACGAGACCGCCGTGGTCGACGCCGCCCGCCTCCTCTTCGGCAACTACGAGGTGTTCGGCTACTCGCTGGGCGCCGTCGGCGCCGCCATGCTGCTGATCGGCGGGCTGCTCGCGACCGCCTCCTCCGCGAACGCGTCGATCCTCTCGTCGTCACGGATCAACTTCGCGATGGGCCGCGAGAAGATCGTCACCCCGAAGCTCAACGAGATCCACGAGCGGTTCGGCACGCCGTACAAGTCGATCGCGCTCACCGGCGCGCTCATCCTCGTCTTCCTCGTCGCCGGGAGCGTCGAGTCGCTGTCGACGATGGGTTCCGTGCTCCACCTCGTCGTCTACGGCCTGCTCAACATCGCGCTGATCGTCATGCGCGAGTCGGAGGTCGAGGGGTACGACCCCGACTTCGAGGTCCCCTTCTACCCGGCCGTCCCGATAATCGGGACCATCTCGTCGTTCGCGCTGATCGCCTACATCGAACCGCGGATCATCGCGATTTCCGGGGGGCTCGTCGTCTTCGCGCTGCTCTGGTACCTGCTGTACGCCCGCGGGAAGGTGGAGTCGCGCGGCGTGCTGGGCGCGTGGATCCTCGACCGCTCCGACGAACTGCCGAAGGCCGCGGTGTCGGCCGCGACCTCGGTCCAGCCGAGCGGCGACGACTACCGCGTGATGGTGCCGCTCGCGAACCCCGCGACCGAGGAGCACCTGATCACGCTCGCGTCCGCCATCGCCAAGCAGCGGAACGGAACGGTCGTCGCGGTCAACATCGCGAACGTCCCCGACCAGACGTCGCTGGAGGCGGCGCGCGACCGCGGCGCTCACGAGGCGGCACACGGCCTCCTCGACCAGGCCCGCGAGGACGCCGAGACGTTCGGCGTCGACGTGGAGACGCACGTCGTCTTATCCCACCGCGTGTTCGAGGAGGTGTTCGACGCCGCGCGCACCTACGGCGCCGACCTCACGGTGATGGGCTGGGGCGAGGACTCCCACGGGGCGCCCGGCCGCGCCGAGTCCGCCGTCGACGAACTCGCGCGCTCGCTCCCCTCCGACTTCCTCGTCTTCCGCGACCGCGGTTTCGACGCCTCGCGCATCCTCGTGCCGACCGCCGGCGGCCCGGCCTCGGACCTGTCCGGCGCGGTCGCGAAGATGCTTCAGGTGGAGTTCGACGGCGAGGTCACCCTGCTGCACGTCGCCGACGACGAGGCGGCGGGCCGACGGTTCCTCATGGGGTGGGCCGCCGAGCACGACCTCGCCGACGCGACGCTGCGGATCGAGAGCGGCGACGTCGAGACGGCGATCGACCGCGCCGCCCGCGACGCCACGATGCTGATCATCGGCGCGACCCAGAAGGGGCTGCTCTCGCGGCTGGTCAGCGGATCGCTCGTCTTGGACGTGCTCAACGAGGTGGAGTGCTCCGTGCTGCTCGCCGAGCCGAAGAGCGACCGCGGGCTCCTCGACCGGCTGTTCGGCAGCGGTGCGCGGTCGAACGACGTGACCGACGTCGCGGAGACGCCCACGGACACCGGCGTCGAGCCGGAGCCCTCGACGCCGGGAGTCGACGACGACAGCGACGCGGAGAAGTGACAGGAGCCGGCGATGAGACGTGCAGATTCGGCCGGCGGAATCGGGTATATGCGACTCCGGAGGCGGTGGGGTCCGTTTCCACTGAGATAGGCGGCGGCGCGCGCCTCCGAGCGCCCACCGGGCGCGAAGGAGCGCGCGCGAGGGAAGTCACGAGCGGAGCGAGCGACGAGGCTGGGGAGGCGTGAGGTGCTGTGCGGTCGAGGTGGGACTCGAAGGGGCAGTCGCGATTCCCGCGAGCAACGCGAGCGGGAAGACGGGAGACTTCGTCTCCCGGAAGGACGAAGCACGGCGCAGCAAGGACCGCAGGGAGCGAGTGAAACGAGCGACTGAGGACCGCAGCAAGCCGCGCGAGTCGTCGCGACTGGGGCTTCGGAGACGTTCTCTGCCGACCCGCTGTCCTCCTCGTATAACCGGGGCTTTGCAGGTACTTCCCTTGACAACTACGGAATAAACGATCGGTTGCCCGAACGCCCCGATCCGGCGGGTTATCTCCAGTGCCAGAAGTCGTTCCCGTCGTCTTCGACGGGATCGGTGCGCTCGCGGAGGTCGGCCACGTCCGCCTCGGTCGGCTCGTGGTCGTCAGGGAGCCGCTCCATACAGTCGAAACAGAGGAAGAACTCGGAGCCGTCGGCGAGCTCTAAGGTCAATCCCTGGGTCGACTCGAACGCGAAGTTCCACAGGTCGCCGATCCCGCCGGCGATCCTGACGGACCGCTCGCAGACGAAACAGGACTCCGAGGCCATACTCATCGTATCGACTCCGAGCGCTAATGCGTGTCGGCGGAAACGTGATCGCTAGCGGATCGACGGTGACCACCGCCAAAGCCCCAGTCGCTTACTTATAAACGGTTGACTGTGGATCGGCGGTTAACACCTCCAAAGCCCCAGCCGCGAGGACTCCTGCGCCTCGCTGCGCGCTTCGATCGCTCGCGGTGCTCGCTCCCTGCAGTGCTTACGTCGGCGGAGTTCGCCCTCGCGGCTGCCCCTTTGAGCCCCACCGCCCGCACAGCACCGCGGCCTCACACCTCCCCAGCCTCGCGGTTCGCGCTCTCTGAGCGCTCACCGCGTCCCTCGCGCGCGCTCCTCGTGGCCGCCTTCGGCGACCACTCGGAGGCACGCGCCGACCGCGTCGTTCATTTATCAATAGCCGTCTGTCACGTCCCCCTCGATGCTGATGACGTGCGCGTCCTCGGGGTCGAAGCCGACGACGACCTCCCCGGAGAGGGGGTCGCGCGTCCGGACGACGAGGTCGCGCCCGCCCCAGTCGAGGGTCACCCGGGTCGTCTCGCCGAGGAACTCCGCGCTCGCGACGGTCGCCCGAACCCGACTCTCCCCCTCGTCGATCCGGAGATACTCCGGCCGGACGCAGAAGGTGAGGCGGTCGCCGGCGTCGATGTCGGTCGCGTCGCTCACGCCGACGCGGAGCGTCTCGCCGCCGATGTCGACGCCGACGATTCGAGAGACGCCGTCTCCATCGCGCTCCTCCGCGTCGACCACCCGTCCCGCGAAGACGTTGTTGTCGCCGACGAACTCGGCGACGAACCGGGTGGCGGGCTCCCGGTACACCGTCCGCGGGGGCGCGACCTGCTCTGGCGTCCCGCCGCGCATCACCGCGACGCGGTCGGAGATCGCCAGCGCCTCCTCCTGGTCGTGGGTGACGTAGACGGTCGTGATTCCGAGTTCGGACTGGATCTTTCGGACCTGCACCCGGAGGCGCTCGCGGAGCCGCGCGTCGAGCGCGCTCATCGGCTCGTCGAGGAGGAGGAGGTCGGGGCCGGGCGCGAGCGCGCGCGCTATCGCGACGCGCTGCTGTTGCCCGCCCGAGAGGTTCTCGGGCTCGCGGCCGGCGGCGTCGGGGAGGTCGACCAGCTCGAGCAGCTCTGCCACGCGCTCGTCGCGGGTGACCCCCTCTGGCGGGTCGGCGAAGTTGAGCCCGTACCCGACGTTCTCGCCGACGGTCATGTGCGGGAACAGCGCGTAGTTCTGGAAGACGACGCCCACGTCGCGGTCCTCCGGGGGGACCCCGGCGACCGACTCGCCGCCGAAGCGGACGGTGCCGGAAGAGGGCTCCTCGAAGCCCGCGATCAGCCGGAGCGTGGTCGTCTTCCCGCAGCCGGAGGGGCCGACGAGCGTGAAGAACTCCCCCTCGCGCACCCGGAGGCTCACGTCGTCGACGGCGGTGGCCTCCCCGTAGCGCTTGGTGACGCCGTCGAGCTCGACGGCGGGCGGAGCGTCGGCGGACGCGGCGGCGTCGGTGGCCGACCGCTCAAAGTCCACGGGTCTCACCCCCGAGCCGCTCGATGACGACGAAGCTGAGCCCGGTGACGACGAGGAGGACGACGCCCATCGCGGTCGCCGGTCCGAGCCGACGCCCGATGAACCGTTCGATGGCGACCGGCATCGTGTACGCGTCGGCGCCGGTCGCGAGCACCACCGTCGCCGTGAACTCCCCGATCGAGATGGCGAACGCGAACGCCGCGCCCGCGACGACCCCGGGCCACACCAAGGGGAGCTCCACGTCGCGGATCACCCGCGCCCGCGACGCGCCGAGCGCCCGCGCCGACTCGACCAGCGAACGGTCCAATCCCTCCAGCCCGGGCGCGACCGTCCGGACGACGAAGGGGTAACCCGCCACGGCGTGCGCGACGACGATGGCGACCGCGCCGGTCGCCGCGATCCGCCACCCCGCGACCTCGATACCGAAGACGAGCCCGCGGAGGAGCCCGAGGCCGACGACGATCCCGGACACCGCGAGCGGCGCCATCGCGGCCGCGTCGACCAGCTTCCGCCCGCGGTACCGCCGCGTCGTCAGCACCGCGACCACGACTCCCATCGGGAGGGCCAGGAGGGTCGCCGCCGACGCGAACGCGAGCGAGTTGCGGATCGCGGGCCACGGTCGCACCTGAAACGCCGCGCCCGTCCGCTGGCGCTCTAAGAGGAAGCGGTAGTGCTCCAGCGTCAGCGCGCCGTCGCCGCCCGTGACGCTCGCGAGGACCATCGAGGCGATCGGCGCGAGGAAGAGGACCCCCACGGCGACGGCGTAGGCGGCGAGGCCGACGCGCGGGAGGACCTCTCGGAGGGTCGGGGCCGCGGGGCGGAGGGACCTGCGCGGGAGCGGGCGAGCGCCGCGCGCGCTGACCGTGTTGCGCGCCTCGTAGCGCAGGTACGCCAGCAGCACCCCGAGCGAAATGAGGAGCTCGACGATCGCCAGCGCGGCCGCCTCGGCGTAGTTCAGGTCGCGGACGAGCCGGTACACGAACACCTCGACCGTCGCGAGTTCGAACCCGCCGAGCGCGAGGACGATGGGAAAGGTGCCGAAGGTGAAGACGAAGGTGAGCGCCGCGCCAGTCAGGACCGCCGGGTACACCTGCGGCGCGACCACGTCGAAGAACGCCCGGACCGGCCCCGCGCCGAGGCTCCGGGCGGTCTCGACCGCCCGCGCGTCGACCGACTCCCACGCTGCGGTCGTCACCCGGGCGACGAGCGGCGCGTTGTAGAAGGCGTGGGCGATCACGACCGCCTCCAGGGTGAACAGCAGCTCGACGCGCGGGAGCCCGACCGCCGACAGGACCCCGTTGAGGGTCCCGTTCGTGCCGAACGTGGCGACGAACCCGACCGCGACCATGATCGACGGCAGGACGAACGGGACGATCGTCAGCGACCGCAGCGTCCGCCGGCCGGGGAATTCGAAGCGCGCGAGCAGGTAGGCGGCGGGCAGTCCGAGGGCGACGCTGGCGACGGTCGACAGCGCGGCCTGGTACGCGGTGAACCCGACGATCCCGAGCCGGCGGTCCGGCGAGAGCAGGGCGCGCGCGACCGCGAGCGGCGACTCGCCCGCGAACAGCCGGGCGAGCTCCCCGAAGTAGAACGGGTCGCGAAGTAGCGCCGCGAACACCGAGAGCGTGGCCGCGCCGTCGACGACGACCGCCTCGATCAGGACCGTGCCGACCGGGTAGTAGAAGGCGGCGACGAGCGTGAGGCTCGTGACGACCGCGAGCGCGGTCAGCAGCCCCCCCTCGACGCGCTCGCGGACGGCGCGGACCGCCCCGTCCCGACGACGGTCGCTCACGCCGCCCTCAGTTCCCGGCGAACTGCCGCTCCCAGGCGTCGACCCACTCGCCGACCGCCCCCTGTAGCTCGTCGTACGTGAACGTCACCGGCTCGGCCGGCTCTTGGGCGAGCTCGGCGTAGTCCTCGGGCAGCGTCGCGGTGTCGGTCGCCGGGAACGCGACGTTGCGCTGGGCGATCTCTCCCTGCACTTCCGGCTCCAGCATGAACGACATGAACTCGCGGGCGAGCTCGGGCTCGTCGGCCTCGGCGAAGACGGCCATCCCCTCCGGGTTCGCGTACGCCTGGTCGTTCAGGAAGCGGATCTGATGCTCCTCCAGGTCCGCGCCCTCCATGTCCGCGAACACCTGGTCCGTCGAGTAGGAGACGACCATCGGCGCCTCGCCGTTGCTCCAGGCGGTGTACGCCTCGTCCCAGTCCCCGAGCACCCGCACGTCGTTGGCCTGGAGGTCCGCCCAGTAGTCGAGGTAGTCGTAGTCGGGGTCGTCGTCGCCGCCCGCGACGGTCTCGTCGCCGTCGCCCGCCCCGTCGCCCGCGACGCCGCCGTCGCCGAACCGGTGGATCGTGTGGAGCAGGAACGAGCGCCCGGTCGTCGATCCGCCGGGGTTCTGCGCGATCAGCGCGCCGGCGTGCTCGTCCGCGAGGAGTCCCTCGAACGTCTCCGGCGCCTCGGTCGCCGTGCCGTCGTAGACGAGGCTCACGTAGCCGGTGTCGAAGGGGACCGCCCGGTCGAACGGGTCGAACAGGAGCCCGTCGCGGACGTCGTTGAACCCGGCCACCTCGCCGCGCTCGGCGAACAGGTCGCCGTCGAGTTCGTCGTCGACGCGCACGAGGTCCTCGGTCGTGAGCCCGACGTAGAGGTCGGCGTCGACGGAGACGCCGGAGGCGGCGCGCTCGACGTAGTAGTTCAGCTCGTTGTCCGGCGTCGCCCACTCCAGCTCGGCGTCGACGCGCGACTCGAACTCCTCTTTGAGCCACGCGCCCGGGCTCACCGAGGGGGCGTCGATGAAGTTGGTGTACGTCGCGACCGTCAGGGTTGGCGTCTCCTCCCCGCCGGATCCGTCGTCGTCGGACCCGTCGTCTCCGCCGTCCGACCCGTCGGAGTCGTTCGAGCCGTCGGAGCCGTCCCCGCCGTCGCCGGTTCGCTCCGCGCTACAGCCGGCGAGCGCGACGGCGCCCGCCGCGCCGCCGAGCGCGAGGAACCGGCGGCGGGTCGAGCGGTCGGCGCCACGCAGCGCTCGCCGGTCGCTCGGGTCCGCGTCGCCGGTCGCGTCCGTGTCGTCTGCCATTACCGAGTTGTCACACCGAGTGGTTATAAGGGATCCGTGTCGGTGACGGCGCGGGGAAGGCGACGGTCGGGTGCGGCGATATCGTTCTCGATACCCGCGGCAACACCGACTTAGGGAGTCGAACCTTCCGGAAGGGTATGAACGACTCGTCGATCGGAGACGCGACCGGAATCGGGCGCCGTCGGCTCCTCGCCGCGGGCGCGAGCGCCGCGGCCGTCGGCCTCGCCGGCTGTCTCGGCGGCCGCGACGGGCCGGTACCGGAACCGACCGTGACGAGCGACCGGATCGACGACGGGTGGCGGCTCCTCGACGAGTCGGAGGGCACGGTCTTCGAGCGGGCGTACGGGCCGGTGACGGTCCGCGCGCTCGAACACACCCTGATCTACGAGGACGCCTCCGTCGCCGAGGCCCTCGCCGAGGCGCTCGACGCGAGCGGGTCGCCGGTCGTCTTCTTCGCGACCCGTCTCGACCTCCGGCCCGCGATCGACGGGCTGCCGGGCGGGGTCGGTCGCGACCGAGTGATGACGGCGGCCGAGACGGCCGCGGTCGACGCGTTCCGCGCGCGGCTCCGGAGCGCCGGGACAGAGAACCTTCAGGAGGTCGACGAGGGGGTCACGACGGTGACGGGCGGTCACACCGCGACCGCGTGGCGCTTCGAGGGCGAGTTCGCGCTCGACGGCGAGGTCGCCCTCCCCGACGGCTCGACGACCGCGGTGGACGAGGTGACGGGCGTCAGGGCGCGGCTCGCCGTCTGGCACGACGGCACCGACGTGCTCGTGGCCGGCGGGGCGTTCCCGTCCGAGCCGATCACCGCGGCCGTCGGGGACTCTCTCCCCGGCTCGATAGACGGCGAGACCGTCGTCGAATCGACCGCCGACGCGGAGGCGGCGGACGCGCTGGCGACCGACCCCGCCGCGTTCGACGAGGAGGTCTCGGCGCTGATCGTCTCGGTGACGTAGCGTTCCGTCGAACCGACCCGTTTAATCCGCGCCCGCGACTCTCGACGGGTATGAGCGGCTTCCCCGAGTTCGAGGTGATCCCGGCGGTCGACGTCCAGGACGGCGAGGTCGTCCAGCTCGTCGGCGGCGAGCGCGGCACGGGAAAGCGGTACGGCGACCCGGTCGAGGCCGCCGAGCGCTGGATCGAGGCGGGCGCGGAGACGCTCCACCTCGTCGACCTCGACGGCGCGTTCGAGGGCGAGCGCGTCAACGCCGCTGCGATCGAGGCGGTGGTCGAGGCGGTCGGCGGGGACGAGGAAGGCGAGGAAGGGGTCGGCCTCCAGCTCGGCGGCGGCATCCGAACCGCCGAGGGGGCGCGCGACCTCCTCGACCTCGGGCTCGACCGCGTAATCCTTGGCACCGCGGCGGTCGAGACGCCCGAGATCGTCGCCGAGATCGACGAGACGCATCCCGGGAGCGTCGTCGTCAGCCTCGACGCGAAGGACGGCGAGGTCGTCGTGAGCGGGTGGACGGAGGGGACCGGGTTGGACCCCGCCGAGGCGGCGGTCCGGTACGAGGACCTGGGCGCGGGCGCGATCTTGTTCACGAACGTCGACGTCGAGGGACAGCTGGCGGGAGTCGACCGCGAGGCGGTCGCGAGCGTCGTGGAGGCGGTGGAGATACCCGTGATCGCCTCCGGCGGCGTGGCGACGGTCGAGGACGTGGTCGCGCTGAAGGCGGCCGGCGCGGCCGCGGTCGTCGTCGGGACCGCGCTGTACGAGGGCGCGTTCACGCTGCGAGAGGCGCAGGAAGCGGCGGACGAGCGGTAGGTCCCGGCGCGTGGCGGCGGTGGTGTTCGGTCGTAATTCGTCGTGATCGGTGCGGTGAACACCGCCAAAGCCCCGGCCGCTCGGCGATCCGTGGCTGGGACCAGATCGTCGGTGAATACCGCCAAAGCCCCCAGCCACTCGGCGATACATGATCGACAGTAGATCGTCGGTGAACACCGCCAAAGCCCCAGCCGCGAGGCGGGCGCAGGCGACGCAAGCACCGCAGCGAAGGAGCGACAGCGACTGAGCGAGGAGCACAGCGAGCGTGCGCCCGCCTCGCGGCTGCCCCTTTGATACCCACCCGACCGCAGCTGCACAGCGCCTCACGCCTCCCCAGCCTCGTCGGCCGGCCTCCGCTTCGCTCCGGCCGCCCGACTCCCTCGCGCGTGCTGCTCGGCCGCGGGGCGGCCTCGCAGGCACGCGCCGACCGCACGAATACCACCTTCCTGTGGCCGACTCACAGCCGCAAGGCTCGCGACCGGCACCGGGCATTATTGTCCCGGCCGCCGACGTGGGTCACATGGACCAGATCTCGTTCGGCACGGACGGCTGGCGCGCGACGCTCGACACCTTCACCGACGAGCGCGTGCGCATCGTGGGACAAGCGGTCGCAAACCACCTCGCGGCGGCGGGTCACGACGAACCGGTCGCGGTCGGCTACGACGCCCGCGAGACCTCGGAGGGGTTCGCGGAGAGCCTCGCCGAGGTGCTCGCGGGCAACGGCTTCGATGTCGTCCTCCCCGAGCGTGACGCGCCGACGCCAGTGATCGCGTACGCCATCGTCGACCGCGGGCTCGCCGGCGCCTGCATGGTCACGGCCTCGCACAACCCGCCCGAGTACAACGGCGTGAAGTTCATTCCCCACGACGGCGCCCCCGCGCTTCCGGGCGTGACCGAGGACGTGGTCGACCGGCTCGCCGAGCCCGACCTCCTCCCCGAGGCCGAGCGCGGCGAGATTTCGCGCGTCGACCTCGTGAGCGCCCACGCCGACGTGGCCCGAGAGCTGGTGGGGGCCGACCTGGACGGGATCACGGTCGCGTACGACGCGATGCACGGGAGCGGGCGCGGCGTCACCGACGCGCTCCTCGAATCCGCGGGGGCCGAGGTGGTCCGCCTGCGCTGCGAGCGCGACGTGACGTTCGGCGGCGACTCCCCCGAGCCGTCGGCCGAGCACCTCGAAGCGCTCGCGGAGCGCGTCACCGACCCCGAGAGCGACATCGATCTGGGGATCGCCAACGACGGCGACGCCGACCGGATCGCGGTCGTCACGCCCGAGCGCGGCGTGCTCGACGCGAACCTCTTCTACGCCGCCTGCTACGACCGGCTGCTGGAGGACGACTCGGGGCCCGCGGTCAGGACCGTCTCCACGACGTTCCTCGTCGACCGCATCGCCGAGGCGCACGGCGAGGAGGTGTACGAGACCCCGGTCGGCTTCAAGTGGGTCGCCGAGGCGATGGGCGAGCACGACGCGCTGTTCGGGGGCGAGGAGTCCGGCGGCTTCACGCTCCGCGGCCACGTCCGGGAGAAGGACGGCGTGCTGATGGCGCTGCTCGCCGCGGGCACCCACGCCGCGGAGCCGTTCGACGAGCGGGTCGACCGCCTGCTCGACGAGTACGGACAGATCGCGGCCGGGAAGGTGTCGCTCGATTGCCCCGACGACCGGAAGGAAGGCGTCCTCGACGAGCTCGAAGATCACATCCCCGAGTCGGTGAACGGCTCCCCCGTCGCGAAGGTCGTCACGCTCGACGGGTTCAAGCTGCTTCTGGAGAACGGCTCGTGGCTGCTCGTGCGCCCCTCCGGCACGGAGCCGAAGCTCCGGGTGTACGCCGAGGCCGACGGCGACGAGGCGGTCGAGAAGCTGCTCGCCGAGGGCCGCGAGATCGTCGAGCCGCTGATCTGAGCGCCGCCGCCCGTGCCGGTCGACGGCGACGGTCCTCGACGACGCTCGCGGTCATCGTCGCCCGCCTCATCCGGTCGGTTTGAGCGTTTCCGTGCCGGCCCGATCGGGTGCCTTTTTAGGTGATACCGCCCTAGCCGAACGTATATGTTCAAGGCCATCGTGGGCGCGTCGACGTTTCAGGACGCGCTCGATTCGGTGAGCGTGCTGGTCGACGAGTGTAAGATCCGCCTGAACGAGGAGGAGCTCTCGATCCGCGCCGTCGACCCCGCCAACGTGGGCATGGTCGACCTGACCCTCGAAGCCGCGGCGTTCGAGTCGTACGAGGCCGACGGCGGCGTCATCGGTGTCAACCTCGCCCGCCTGGAGGACATCGCCGGGATGGCCAACTCGGGCGACCTGATCCACCTCGAGCTCGACGAGGAGACCCGCAAGCTCCACATCCAGATCGACGGGCTCTCGTACACCCTCGCGCTCATCGACCCCGACTCCATCCGCCAGGAGCCGGACATCCCGGACCTCGATCTCGCCTCCGAGATCGTCGTCGAGGGCGCCCAGATCGACCGCGGGATCAAGGCCGCGGACATGGTCTCGGACCACATCCGACTGCGCGTCGACGAGGCCGACGAGGCGTTCTTCATCGAGGCCGAGGGCGACACCGACGACGTCGACCTGCGGCTCGCCCGCGAGGACCTCATCGCGCTCACCGCCGGCCCCGCCGACTCGCTGTTCAGCCTCGACTACCTGAAGGACATGAACAAGGCGATCCCCGGCGACGCCGAGGTCACCATCGAGCTCGGCGAGGAGTTCCCGGTCAAGCTTCACTACGGGTTCGCTGAGGGGCTCGGAAATGTGACGTTCATGCTCGCCCCCCGCATTCAGAGCGACTGAGGCGGCAGAAAACGACGTTTTACTGCATCTGTCTGGCGGCTCTATTCATCACTCTTCGTTCACGACCGGAATCGACACAGTCACTTTCGTCCCGCGCGGCTCGCGCTCGGCGTAGTCGATGTCGGCGCCGACCGCGGCGGCGCCCCACGCGACGACCCACAGCCCGAGCCCGGAGCCGTGTTCGAGCGCGGTCTCGCGTCCCGACTCGACGGTCTGGATCTCGTGGTCGGGGATGCCCGGACCGTCGTCGGCGACGGTGAGGCGGAACCGAGCTGGCTGATCGTCGGTTCCGGCGTCCCCCGCGCCGTCCGCGCCGCTCCCGCCCTCGCCTCTGTCTTCCCGTTCGAGCGTTACCCGGACCCATGGCCCGGCGTCGTCGCGCTCGACGCCCTCGCCGTCGTGGTGGGTCAGGGCGTTCTCGACGGTGTTGTCCACGACCGCGCGGAGCGCGTCGGCCCTGACGCGGGTGATCCAACTCCGAGCGGTCCCGCCGTCCGCCGCCTCCGCGTCCCGCTCGACGTCCAGTTCGACGCTCGCGCCGGGCTCGCGATCGCGCGCGTCGGCGACGGCGTTCTCGACGAGCTCGTCGACGGCGACCGCGTCCGCCTCGCCGTCGGAGAGGAGCGCCTCCACGGTGCCCGCCTTCTCGCCGAGCGCGGCCAGCGCGCCCGCCCGGCGCTCGATCGCGTCGGCCATCCGGGCCAGCTCCGGGTCCTCTAGGCGGTCGGCGAGCAGCTCGCCGTAGCCGTGGACGACGCCGGCGCCGTTCCGCAGGTTGTGTCGAAGCACGCGGTTCAACACCTCCAGCTGCTGGCGGCGGCGCTCCCGCTCCGTCACGTCGGAGAAGACCACCGTGTAGCCGACGCGGGTCCCGCTGGGGTCGGTCAGGGGCGAGGTCGACACCGCGTACGTCCGGCGCCCCGCGCCGTCGCGGGACTCGACCTCGACGGTCTCGCGGGCACCGCCGGCGTCGACTCCCGTCTCGTCGCCGCTCGCGCCGTCGTCGGCGTCGCCGCTCGCGCCGTCTTCCCCGCCCACGTCGACCGGGAGGCCGAGAAACGCGTCGAGGGGGCGGTCGCGGGCGGCCTCGGCGTCGACGCCGAGCAGCGCCTCGGCCGCGGGGTTGAGTCGGACGACTCGCCCGTCGAGCGCGAGCGCGACGATGGGGTCGGCGAGGTCGTCGATCGCGGTGCGTTCGGCGGCGCGACTGGTCGTCGGGTTCCGGTCGAACATCTCCGCGCGGTTGAACGCGTACGCGTCGAGCAGCACGTGGGGGACGAACATCAGCGGCGCGAGCTGGAGCTGCGGCACCGGGCCGAGCTCCAGCGTCCACGCGACCAAGGCGAACCCCGGCGGCAGCGAACTCAGCGCGACCGCGGCGCTCTCGCGGCGGTAGAGGGGGCCGTAGCTGAGCAGCGTGTCGACGAGGAGGAAGACGGCGCTTGCGACGAGCACCGTCTCGACGGCGACGACGAGGTACGCCCAGGGGCCGAACGCGTACGAGACGGTCGCGACGCCGAACGCGGGGTCGCTCTCGAAGCCGGTCCAGAACGCCCCGTGGAGCGGGTTCGTGGCGAGCAGCGCGGTCGAGAGGAGCCCGAAGCCGACGACCGCCGCGAACAGGCGGCTCCGGACCACGTCGCTCCGTCCGGTGTACTCCAACGCGAAGCCGAGGAAGGCGATCCCGGTCCAGAGGACGCCGAGCCACATCCCGGCCTCCAGGGCCGTCCGGAGGGTCGGGTCCCCGACTAGTAGCCCGACTCCGTAGGAGAGACACCACGTCGCCTGCGCGGCGAACACGCCGAGGAACCAGTCGACGCCGGGGCGACCCCGATGCTCGCGGATCGCCCACGCGAGGCCGAGCGCCCCCGCCCCGCCGGCGAGCGAGCCGACGGCGGGCCACGCGGGGACGAGGTCGAAGACCATGCGTGGGTACGACGGAGAGGCCGGGGGTAAAACTGTCGCGCGGCGGCCGCCGACTCCCCTTCGACCCGACGCAGTCACCCGGTCCGGCGTCGGAACCCCGCGGCGACGGGCACGAGGAGCAGCGCGCCGACGAGGAACGGGGACGCGACGGCGACCGTGTAGAGGACGGCCATCAGGGGCGGTCCCACGGTCCGGCCGAGGCTCGACGCGCCCTGGGTCACCCCGAAGGCGGCCCCCTGTCCCGCGTCGTCGGCCGACGCCGAGACGAGCGTCGCGAGCGAGACGTTCACGAGGGCGTTCCCGAGCGAGAGCGCCGCGAGCGCCAGCAGCAGCGCGACGAGCGGGAGCGTGAGCCACGCCGGGCCGCCGAGAGCGACGTCCCCAGCCGCCCGGTCGACGAGCCCGGTCGTGGGGATCGCGACGAGCGCGACGCCGAGGACGACCGACCCGGCCGCGACGAGCGTCCGCGAGGGGACGACCCGCGAGAGCCGCCCGACGAGGACGCCCTGGTTCACCGCGCCGAGGACGCCGACGTAGGTGAGGAGGAACGCCGCGGCCGTCGCGTCGTAGCCGAACGCGTCGGCGACGTACGGGATGAACATCACCTGCACGCCCGCGAACGCGACGGCGACGACGAAGTACGCGACCGTCAGCGGCCGGAGTGTCGCGGAGGCCAGGGCGTCGCGGAACTGCCCGATCGCGGTTGCCCGTCGGCCCGCGGTCTCGCTCGCGGGCCGAGTCCGGTTCGGCTCTTCGAGGAAGAGGGCCCCCACGCCCACCGCGAGGAAGCTCATCCCCGCCGCCGCGAAGCTCGGGAGGGAGTAGGCGGTGGCCGGGACGAACGCCGGGAGGAGGGCGTCGGCGCGGGCGACCACCGGATCGGCGGCGAGCAGCCCGCCGATCGCCGGCCCGAAGACGAAGCCGAGCGCGAACGACGCGCCGACGAGCCCGAGGGCGCCCGCCCGCCGGTTCCGGGGCGTGATGTCGGCCACGTACGCCTGCGCGGCGGCGATGTTCCCGCCCATCGCCCCGGCGAGCGTCCGGGAGCCGAACAGCGTCGCCAGCGCCGCGACGGGGCCGAAGCGCGCCCCCGCCGCCCCGGCGTAGCCGAACGTCACCCACGCGACGCCGGCGGTCGCCAGCGACGCGAGCAGGACCGGGCGACGCCCGATCCGGTCGGAGAGCCGGCCGAGCGTGGGCGCCGCGAGGAACTGCGCGAGCGAGTACGACGCCGCGAGCAGACCGATGAAGGCGTCGCTGACGCCGAAGGAGCGCACGTAGAAGGGGAGGATCGGGATCACGATCCCGAAGCCGACCAGGTCGATGAACACGACGCCGATCACCACGGCGAGCGCGCGGCGCGGGTTGGCGACGGACGGGGATCGCTCCGGCCCGTCGTCGCCGTCAGCGTCGCCGGCGGCGTCGGCGACCCCGTCGAGGTCGCCCCCGCTCGACGCCGCGCCGGCTTCCGGGTGTGTCACGGTTACGAGAGATCCCCCGGAGGGTTAAATTGGCGCCCGAGCGCGTCGCCGGGTGGGTCAGCCGAGAGTGTCGATTCCGGGCGGGACCGCCGCTACAGGTGTCGCTCGATGACGCGCTTCGCCGATTGGCCCTTTTCCTTCCAGCCGTACCCCTCGTCGTACACGTGGCGCTTGGCGTCGACGAGCTCCTCGGGCGTCGACTCCTCGAAGCCGCCGCGGTCCCACGCGCCGGACTCGCGGAGCCACTCGACGACGTTCTCGCGGGTCTCGGGCCACGAGAGCCCGACCATCTCGTACCACGCCACCATCGCGAAGACGGCGTTGTCGTGGCAGCCGGGGACGGAGCCGTGCTCGTAGACGGTGCGCATGGGGTCGCGGGTCGGCTCCGAGACGCGCTCCTTGAACTCCGCGGCGGTGAGCAGCCGGAGCCGGTCGCCGTCCTCGACGACGCGCTGCTCGCGCGCTAAGGCGTCGAGCGCGGCCTTGTGGAGCCCGCCCCACTCGCCGTGGACCGCCTCGCGGAGCGTGGACTCGGCCATCCCGTCCGGCTCGGCGGTGAGGACGGTCAAGAGGTCCGTGTACGCCTTCTCGATGGTCGGCCAGCTCACGCCCTCGAAGTCGCAGTCGGCGTCGTGGAGGCTGTTGGTCGTCCGACAGCCGGGACACGGGTAGCGGAACGTCGGCACTGGGTGGGAGTGCGCGGCGGCGGGAGTTAGGGTTTTCGCGACGGCCGGCGGGCGCGGACCGCCGGCCGAGTCCGGAGACGCACGGCATTGCCGCTATCGATCACGGCGTTCCGAAACGTTTACTCGCCGGCCGGCCGCGGTTTCAGACGGTATGACAAAAGTCAGCGTCATCGGTGCGGCGGGGACCGTCGGGGCGGCGGCGGGGTACAACCTCGCGCTGCGCGACGTGGTCGACGAGCTCGTGTTCGTCGACATCCCGGACCAGCGCGAGACGACGATCGGGCAGGCGGCCGACACGAACCACGGGATCGCCTACGACTCGAACACGACCGTCCGACAGGGCGAGTACGCGGACACCGCCGGCTCGGACGTCGTCGTGATCACGGCCGGCATCCCCCGGAAGGAGGGGCAGACCCGGATCGACCTGGCCGGCGACAACGCCCCCATCATGGAGGACATCGGCTCCTCCATCGCCGAGCACAACGACGACTTCGTCACCGTCACCACCTCGAACCCGGTGGACCTGCTCAACCGCCACCTGTACGAGGCGGGCGACCGTGACCGCCACAAGGTGGTCGGCTTCGGCGGGCGGCTCGACTCCGCGCGCTTCCGGTACGTCCTCTCCGAGCGCTTCGACGCGCCCGTGCAGAACGTCGAGGCGACGATCCTCGGCGAGCACGGCGACGCGCAGGCGCCCGTCTTCTCGAAGGTACGCGTGAACGGCCGCGACCCGAGCTTCGACGCCGACGAGAAGGAGGAGATCCTCGAAGACCTCCAGGAGTCGGCGATGGACGTGATCAGCCGGAAGGGGGCCACGCAGTGGGGGCCCGCCACCGGCGTCGCGCACACGGTCGAGGCCATCCTGAACGACACCGGCGAGGTGCTCCCCTGCTCGGTCGTGCTCGACGGCGAGTTCGGCTACGAGGACACCGCGCTCGGCGTCCCCGCGAAGCTCGGATCCGACGGCGTCGAGGAGGTCGTCGAGTGGGACCTCGACGAGTATGAGGCCGACCTGCTCGACGAGGCCGCCGAGAAGCTCTCCGAGCAGTACGAGAAGATCGCTTAGAAACCCGTTCGACCTCTCTCGGTCGCCGACGGGGACCGGAATCTCAACGCTCAATTTTCCGTGGTACCGGCCGGAGTTCGCGACAGCGACGAGCGCCTATTTATAAATAAAGCCGCGCGGTGGCGCGCCCCGGTGAGCGGCCCGAAGGGCCGCGAATCGACGGTGCGAGGGAGTCGCGAACGAAGTGAGCGACGAGGCTGGGGAGGCGTGAGGTGCGGTACTGTGCGGGGCGGGACTCAAAGGGGCAGCCGCGAGGGCGACTTACGCTCGCTGCGCTCCTCAGTCGCTCGCGCCGCTCGCTCCTTGCGGTGCTTTCGTCGCCTAAGTCGCCCTCGCGGCTGGGGCTTTGGAGGTGTTCGCCGCGGATTCGGTGCTAAGAACGTATCGCCGAGCGACTGGGGCTTTGGAGGTCTTCACCGCGAAGTCATCGATCACGTATCGCCGAGCGGCTAGGGCTCTGGCGGATACCGCCGCCGATCCGTCCCTGCCCGCTTATAAACAGTCGATTCAGATCTCTCACTCCCCTTATTCCCCGTCGGCGTTCGCGAGGAACTCCACGTCGCCGGCGATGACGGCGCTCGCGATGACTCCGCAACCGACCAGCAGCGCGACGACGAGCGTCGTCAGCGCCACCGAGAGCGCGCCCCCGCCGATCGCGACGCCGACGAACGCGCCGACCGCGCCGCCGACGCCGCCGGCGATGACCGCGAGCGTCTGTGCCTCGCTCATAGCTGTCGGTTTCCCAACACCGGTAATAAACGTTCGCGTCGGGCTCTCACGGGTGATAACGCGTGGCCCGCCTCGCCGCCCGTCGCTTACACCCGGCGCTCAGCGCGGGTAGCGTCGGCCGAGGTCGGGGTCGTTCCCGCCGTCTCGGTCGCTCGCCGACGCCTCGTCGCCTCTCCTCTCGCCGCCGTCTCCGTCACCCGCGGCCTCATCGTCGTCTCCCGGATCGCCGCCCGGGCTCACGCTCCCGGTCCGGTAGCCGGCCATGTCGAGGGTGACGTAGTCGAAGCCAAGGTCGGAGAGGTGCTCGTGGACCGCGTCGGCGAACGCGGGGTCCAGCGCGCGCTCCAACTCGTCCGGCGCGATCTCGACTCGTGCGAGCCCGTCGTGGTCGCGGACGCGGAACCCCTCGAACCCCCACTCGCGGAGCACCCGCTCGGCCTTCTCCACGCGGGTCAGGCGCTCCTCGGTCACCTCCAGCCCGGTCGGGATCCGCGAGGAGAGACACGCCATCGACGGCTTGTCGGCGACCGACAGGCCGTACGCCTCGGCGATCTCGCGGACCTCCCCCTTCGCGATCCCGGCGTCAAGGAGCGGCGAGACCACGTCCAGCTCATCGACCGCGCGCAGGCCGGGGCGGTGTCCCTCGCCGGGGTCGTCGGCGTTCGTCCCGTCGCAGACGGTGCCGATCGCGAGCTCCTCGGCCGTCTCGTACATCCGGCCGAGCCGCATCGTCCGGCAGTGGTAACAGCGGTCGCCGTCGTTGGCGACGAAGTTCGGGTCGTCGAGCTCGGAGAACGTCACGGTCTCGTGGCGGATCCCGATCTCCCCGGCGACCCGTTTCGCGTCGTCGAGCTCCGCGGCCGGCAGCGTCTCGCTCCGCGCCGTGCACGCGACCGCGTCGTCGCCGAGGGCGTCGCGCGCGAGCGCGGCGACGACCGCGGAGTCGACGCCGCCCGAGAAGGCGACGAGGACCCCGTCCCGCTCGGCGAGCGCGTCGCGGGCGGCCGCCGCCTTCGCCGCCGTCTCCGGGTCGAGCGCGTCCCGGTCGGCGGCGAGGGTGTGGTGGCTCATGGCCCCGGTTCGGCGGCGGCGGGAAAAAGCGCGTCGGCCGCGGTCCGCGGGAGTCCGCGGATCGGGATCCCCCTCTCTCCCCGGATCGCGACCCCTCATCCTTTTGCGCGTCGCCGCAATAGCCGCGAGTAGATGGAGCTGGAGGCGATCCCCGGCGTCGGGGCGAAGACGGCCGCCGCGCTGCGCGAGCTCGACGACCCGGTCGGGACCGTCGAGTCGGGCGACGTCGCCGCGATCGCCCGCGCGCCCGGCGTCAACGAGGCCCGCGCGGCCCGCATCGCCCGCGGCGCGATCCGCCGGCGACACGGCGACGACGGCCGGGTGCTGGCGACCGACCGCGCCCGCGAGGTGTACCGGGAGGCGATCGACCTGCTGCGCGAGCGCACCGTCACCGACTACGCCGCCAAGCGCCTGGAGACGTTCTACCCGAGCGCCTCGGCCTCGCGGATCGCGGAGGCGCAGTCGTTCGTCGAGTCGGCGGTCGAGCGCGACCCCGACCCCGCGGTCCGCGAGGCGCTCGCCGGGATCGAACCCCTGACCGACCCGCCGACGGTCCGGGTGCGCGACCGCTGCCTCGCGACCGCCGACGCCGAGACGCTCGCCCGCGCGGAGTCGACGGTCCCCGAGCTCTCGGTCGAGACGGTCGAGGACACTCGGGACGTCTCCGAGCTCGCCCGGTCGTACGCGACCGTGATCGTGCTCGACGAGGAGTTCGCCGGGCTCGACGTCGAGGGCGACGTGCACGTCCGGCCGGACGCCCTCGACGAGCCCGCCGAGACCGTCCCGGAACGGCTGCTCTCCTTCTTCGCCGCGAACCGCGAGCGGCTGGAGGCGGCCGCGGCGGTCCACGAGGCGGCCGCGGCGGCGGGCGACCCCGTCGCCGACGGCGAGCCCGCGGCGGACACGGGCGCCCTCCGCGACGCCCTCGCGCGGCTCGACGACGACGGGACGATCGTCGGGGACGCGGAGCTGGAACGGCTGACCGCCGCCGTCGACGACCTCGACGCCGCCGTGTCGACCGCCGAGTCGGTCGCCGACGACCGGCTCCGAGAGGCGATCCGCGAGCGCGACGTGACGATCGAGGGCACCGACTTCCTCTCGCTCGTCGAGCAGGGCGCCCGCGTCGACTCGCTCCTGGACCGCGAGCTCGCCGACGAGTACGACGAGGCGCTGGCCCGCGCCCGCGAGCACCTCGCGGACGCGCTCCGCTTGGAGCCCGAGGAGGCGGAGCTCGCCGACCGCGTCTTCGGCGGCGACCCCTCGTTCCCGGTCGACCACGACGAGAGCGCGGTCTCGCGGCTCCGGACGGAGCTCTCCGCGGCGCGCGACCGGCGGGCCGCCCGGCTGAAGGCCGAGCTCGCGAGCGACCTCGGCGACCTGCGCGAGCCGGTGGAGGCGCTCGTCCGCGACGCGCTCGAACTCGACGTCGAGCTCGCCGTCGCGCGGTTCGCCGACGACTTCGACTGCGTCATGCCCGACGTCGTCGCCTCCGACTCGTCCGACTCGGGCTTCCGGATCGAGGGGGGCCGCTCGCCGCTCCTCGACGTCGACTTCGCCGACGCCGAGCCGGTCGATTACGCGGTGTCGGGCGCGACGCTCCTCTCCGGGGTCAACTCCGGCGGCAAGACCTCGACGCTCGACCTGGTCGCCTTGGTCGTCGTGCTCGCGCAGATGGGGATGCCAGTCCCCGCCGAGTCGGCGGCGGTCGAGCGCTTCGAGGAGGTCCACTACTACGCGAAGTCGCAGGGCACCCTCGACGCGGGCGCGTTCGAGGCGACGCTTCGCGACTTCGGCGACCTCGTCGAGGGCGCCGACGGCCGGCTCGTCCTCGTCGACGAGCTGGAGTCGATCACGGAGCCCGGCGCCTCCGCGAAGATCATCGCGGGCATCCTGGAGGCGCTCGACGGCCAGGACGCGACCGCCGTCTTCGTCTCGCACCTCGCCCGCGAGATCCGCGACGCCGCCGACTTCGACGTCGCCGTTGACGGGATCGAGGCCGAGGGGCTCGTCGACGGGGAGCTGCGCGTGAACCGGTCGCCGCGGAAGGGCCATCTCGCGCGTTCGACGCCGGAGCTCATCGTGGAGAAGCTCGCGGGCGACCGCGACACCGAGTTCTACGGCGACCTGCTTGAGAAGTTCTGAGTCGCGAGCGCGGCCGCCGCCGACTCCTCCGGCTCGTCGGGCCACACGAGCCGCCACTCGCCGTCGTCGGTCGCGACCAGCCACCGGACCTCGAACCCGCCGTCCTCGGCCCCGTCGTCCGCGACGACCGCCGAGACGACGGCGTTCTCCGCCGCGATCGACTCGACCTCTCCCTCGTCGAGCGAGGCGGCGAGGAAGCCGGAGATCGCCCGGATCCGGTCGGCCGAGACGTCCTCGGCCGCGACCGTCGCGTCCGCGAGCTCCTGTCTGACGGTGCTGTCGAACGCCATCGGGACGTCCTCGGCGAGGCGCGAGAGCGGTGACGCGCCGTGCGCGAGCGCCGCGACGTCGTCCGCGAACGCCTCGCTGTCCTCGCTCCCGCTCGCCCGCCGGTAGTACTCCTCGACGACCGCCACGGAGCCGTCGGGACCGCCGTCGCCGCCGATAGAGGAGCAGCCGGCCGCGAACGCGAGGACCGATACGCCGCCCGCAGAGAGGAACGCTCGGCGTTCCATAGGGGCGTGGCAAGAACTACCAAAACAAAACCCCTTCGCCGGGATTCCGCCCGAGAGAGGCGGAGACGGTGTTTACCTCTCTCACCCTGCCCCGCCCGGATCAGTCGTCGTCCGCGGCCGCCGGCCTCCGGCGGTCGTCGCGCGGTCCCGCGATGTCGACGTCGGGGAGGAGGTCGCGCAGGTACCGTCCGGTGTGCGAGTCGTCGGTCCGAGCGACCGCCTCCGGGGTCCCGCTGGCGACGAGCTCGCCGCCGCCCTCGCCGCCCTCGGGCCCGAGGTCGACGATGCGGTCGGCGTTCTTCACCAGGTCGAGCTCGTGCTCGATGACGACCACCGTGTTGCCGCCGTCGACGAGGCGGTGGAGCACGTCGATGAGCTTGCGCTCGTCCTCCTTGTGGAGCCCCGTCGTCGGCTCGTCGAGCAGGTAGAGCGTGTCGCCGGTCGCCTTCTTCCCGAGCTCCTCGGCGAGCTTCACGCGCTGGGCCTCGCCGCCCGAGAGCGTGGTCGAGGGCTGGCCGAGCTCCATGTAGCCGAGCCCCACGTCCTTCAGGAGCTTCAGGCGGCGCTGGAGCCCCTGGTGGCTCTCGAAGAAGTCGTACGCCTCGTCGACGCTCATGTCGAGCACGTCGGAGATGGTCGCGCCCTTGTACTCCACGTCGAGCGTCTCGTCGTTGTATCGGGCCCCGCCGCACTGCTCGCAGGGGACGTACACGTCCGAGAGGAAGTTCATCTCGATCTTCACGGTCCCCTGACCGCCGCACTCCTCGCAGCGCCCGCCCTTCACGTTGAACGAGAACCGCCCCTTCTCGTAGCCGCGGCGCTTCGAGAGCTTCGTCTCCGCGAACAGCTCCCGGACGTAGTCGAAGACGTCGGTGTACGTCGCCGGGTTCGAGCGCGGCGTCCGGCCGATCGGCGACTGGTCGATGAGCCGCACCGTCTCGATCCCCTCGATCCCCTCGATCGCGTCGTGCTCGCCGGGGTCGACCGAGGTGTTGTCGTTCATCTCGCGGGCGAGACCTTTATAAAGAATGTCGTGGACCAGCGTCGACTTCCCGGAGCCGGAGACGCCGGTGACGGTCGTCAGCGTCCCGAGCGGGATCGACACGTCGAGGTCCTTGAGGTTGTGCTGG
The DNA here is from genome assembly GCF_001261915.1 of Halorubrum sp. SD626R. Lineage (GTDB taxonomy): Archaea > Halobacteriota > Halobacteria > Halobacteriales > Haloferacaceae > Halorubrum. The sequence continues at coordinate 26,273 of NZ_CVRT01000029.1, forward strand.
CGGGCCCCTCGGACCGTCAGCTCCCCGTCCGGCTCGCGGCGCTCCTCGGGGACCGGAATCTCCTTGCGGCCCGCGAGGTAGTCGGCGGTGACCGACTCGTCGGCCGCCACGATGTCGTCGAAGTCGCCCTGCGCGACGACCTCGCCGCCGCGCTTGCCGGGGCCGGGCCCCATGTCGATGATCTCGTCGGCGCGGCGCATCGTCTCCTCGTCGTGTTCGACGACGACGAGGGTGTTACCCAGATCGCGGAGCCCGGTGAGCGTGTCGAGCAGGCGGTCGTTGTCGCGCTGGTGGAGCCCGATCGACGGCTCGTCCAGGACGTAGAGGACGCCGACGAGCCCCGACCCGACCTGCGTCGCGAGCCGGATGCGCTGGCTCTCGCCGCCCGACAGCGTCGACGCCTCGCGGTCGAGCGTGAGGTACTCCAGGCCGACCTCCTCCATGAAGCCGAGCCGCGCGCGGATCTCCTTGAGGATCTCCTCGGCGATCTTCGTGTCCCGCTCGCCGAGCCGCGCCTCCATCCCCTCGAAGTGCGCGCGGGCGTCGGCGATCGACATCCGGTTCACCTCCGTGATCGGCGTGCCGTCGACGAGGACGTGTCGCGACTGCTCCTTCAGGCGGGTGCCCTCGCACTCCGGGCACGTCGTCACGGCCATGAACTCCTCGATGTGGTCGCGGGCGCGCTCCGAGTCGGTCTCGACGTGGCGACGCTCTAAGTTCGGGATGACCCCCTCGAACCGCTCGGTCTTCTCGCGGGTGCCGTTCTTCGTCGTCCACTCGAAGTGGACGAGGTCGTCGGTACCGTAGAGGAACTGCCGCCGGATCGACTCGTCGAGCTCCTCGAACGGCGTCTCCAGCGAGACGCCGAAGTGATCGGCGACGTTGTCGAGCTGTCGGGAGTAGTAGGTCCGGTCGTAGCTCCACGGCTCGAAGACGTGCTTGAGGGGTTTCGAGGGGTCTTCGACGACGAGGTCCTCGTCGACCTCCTTCGTGGAACCGATCCCCTCGCACTCGGAACAGGCGCCGTACGGGCTGTTGAAGGAGAACGACCGCGTCTCGACCTCGGAGAACTGGAAGTCGGAGTTGGGGTTGCCGAGCTCCTCGGAGAACTCGACGATCAGCCGGTCGTCGCCCTCAGCGTCCTCGGCGAGCGACCCGGTCGAGCGCGTGTTGGAGGCGAACGGCACGTCCTCGGGCGGGTCCGGGACGATCAGCTTGAGCGCGCCCCCGGCCTCCTCCAGCGCGGTCTCGACGGAGTCGGTGATCCGCGAGCGGGCGTCGGGCGACACGGTCACGCGGTCGACGATCACGTCGATCGTGTGGTCGTAGTTCTGGTCGAGCTCGGGCTCGTCGAGCGTCAGGTCGACCGGCTCGCCGTCGACCTCGACGCGGGCGTACCCGTCGCTCACGAGCTCCTCGAACAGCTCCTCGAAGGCGCCCTTCTGGTCGCGGACGACCGGCGCGGCGATCTTCGCGCGGGTCCCCTCCGACAGCTCGAGGATCTGGGCCACCATGTCCTGGGCGGACTGCTCGCCGACCTCCTCGCCGGTGACGGGGTCGTACTGGGTGCCGATCCGGGCGTACAGCAGCCGGAGGTAGTCGTGCAGTTCGGTGACGGTCCCCACGGTCGAGCGGGGGTTGTTCGCGGCGTTCTTCTGGTCGATGGAGATCGCGGGCGAGAGCCCCTCGACCGACTCCACCTGCGGCTTGTCCATCTGCCCGAGGAAGTTCCGGGCGTACGCCGACAGCGACTCGATGTAGCGGCGCTGTCCCTCGGCGTAGACGGTGTCGAACGCGAGCGACGACTTCCCCGACCCGGAGAGCCCGGTGACGACGGTGAACTCCTCGCGCGGGATCCGGACGTCGAGGTCCTTGAGGTTGTGTTCCTCGGCGCCGCGGACCTCGATGTAGTCCTTGCTCATTTCGTCCGCTCATAGCGTGCGCGCGCGGGAATACCCGTCGGTCGCGGCGGTCTCACGCGAAGCGACCGACGGCGTCGCCCGCGCCGATCAGCGGTCGACGACCTTCGAGGGCGGCGAGAGGTTCCGGCGCCCGCCGAACGTGACGAGGAACAGGAGGCCGACGCCGACCCCGTACGCCGCCATCAGCGGGAGCGTCGCGAGGAACATCGTGATCACGTCGGCCGGGGTGAACACCGCCGCGAACAGCATGATCCCGACGGTGACCTCGCGCCAGCGGTTCCGGAACACGCGGTAGGGGACGCCGGCGTTGTTCAGCAGGACCATCGCGATCGGGATGTCGGCGAGGAAGCCGATCCCGATCGTCGTGTAGACGACGAGCCAGAGGAAGTCGCTCACCTGGTAGGTGATCACCATGTCCGCGAGCCGCGCGTCGGTGACGAGCCAGCCGATGAGCCCCGGGGCGATGTAGGCGTAGCCGAGCGCGAAGCCGCCGAGCAGCCCGCCGAGCAGCGCGCCCGCCCAGAGGTACACCTGCCAGATCCGCCCGGCGACGAAGCCGCGGTCGCGGAGCGCCGGCCACGCGTAGTACAGCGCGACCGGGAACACCGCGACGATCCCGAGCAGGATCGAGAACTTCACCATGAAGATCAGCGCCTCGACCGGGTGGAGCGTGATGATGTTGATCCCGCCCTCGATCTCGGCCGGGACGCGCGATTCGAGGTCGCTCCGCACCGTCGCCAGCCCGCCGAGGTACAGCCACGTGAACGCGGCCGCCATCACGCCGCCGAACACCACGAGCAGGACGAACGACTTCGAGCGCAGCGAGTCGAAGATGAACCGGAGGTCCTTGTAGTAGCCGCCGATGTCGTCCTCGGCTTCCTCCTCCTCGCCGTCGGTGAGCTCGGAGAGGAACGTCGAGCTCGCGCGGGAGGTCCGGTCCTGCACCGCGCCCATCACCCCGCCCTGGCCGCCGGAGCCGCCGGCCCCGCCCGATCCGGTCGCGCTCGCGTCGGCGCTTTCCTCGCCGCTTCCGTCCCCTCCCTCGTGCACCTCGTCGAAGCGGTCGAGGATCGCCTGCGCCTTCTCCGGGTCGTCGTCGTCGATGGCGCCCTGCGCGAGCGCGAGCGACTCCTCCTCGCCCATCTCCGCGAAGGCGTCGTCGGGGGCGGCCCGGACGCCCGCGGCGTCGAGCTCGCTCACGTCGATGGCGGCCGGGTCGCCGTACTGATACCCCGCGCTCGTCGTGTCGAGGTCGGCGTAGACGGCCCACAGCGTCGCGACGACGACGAAGATCAGCGCCCAGACGGCGGCGTAGATCCCGGCGCCGGTCGCGGGGTCGACGCCGAGTCCGGCGCCCGGTTCGAGGAACCGCCAGTCGCTGTTCGCGAGCCGGAGGAGGTCGTTGAGGAGCGTCCGCCCGCCGTACTCGTAGAAGGCGTAGACCAGGCCGCCGCCGAGGACGGCCGCGCCGCCGACGACGTTCCAGTGGTTCCGCGCCGCGCCGAGCACGTCGATGCGGTCGGAGCTCCGCTGGGCCGTCACGACGAGCTTCGCGAGGTAGAGGCTGAAGCCGTAGAGGGCGATCAGCGGGAACGCCCACATCAGCTGCGTGAACGGGTCCGGCGGCGAGAACACCGCGCCGAAGACGAAGATGGCGACGACCGCGTAGCGCCACTTGTCGCGGAACGTCTCGTACTGGACGATCCCGGAGTACGAGAGCCCGGTGATGAGGAGGGGCATCTGGCCGGCAAGTCCGAACGACAGCGAGAGGAAGACGATGAACTCCGTCCACATCACGATGGAGTAGGTGGGCTGGATCCCGGCCTCCAGCCCGAAGCCGGCCAAGAAGGAGAACATGATCGGGAAGAAGGCGTAGACGCCGTAGCCGACGCCGACACTGAACAGGCCGCCGCCGAGAAGCCCGATCCCCGCGAGCTTCCAGCGCGGGATCGGCGACTGCGGCCACATGCCCCGGGCGCGGAGCTCGCCGCGGGAGACGTAGATCAGCGGCGGGACCGCGACGATCGCGCCGACGATCAGCCCGATCTTCGCCTGCAGGAGGATCACCTCGAACGGGGTGGTGGCGATGACGTCGGTCTCGGCGGCGACCGCAGGGGACATATTCGACTCCGTGACGGCCCTGAGCCGGTCCCAGACGTACACGCGGAGCGCCCAGAACGTCGCGAGGAAGCCCAGCAGGAAGACGACGAACACCTTCTGGAGGTCCTTCTGGATCGACCGGAGGAACGCCTTCGCCGACTCGCGGCCCGCCGCGAGCGACTGCTGGGTGTCCTCGTCGAGGGCACTCGCCATACGGGAGTGGAAGTCCGTCCCCGTTATCAACCTTTTCGACACGCTCCGCGGGCGCCGCGCGCCCCGATCCGTCGCCGCTATCCGAAAAGGCCTATAGTCGCCCGGTCGCGATGGTGAACCGAATGGACGACTCGGACCGGTCGCGCGACGAGCCATCACCCCCCGAGGAGGACTCTGTCGCCGACGACGCCGCCCCCGACGGCGATGCCGACGCGGGCGACGAGTCCACCGAAGACGGGCACCCGTCCGTCGAGTCCGAGGTCTCTCCGGAAGTCACGCCCGAGGTCGACGGCTCCGCGGATCGCTCGGGCGACGCTGACGAGTCGCCCGACGCGACCGATGCTGACGATGCGGACGACGGGGACGGTGCGACCGAGACCGGCGACGCGAGCGACGTCTTCGATGTCCACGATCCCGAGACGGCGGACGCCGACGCGTCCGCCGAGAGCCTCGGCGACGGCGGAACGCCGGCGACGGTCGGCGACCCGACCGCCGGAACGGTCGATGACGCGACGGTCGTCGATGACGGCGCCGACGACTCCTTCGAGGGGCTGGAGGCGCCGGAGTCGGACGAGGAGATGCCGCTCGCGGCCCACATCGAGGAGATGATGCGGCGGCTCGCGGTCGTCTTCCTCTTCGGCGGGCTCGCGACGCTCGTCGTCGTGACCGAGTCGACGGAGCTCATCAACTACTTCTGGAGCTACCACATCCCCGCGCCGCTGGAGAACCGCCCGCGGCTGTACGGCCCCCTCGAACTCCCGCTCACGCGCCTGAAGGTCGCCGGACTCGCGGGCGTCGTCGTCGGGCTCCCGGCGTTCGTCTACCAGACGTACCGGTTCATGAAGCCCGGTCTCTACGAGAACGAGCGCCGCTACTACCTCGCGGCGGTCCCGACGAGCCTAATCTTAGGCGGGATCGGCATCGCCTTCGCGCACTTCCTCGTGTTGCCCGCGATCTTCTCCTATTTCACCACTTACACCTCCGACGCCGCGACGATCGCCTTCGGGCTCGCGGAGACGTTCAACCTCATCGTCATCATGCTCGCGTTCATGGCGATCGTCTTCCAGATCCCGCTGTTCATCATGCTCGCGATCATGATGAACCTCGTCACTCGCCAGTGGCTGGAGGCGAAGCGGCTGCTGTTCTGGGGGGCGTTCCTCGGGATCGCGTTCCTGTTCAGCCCCGACCCGACCGGGATGGCGCCGATCATCGTGACGCTCACCATGATCGCGTTGTACGAGGGGACGCTGGCGATACTGCGCTGGACCGGCAACTAGATCCGGTCTCTGTCGGTTGTTTATACGCGGTTACCCCCGGACCGCTGGCGAACACTTCCAACGCCCCAGCCGCTCGGCTAGACGCGGTTGATTCCGGATCGTCGGTGAGCACCTCCAAAGCCCCAGCCGCGAGGACTCGCGCGGCTCGGTGCGCTCCTCAGTCACTCACTCCGTTCGCTCCTTGCGGTGCTTCCTCCGCCGTGCTTCGTCCTCGCGACTGCCCCTCTGAGTCCCACCCGGCCGCACAGCACCGCAGCCTCACGCCTCCCCAGCCTCGTCGGCCGGCCTCCGCTTCGCTCCGGCCGCCCGACTCCCTCGCGCGTGCTGCTCGGCCGCGGGGCGGCCTCGCAGGCACGCGCCGCCGCTCCGTCGATACACATTTGTCGGTAGCGAAGCGAGCGGGTCGGCATGGTCCTCGGTCTCCTCGTTCCGGCCGCCGTCTCGTTCGTGTTCGCCGCCGTCGCGGCGTACGTGGGCGCCCTCCGGGCGCTGGAAGTCTACTTCGACCCGTCGCAGGACAGCGTCTTCCTCATAGACGACCGCGACCCGCCGCGGCGGCGTCAGTGAGGCGATAGCACCCGCGGCGCGTCGCCCGTCATTCCCCGCCGAGTAGTTCGACGAGCAGCGCGTTCTGGGCGTGCATCCGATTTTCCGCTTGGTCCCAGACGAGCGCGCGATCGGATTCGAGCACGTCGTCCGTGACCTCCTCGCCGCGGTGCGCGGGGAGGCAGTGCATCACCTTCGCGTCGGTGCCGGTGAGCAGCTCCTGATTCACCTGGAACCCGTCGAAGGCGGCGATCTTCTCCTCGCGCTGGTCCTCCTGTCCCATCGAGATCCACACGTCGGTGTAAACGACGTCGGCGCCCTCGATCGCGGCCTCGGGGTCCGTCGTCGGTTCCACGTCCGCCCCGAACTCGGCGGCGCGGTCGAAGACGGCCGGGTCCATCCCGTAGTCGGCGGGCGTGGCCACCGAGACGTCGATCCCGGCCATCGCCGCACCGACGACGAACGACTGTCCGACGTTGTTGCCGTCGCCGACCCACGCGACCGTCGCGTCCTCGCCGACCGTCTCGCGGATCGTGAGGAGGTCGGCGAGCGTCTGGCAGGGGTGCGCCTCGTCCGTGAGCCCGTTGATCACGGGGCAGTCGGCGTACTCGGCGAGGACCTCGACGTCCTCGTGGTCGAACAGTCTGGCCATCACCCCGTCGACGTACCGACCGAGGACGCGCGCGGTGTCCTTCAGCGGCTCCCCGTGCCCGAGCTGGATGTCGTCGGGGCCGAGGAACATCGCGTGGCCGCCGAGCCGCGTCATCCCCGTCTCGAAGGAGACGCGGGTGCGCGTCGACGGCTTCTCGAAGATCATCCCGAGCGTCGCGTCGCCCAGTCGAGGGTCCGTCTCGCCCGCCTTCATCGCGGCGGCGCGGTCGAGCAGGGCGTCCAGTTCGGCGGGCGTCACGTCGTCGATGTCGAGGAAGTCGTCGGTGGCGAGTGGCATCGTGTGTGTGAGTGTGGTGCGCGGTGTGGTTCGAGAACAGGTGCGTGGCGGGATAGTTGGTGAAACGATGCGCTACAGTCGCCCGCGGCAGACGTCGGTCAGGACGGTCACGGCGCGGTCGAGCTCGGAGAGCGGGAGCCGCTCGTCCGGCGCGTGGTCTAAGTCGGAGTTCCCGGGACCGTAGGTGACCATCGGGCAGTCCCACGCGGCCGCGAAGAGGTTCATGTCGCTCGTCCCCGTCTTCCGGAGCAGCCGCACGTCGCCGCCGGCGCCCCGGATCGCGACGCGGAACGCCCGCGCGAGGTCGGTCCGCGGGCTCTCCATCACGGGCGGCATCGGGTCGCCCCAGTGGACCGAGCCGGTCGACAGCTCCGCCTCCGCGAGTTCGTGGACCTCGTCGACCGGGCGGGAGGGCGGGATCCGCAGCTGGACCTCCATCGTCGTCTCCACGGCGAGCCCGTCGTCGCTCAGCCCGCCGTCGATCGAGATCGGCTTGGTCGTCACCTGATCGAACACCGCGGTCTCCGCGTCCTCCGGCGTGAACGCCTCTTCGACGCCGTGCCACCAGTCGATCGCGTGCTGGATCGCGTTCGGCTCCGGCCGCGAGGAGTGGCCCGACTCGCTCGTGTTCACGTACGTCCCCTCCAGCAGGCCGCGGTAGCCGAGGGTGATCCCCCGCCAGCCCGACGGCTCGCCGTTGATCACCGCCTCGGGCGCGTCGCGGTCGTCGATGAGGTGCCGCGCGCCGGCGGAGTCGACCTCCTCGCGGACGACGCCGGCGAAGGAGACGCCCGTCTTCACCGCCGCGACCGCCATCGCGACGAGCGGGCCGGTCGCGTCGACCGCTCCGCGGCCCCACAGCACCGGCTCGCCGGGCTCGCCGACGCGGACCTCCGACGGGTCCGGCAGCTCGCCCTCGGGCGGCGCCGAGCGCACCTCGACCGGGATGTCGCCCGGGACGGTATCGATGTGAGAGGTCAGGAGGAAGGCGTCGTCGGCGGGCGCGCGGACGTTCCCGCCCCCGTCGATCCACGCCTCCCGGCCGTTGGCCTCGAAGAAGTCGACGAGGCGCTCGGCGGCCCGCTCCTCCTCGCCGGACGGCGACGGGATCGACACCATGTCGTACAGCAGCTTCCGAGCCGGCGTGTCGCAGGCCGCGGGGTAGCCGCCCCCGGCGACGACGTCGGTGCCGGCGGGCGACGATTCGCGCTCCGATCCCTCGCTCGCTTCGGCCTCCCCCTCGCGCTCCTTTCCGGCCGCCATCACCCGATCACCTCGGCGAGGGCGTCGACCACGGCGTCGGCGTGCTCGCGCTCGATCGTCAGCGGCGGGAGCAGGCGCACCACGGTGCGGCCAGCCGGCAGCGCGAGGATCCGGTGGTCGATCGCGAGGTCCCGGAGCAGCCGGTTCGAGCCGCGCTTCACCTCGATCCCGATCATCAGCCCGTCGCCGCGCACGTCGCGGACGTCGTCGCCGAGGCGCTCCTCGACGCGTCCGCGGAGGTACGCGCCGACCTCGTCGGCGTGCTCCGGGAGCGCCTCGCGCTCGATGACGTCAAGGGTGGCCCCGGCGGCCGCGGAGACGACCGGTCCGCCCGAGAACGTCGACCCGTGGTTCCCGGCGTCCTCCGCGATCCAGTCGCGACACAGCGTCGCCCCGATCGGGAGCCCGCTGCCGAGCCCCTTCGCGGTCGTGAGGATGTCGGGGACCACGTCGTGGCGGTCGGCCGCCCACAGGTCGCCGGTGCGGCCGAGCCCGGTCTGGATCTCGTCGAGGACGAGCGCCGCGCCGGACGTCGCCGTCGCGACGCGAACCGCCTGGAGGTAATCGGTCGAGACGGGGTTGATCCCGCCCTCGCCCTGGAGGGGCTCGATGATGACCGCCGCGGTCTCCTCGTCGACCGCCTCGCGCATCGCGTCGGCGTCGCCGTACTCGACGAACTCCACGCCGCCCGCGAGCGGCTCGAACCCCCGCTTGTACTTCTGCTTCCAGGTGGTCGCGAGCGACCCCATCGTGCGGCCGTGGAACCCCTGTTTCGTCGCCACGATCTTCTCGCGACCCGTGGCGTGCCGGGCGAACTTCAGCGCGGCCTCGTTGGCCTCGGTGCCGGAGTTACAGAGCCAGACGTTGTCGACGTCGACGGGGCCGACCTCGGCGAGCCGCTCGTACAGCGCCGTCCGCGCCGCGTGCGGGTACGACGCCTGCACGTACATGAGCTCCTCCAGCTGGCTCGTCGCGGCGTCGACGACCTCGGGGTGGCAGTGGCCCACCGGCGTACAGGCGTAGCTCGCGCCGAAGTCGAGGTACTCGGTGCCGTTCGTATCGGTGACGTAGACGCCGTCGCCCGAGGCGATCTCGATCGGCTTCTCCGAGAAGACGAAGCCGCTCACGCGGTCTCACCCCCCGTTTCGGCCGCCGCATCGTCTCCGTCTCCAGTCGCGTCGTCGCCGTCGCCGTCCGCGTCGTCGCCGTCCGCGTCGTCCCCGAGCGCCGACCGCTCGACCGTCGTCCCCGCGCCGCCGAGGGCGGCGACGATCGGGTCGCGGACGTTGGCGTCCGCGATCACGACGCGACCGGAGCCGCCGGAGAGCGCCTCTTCGGCGGCCATCACCTTCTTGCCCATGAACCCCTCGGCGGCGTCCTCGACCGCCGCGAGCTCGTCGGGCGTCGCCGCCGACTCGATCAGCGTGTCGGGGTCGTCCGGGTCGGCGTAGACGCCGGCCACGTCCGTGAGGAGGACGAGATCGGCGCCGAGCGCGCCGGCGACCGCGGCGGCCGCCCGGTCCGCGTCGGTGTTGACGGGCGTGACGCCGCCGTCGCCCTCTTTCCCCTCCATCGGCGGCGAGACGACGGGGGTGTAGCCGTCGGCGAGGAGTCCGGAGAGCAGGTCGGCGTTCACCGACTCGATCCGGCCGGAGTGCTCGCCGCGGCGGATCTTCTTCTTGCCGTCTTCGACCACGCGGATCGCCGACTTGCGGGGCCCCGAGAGGAGCCCGCCGTCGACGCCGCTCAGCCCGACCGCGTCGACCCCGGCCTCGCGGAACCCCGCCGTCAGCTCGGTGTTGAGCTTGCCGGCCATCGCCATCGTGAACGCCTCCATCGTCTCGGCGTCGGTGAACCGGCCCGCGACGCCGGAGGCGGACTCGACGTACTCGGGCTCCATGCCGAGCCGCTCGATGACCTCGTCGACGACCGTCGAGCCGCCGTGGACGACGACGACCCGCCGCCCGTTGGCGGCGAGGTGGGCCACGTCGCCGACCGCGCCGGCGGGGTCGACCGCCTTCGCGCCGCCGACCTTGACGACGACCGGAGGCTCGTCGGCGGCCGTCCCACCGTCAGCGGCCGCCTCGCCGGAGTCGGCCAGTCCCTCGCTCATGGCGATCCCACCGGGTGGAGCCCGTCGAACTCGAGGCCGGCGGTCTCGGGCAGCCCGAGCGCGACGTTCGCCGCGTGGACCGCCTGTCCGGCGGAGCCCTTGGTCATGTTGTCTATCGCCGAGAAGACGACGACACGCCGGTTTCCGGGGTCGAGCTCGAAGCCGACCTCGCCGTGGTTCGTGCCGGCGACCGACTTCGGCTCGGGGTAGCGGTAGACGCCGCCCCCGCCGGAGACAATCCGCATGAACGGCTCGTCGGCATAGGCGTCGCGGTACGCCCCCCACAGGTCCCCCTTCGAGACCGGCTCGTCTGGGAAGACGTGGCAGGTCGCGCTCGCGCCGCGCACCATGTCGACCGCGTGAACGGTGAAAGAGACGGAGAGGCCGAGGTACGCCTCGATCTCCGCCTCGTGGCGGTGGCCGGTCGGGGCGTACGGGCGCACGACGCCCGAGCGCTCCGGGTGCGAGGAGGCCGCGCCGCCGCCGGCGCCCCCCTCCGAGGAGCCGACCTTCACGTCGACGACGACCTCGCCCGCGTCGAGGCCGAGCGCGCCCGCGTCGACCAGCGGCTTGAGGCCGAGGATCGTCGCGGTCGCGTTGCAGCCGCCGCCCGCGATCAGGTCGGCGCCGGGGAGGTTCTCGCGGTTGATCTCGGGGAGCGCGTACTCGGCGCGTTCGAGGTACTCCGGCGACATGTGGCCGTCGTACCACTCGTCGTAGGCGTCGGCCTCGGGGAGCCGGAAGTCGGCCGAGAGGTCGACGACGGTGTCGGCGGCCTCGAAGAACTCGTCGATCCGGCCCATCGAGACGCCGTGGGGCGTCGCCGCGAACAGCACGTCGACCGACTCGAGGTCGTCGGGGTCCGAGAAGCGCAGGTCCAGCCCGCGCAGGTTCGGGTGCGACCGCCCGACGGTCATGTTGTCGGCCGACCGCGAGGTGGCCTGAACGACCTCGAACTCCGGGTGGCCGGCGAGGATCCGCAGCAGCTCGCCGCCGGTGAAGCCGGTGCCGCCGACGACGCTCGTGGTGTACGTCTCGTCGGGCGTCGCGGCTCCGCCCGCGGCCGCGGCCGACGCGTCGGACTCCGCGGTCATGCGGTCACCTCCTCGCCGTTCGCCGCCGCGGCCGCCTTCGCCTCCAGCCAGTCGACGACCTCAGCGGGCACGTTGACGTCGGTGGCCGAATCGAGCGCCTTGAACTCGACCGTGTGGTTCACCTCGTGGACGGTGTACTCGCCGGAGTCGGTGCCGCCCACCTCCATCAGGTCGACGCCGAGCATCCCGCCGCCGACCGCGTTTGAGGCGCGCTCGACAAGCTCGAGGGCGCGGTCGTCGAGCTCGAACGACTCCGTCTCGCCGCCCTTCGCGGCGTTCGTGAGCCAGTGGTCGGACGAGCGCGTCATCGCGGCGACCGGCTCGCCGTCGACCGCCAGCGCGCGGATGTCGCGGCCGGGCTTGTCGACGAACTCTTGGACGTAAAACACCTTGTGCTCGTAGTGGCCGAGCGTCTCCTTGTGCTCTAAGATCGCCTCGGCGGCGTCGCGGGTGTCGATCTTCGCCATCAGCCGGCCCCACGAGCCGACGACGGGCTTGAGCACGCAGGGATAGCCGAACGACTCGATCGCCTCCAGCGCGGTCTCCTTCGTGAACGCGACCTCGGTCGCCGGGGTCGGGATATCCGCCTCGGCGAGCGCGAGCGAGTTCTTCGCCTTGTCGGCGCAGACGTCGCCCGTCTCCGGGGAGTTCACCACGGGAACGCCGTAGCTGTCGAGGAACTTCGTCGCGTACAGCGACCGGCTCGTCGACAGGCAGCGGTCGACGACGAGGTCGAGGTCCGCGACGTTCGCCGTCGTCGACTCCAGGCCGAACCGCTCCTTGCGGACGTCGATCTTCTCGACCTCGTGGCCCCGGTCGCGGAGCTCGCTCAACAGCAGCTTCTCGTCCTTCCGGATCCGGGAGTAGAGGACCCCTACCCGCATGTTGACCACTCTGGAGTCGCGGACGCGGCGATCGTCGACATCTACTCGCCCCAGTCCTCCTCGAGCTCGGGGGCCTCCTCCAACACGACGGGGTCCAGCGAGATGACCTCCAGCTCGGTCCCGGTGACCGGACTGTCGATGATCTCGCCGACTTCGACGTCGGCCGGAAGCTCGATCTCCTCGCCCGTGATCGGGTCCTCTGCCAGCAGCGTGTCGGTGTCGCTCGTCATCGTGAGAGACAGTCGTCCTCGAATAGGCATAAAGGCTTCGAACTTATTGGATAGTTTACATAAAACGGATCGGTCGCTAACGGAAGCATTTCGTCGAAATCGAACCGTATCGAGATCGGATGTCAGATCTCGGTAGTAACTGCGTCCCCCTACGGGGACGGTCGTCGGCGTCGGTCGGGTCGGCCTCGATCCGGCCGGGACCGATCGGGTCGACGCCGACCGAGTCGACGCCGGGCCAACCGGCGTCGCGGCTCAGACATAGCGCTCGACCTCCGCGTGCAGGGTCTCGCGCGCGTCGGCGAGCGCGTCGCGCTCGGCCGCCAGCGCGTCGCGGTCGCCCTCGATCCCGGCCTCGACGCCGCCGAGCTCGTCGCCGACCGCCTCGGGGGCGGGTCCGCCGGCCGAGTCGCGGCTCGCGACGCTTTCGGCCGGGTCGAGCGCCGACTCCACGTCCTCGCGGCTCACGTACGTCGAGAGGGGCTCGCCCGTGACCTTTCGAGCGGCCTCGTCAACTTTTGCGGCCGCCGCGGCCGGCGAGTCGTCGTCGGAGACGGTCTCGGCCGCGGTCGCGACGATCTCGTGTGCGGACCGGAACGGCATCCCGCCCATCGCGAGCAGGTCGGCGACACCGGTCGCCGTCGCAAAGCCCTCGCCCGCGGCGTCCGCGAGCGCGGCCTCGTCCCAGTCGGCGGTCGCGACCGCGCCCGCGGCGACCTCCGTCGCCTCGCGCACGTCGTCGGCGACCGCGAACACGCCCGCGTGGGCGCGTTGGAGGTCGCGGTTGTACGCCCGGGGTAGCCCCTTGAGGAGGCTCAGCGTGCCCGTCGCCTCGCCGATCGCGTCGCCCGCGACGCCGCGGGTCAGCTCCAGCGTGTCCGGGTTCTTCTTCTGGGGCATGATCGAGGAGGTGGACGAGTACGCGTCCGACAGCTCCACGAACCCCTTGTTCGAGAAGACGATTAGGTCCTCCGCGAGCCCCGACAGCGTCGTCGCGAGCGTCGCGCACGCGGTCGCTCCCTCGGCGAGGAAGTCGCGCGCCGACGCCGCGTCCGTCGAGTTCCGAACCGTGCCGTCGAACCCGAGCAGCTCGGCCGTCCGGTCGCGGTCGATGTCGAAGGGCGTCCCCGCGAACGCGGCCGCGCCGAGCGGCGACCGATTGACCCGGTCGTACGCGCCGAGCAGGCGCTCGGTGTCGCGCGCGACCCCGCCCTCGTACGACAGCAGGTAGTGCGCGACCGTCGTCGGCTGGGCCGGCTGGAGGTGGGTGTAGCCGGGCATCACGGTCTCCGCGTGCTCGCTCGCGACCTCGACGAGCGCCTCGCGGAGCGCGACCGTGGCCTCGGCGGCCGCGAGCAGGTCCTCGCGCAGGCGGTACCGGATGCAGGTCGCGACCTCGTCGTTTCGCGAGCGGGCGGTGTGCATCCGACCGCCGTCCGGCCCGATCCGGTCGATGACGGCCGTCTCGATCGCCTCGTGAACGTCCTCGCCGTCGGGGAGCGAGCCGTGGCCCGCGGCCTCAACGTCGTCGAGCGCCGCGAGGATCTCGCCCGCGACCGCGCCGTCGACGATCCCCTGCTCGGCGAGCATCACCGTGTGCGCGCGGTCGACCGCGAGGTCGGCCTCGAAGATCGCCGCGTCGGCGGCGAGGCTCGACAGGAACTCGCGGGCGGGGCCGCCGCTGAAGCGGTCGCGGCGGACGGCCGTGCCGGGATCGTCGTCGGTCATTTATTTGGACTCGTCGTCGGTTCCGCTCCCGTCAGTGGCCAGTTCGGGCTTCGACACCGCCGCCTTCACGTCGTTGGCGAGGCGCTCCTGGAGCCCGTGGTACTTCGCGACGCCCGTGG
>NZ_CVRT01000030.1 GCF_001261915.1 Halorubrum sp. SD626R
AAACAGCCGCTGAGGCGGTCGTTTTCGGGCATAGATCACTTTGAAAACGTACCGCTTCACCTTTCAATCCTTATCTGAACACCGCCCTGCCAACGAGAGTGATATTAAAGTAAAGACGTACTGTGGACGCCAGTAATGGCGGTCGAAGATCAGTGCAAGTACACTGTTGACTGTAAAAAATGGGTTAGCTGGGGTGGGAACCGAGAAGGCTGGAAAGAACTGCTCGATCGCCTGGATATCGATGGTGACACTTGGAACTGTCCTCACGACCCGTCGCCAAACGCAGACGGTCGGAAATGCCAGTTCCATGCACCGTCTGTGAGGCCAGACGCGACGGACATCCAGACCGCTATTGAGGCCACGGATTCGAACGACAATGGGACAGCGAGCCGGGATCAATTTATCGGTGCAACTCTCGGACAGGTTAACTGGCGTCACGAGTCTATCGGTCGGGATCCGCACAACCCGATCTGCTTTGCTGGAGCGACGTTCACAGACGGGGTCAGTGCTAAGAACGCTGTTTTTCGCGCTCCGGTGACGTTCCAATACGCAACGTTCAGCGGCGATGAGGTCCTATTCACCGAGTCGGACTTTGAGGGACGAGACGATATCTCCTTTACCGGGGCTACGTTCGCTAATGCGGGTGATGTCTCGTTCGCTAAAGTCGACTTTCAGAATGAAGATGACGTGGATTTCAGTGGGTCAATATTCGATAACGGCGGTGAGGTCCGTTTTGATGACACGGACTTCACCAATCCTGGTGGCACCGATTTTTCTCGGACAGCGTTCACCAATGGCGGGACAGTCTCGTTCAGGAACGCTGAATTTATTGAGGATGTATACTTCGGCTACGCTTTCCGTGACCCGGAAACAATCGATTTCACAGGGGCATCGTTCGCGCGGGCGCACCCTGAGATTGACATCCTCGCAGAGGTCTGCCTCAAGAGCACAGATTTCAGGGACTGTTCACTCGATAATGTTGACTTCAGCGGTGCTAATGTCGAAAACGCACGGTTCACTGGAGCCACTCTACGGAAGGCGCGATTCCATGATGCCAAGCTAGATGGTGCCACGTTCGATAACGCGGTGATTGACGAATCGACAGCATTCATCGCGACGGGGGCGGAGCCAACAGAACCGGCGTTCGTTGTATATGACCCGCGACCAGACCAGTGTCGGAGCTTGTATGGCCGGGTTCGATGGTTGGGACGTTCTGTGATTACCGAACGGTCTACAGACATCGAGGCCGAATGGCGAAAGGCGGCCCGGACCTACAAAACACTGGAACGGATTGGTCAGTACAACTCACTTTCTTCTCTCCAGCACAAGGGATACGTGAATCGAAAAGAGATGCAGCGCCGCTGGCATGCCGATCAGGTTCGTGCCACTCGTAACGGGGTTCAACACGCTGGGAAATACGCGTACGCAACCGTCGCCCGTTACGGAACGAATTATGGAGAGGGTATCTGGCATGTCCTCGGCGTGTTTGCAGCCGTGATTGTGCTCGCTGCGTTCGGATATGTTGCAGCCGCGTCACACCAGGGCGGTCGGACGCTACTCGAAGGTGGTTACTACAGTCTACTCGTAGCAACAGGGTCGGCTCCACCGACATTCCAGCCAACCGGCTGGACACGGATTATTGTCGGAGGTGAATCCGTACTCGGCGCGGTACTGATCGCACTTCTTGCGTTCGTGTTGGGCCGGCAAACGACCCGATAGTAACTCACCGGTTTACTCCGAATTTGTGGATTATTCCCCCGCGAAGAGTGGAATAGCAGTATATACTGTGTCTCGCGTACCGAATTGAGCCAATCCACCGTCCAGAAACTGTCTGAGCGCCTTCGAACACGGTTTGACCGTCGGTATTATCTCCCTGCTGAAAGCCGTCTATCCATGAGTACTGGTGGCACAGAGGAGACAGAACCAGAGCCAACCCAGCTCACGTTGAGAATCTGGCATCCAAACTGTTGGACGTTACCAGTTGTTGGTAATACGATTTCTTTATTCAGTCTGCCCCGCTCATCTCGTCTCAGGGCCGTCTGACGTCTCTTGGGTTGGCTCTCCGGTCTGATCAGCTGATTCCGTCTTAGTGTCCATCGCCTCGCCATCGTCCCCGAAGAGCGCGAGATACACCCACGTCCACGCCTCCGTTCGCTGTCGACGAGGCCCGTTGCCCATCGGTTAGCCCCTCCGAACCAGATGATCCCGCACGGTTTGTTGGCACTTCTGACACGTTTCATCGAGCGGCGCCACCGTCGCCAGCACCGGATGGTCGACTGGGAAATCCTGGTAGAGGTACGGTATGAGGCTTCGGTGGCGGACGCCGGCGTCGACACCGTTGTTCGTCGTTGCCTCGAGGAATGCCTGCCGGTCGTAAGCCATCTCCTCACAGCGGTCGCGATGATGTGTAAGCGTTTCGTGGCGCTGTTGCAGCGCATCGAAGCCGAGGTCGGTCAACCGCGTCTCGTTCGCGTTGACGATCCAGGCGATGATGTCGTCGACCGCCACACCCGCCTCGTCGAGGTGCGCCTCCTCGCGTTCGAGCGCTTTCCGTAACGCGGTGGCTTCCGCCCGCCGAGCTTGTGCTTCGGTGAGGACCATCCGTTTAAATTCGGGAGTGAACGAGGCCTCTGTCGTCGGGGCGAGTGCTACTGCGATTGCGTCAGTGAACTCCTCGCGAATCGTTTCCAGCAAGGACTCGGTCTCGTCGAGGTCGGCCACGCTGTGGGGGCGAATCGTCTCGGCGAACGCCTTTCGGACAGGCCGACAGCCATCAGTACTGGAGGAGTCTGCGGAGAGGTGAGTGACTCCCCCGGCTGTTGTGAGGCCAGCAGCCGATGATGGTGTCTGCTCGGGCTGTTGTTTCTGTACCCGACGGATGAACGCCTCGTAAGCGTCCCGCATCTCAGCAGTAGCATCCTGCTCGGATCGAGCGCACGTTCGCGCTTGCTCGATGTAGGTGTCGACGACCATCTCACACCTCCCCGTCGATCGGCGCACTTACGATGTCGTTCTGGTCTCCCGTGTCCGCGAGGCCGAACATGAGCTGCCAGCCACCGTCTCCGGTGGTCACCTGAATAGATTGTGGGGGATGGTCCGTGTGATGGCGGCAGAGTTCGAGCGTGACCGGAAGTACGGGAAGTCGGTCGTTCTGTGCCGAGAGCGCGTAGCCGGAGATCTGTACGACAATGGCTCCCGCGCCAGCGTCGAGATCGACTGAGTCCGGCGAGCGCGTGTAGCTCTCGATAACGCCTCGCTGCTCGAGTGTGTCCAGCGTCGCGTCGAGAGGATTGGTTTCGTCGGTGGGTGGTTTGAGTCGCGCTGCGGCATCGGCAAGGACTTCAGCCTGGTCAGCAGGAGACAGCCGCTCGTGGAGTTCAGTGGTTATGCTTTCGAGCAGGCAGAGACAGAGTTCGTCGGGACCACCGACGTTCTCGGCGAGCTCGAAGTAGGCGTCCATGACCGCAGTCTCGATGTCGTCGTACCCCGATTCAGAGAGCGTCTCGAAGACGGCGCCGGCGACGCGGTGGCAGAACTCGACGAGATCGCCGTGTCCGGGAGTGTGAGTCTTGGTGATCACGGGCTCGGAGAGCGTGTACTCGTCCCGTTCGGTCATCGAATCGTGGCGGTGTCCTTTCGTCGAACCCAGTGGTGGCTCCTCACAGACGATTAGGTCGTAGTAAGGGACCTGCGGGTCGTATCGTCGCAGCGCCGAGCGGTACTGTTCGGTGGCCCGAGCGGCGGCCCGTGCGGTGGCCCGGTCCGGGAACCGAATGCCGGCCGCCGGGACCGGTCGGTCGCCCGTGCGGCCACAGCGGACGTAGTACTGGCCGCCTTTGGTCCCGAGGCCGTCGATGTGTTCTCTGATGTCAATAAGTGTCGGGCCGACCATACTTACTCTGAAACCCCATTTGATGGCCTTTTTGAACCGGAATCGGGACTGTTTGAAGGTCCGACAGACCACTCATACTCAGTCCCGTAGCATTGTTTGTCGACTGGGACACTGCGCATATCGAGTGTCGTTTTCAGGACAGGCAAATGCGCACCCAACTCCGGAAAGCGTCGATTCCCTGATCTTTCTCGGAGAGGCGTCAGCCGGTCACCTCTCGCAGGGGGCCCCTCATCGGCGCCCCCTCGCTTAGATGCTTGTTCGCGACGATACCACGTGGAATGCGACGGTACCATCGCTTATTCGACAATGACGGAACCGACCATCCCTGCAGCCTCATGAGGAACACAGAAGTACTCGTGTGTCCCGGTCGCTTCGAACGTGTGGACGTACGATTGGCCGGACTGAACGGCACCCTCACCATCCTCCCAGCCCTCGCGGGCGGCCTCCTCGCTTTCGAACCCGCCGGAGGCCCAGTACTCCGCGTCCTCTGGAATTTCACCCTCGTATGCAACGACGTTGTGTGGTTCCCCTGCAGCGTGCTTCCACGCGACTGTATCGCCCTGCTGGATCGTCAGCTCCTCCGGCTCGAAGGCGACAGCCTCCATATTGACTACGTGGTCGGCGTCGTCCGGTACCCCATCCTGAATGTTGGGGCCGCCCTGAAGGTCCGTTTCCTCACTCTCGCCGCCCGACTCGCCGCCGCTACCCTCGCCGACGGGGGCTTCGTCGACAGCCCCGACGACGGCGAACTGCGCACGAATCGAAGCGTCGGCGTACGCCGTCGCTGCGCTCCTGACGCCCGACCCTGACTCGATCGCGCCGATATAGTCGTTCAGCGTGGACTCGTATCCTTCGTAGGCGCTCTCGTCGGCCTCTTCGAGCATCTCGTGGACTTCTGCCTCCTCGAAAGCAGCGAAAGTGTCCTGCATGATTGACGTCGCTGCCCCGCCGAACGACCCGCCGCCGGATTCAACGACCGCGTAAATCGCCCCGACCGCCTCGTCATTGAACGCACGGGACTTTTCACCGGCGTCTCCGCCTTCTTGTGCAGCGCTCGATGCGTCGCTGAGGGCGGCCTCAAAGGACTCGTACCGATCGTCGTCGGCCTCCTCCAGCGCCTCGTGGAACCCGCCGGCACCCGCCTCAAAGTGCTGGAAGGCCGCCTGAACCAGCGAACCTGCGCGCTCGTTCTCTCCGAGGACGCCGAGGACACCAGCGTCGAAGACCCGAGCGGCCATGTAGCCGCTCTCGACTGCGCTCACCTGTGCTGTTGACCCGGCAGCCGTCTCGAAGGTTAAAAGCGTCTCCCGGATGCCGCTCACATGTTCGTTGACGGCCCCGTCGTTGCCCTCCTCGAACGCCGTGATCAGCCCGTTGAGGTGTTCTTCCTCGAAGGTCTCGTACAGCGATTCGTCGGTCTCTTCGAGCGTCTCGTGGAAGTCGGCCTCGTTGGCCTCGAAGGTCTGGAATAGCCCACGGACTGTCTCGGCAGCGACCGCCTCTTCGCCGAGACGGTACCGTTCGTGAGCGTCCTCGATTCGGGCTTTGAAGTAGCCCGCCTCGAGCAACGCCGGCCCGGCGCCACTTCCCAGCGCCTCAATGCCCTCGACCAGCGAACCGTTGATTGTCTCGACCGCTGACGCGACGCCCTCAGCGTTGTCGTTCTCGATGGCCGTCGAGAGCGCGCTCAGCCCTTCGTCCTCGAACCGGGTGTACGCATCCTCGCTGGCCCCTTCAAGAGCCTCGTGAGCACGGGCGCCTTCGAAGTGAGCGAAGACGTTCTCGACGCGCTGTCGCGCCGCCTCGGCGTGCCCGCGCTTGTAGAGCCAGGCCGCGTCGTGGATCCGTGCCCGATAGATCGTCAATGCCGCCGCGTGTGCAAACTCCGTCGAGGGGCCGCCCATCGACGCGAGCGCCGCGCCGTCCCAACCCTGGCCCTGATAGGACGCGATTTGCCCCGCGCCCGCGAGTTCTTCGCTAGTAGCGACGGCATACGCTCCAGTGGCCGACGCGTTCAACGCCGTGCTCGTTGCACTACGAAGCGACTCCATGTCACCGGACTGTGCGGCTGAGATTGCGTCTTCCATCGCACCTTCGAGCGACTCGTAGGCCTCACTGTCGGCGCTTTCGACCGCATCATGAGCGGGCGAGGTTTCCCACCATCCCAGCACCTCCTGGCCGACCGACGCCGCGCCCTCGGTGTCGCCGGCGGCGGCGAGCAGTTCGACGTTGTTCACGGCCGTGCCGCACCGGAGGACTTCCAGCGCGTTCGCCCTAGTCTCGCCCACGCGCGTGACGGTCGCCTCGCGGAGGTTCGTGTGTGCCGCCTCCCAGCCGCCGCGGGCGGCCTCGAATTCGCCCGCGCTCAGCCCCTCGTTCATGACGACCAGCCCGTCCTCCTCGAAGCCCTCGTAGTTGTCCTCACCCGTCTCCTCGAGGAACTCGTGGGCACCGTACTCGCCATTAGCGCCTTCGAAGCGGGCAAAGACGTCCTGTCCGACGCTCGCCCCCGCCTCGACGTAGCCGGCGACGCCCAACGAGAACGCGTCATCAAGCCGCATCCGCATCGCGTTCCATTCCGCGGCGACTGCGGCGTGCGTCGGATCCGATTGGGCGGTCTCCTCATCACCCGACGTGTCGTTCGTTGACTGTCCTTCATCAGCACCGGGCGTCGACCCTTCACTGCCGGATATCCCGTTACAACCCGCGAGGGCAACGCCGGCTATTGCTGCGCCTGTTCCCTTTAGCCAGGTTCGTCGTGTCTCTTGCACATGCTTTAGGCCAGCCTAAAATAACTTAAAAACACCGATTTTTTGGCCGACCTAAAATAAAATGCCCCTGTTTTTTACAGAGAGCCCGTCGTTGCTCGGCCAGTGAATTAAACGAGTAGGTTACCGTTGAGCACGAGTATGCGATGTATGGAGCGGTCAAAGGGTGGGTCTCGAACGAGCGGTCGTGACAACGTTGGTGGGGCTCCCGGCTGATGAGGGAAGAGAGCGTCCACAGGCGTTCATAACGAGTCTTGATGTCGACGACGAAATCGGGCTGGATCGGCGCCAGACGCCTCGTCGAATCGCCCGGGACACTCGACGCGGTGGGATCGAGACGGCCTACAAGAAGATCAAGGAATTCGCCACCTGGACCACCTCAAAGGCGTTCAGCGTCCGGCTGTTTCACTTTGGGTTCGCGGTCCTGTTGTACAATATGTGGGTGCTGTTGGACTTCCTCGTGCAAGTGTCGCTCGAGATCGTCGACTGCCGGTTGACACCGCGGATCACAGCAGGCCGATTCAGGGCCTTACTCAGTCGGCACTTCGGGACACTAATATAATCCCAGTGGACGGTCAGCGCGCGGCTAGAGACTTCGCTGTGGATAGGTGATATTTTCGGTTGGATTAATATTGGATTCTACTTATTCCACGAATTGGATAGCTTCCATCAGCATCTAAGACTCGCTCAGGCTGGGAGACACCCGCTGAGTGTGGAGACTCATGCACAAGATCGGGGTCATTCGCAACTCCACCCGTGACAGTAGTTGAGACCAGTCGTCTCAATGCATATGATCCTCAGATTTCTTTGTTGGGAGTGATTTCTACTCACTGAACAGCGTAGTATCATCTCCTTCGGAATTTTCAATACTTTCAGTCCTAACACTCTTCACAGTGGGTGGCGTACCTTCATCCAAGATGTCCATCGACCGAGACACCTTCGAGAACACGAGCGAGGACGAACTCGAAGATCTTTCTGTCCCTGATCAGGTACTCGGGTTTCTCGCTGCTCACGACGATCGTGCGTTCAAGGCACACGAAATTGCCTCTCAAGTCGGCCTCGACGAGGGCGCAGTCAGTACTGCGCTCTCGCGGCTGAAGGACCGTGACATGGTCAAACACAAGGCAACGTACTGGGCTGTAACTGACGATACCGAGCGACTCGACGGGTATAGCGGCTACGAACGGGCGACCGCCCTGTTCAACGAGCAACTCGGTGACGAAGACAAGGAGTCGTGGCGCGATCACGCACCCAGCGAGCCACATCCGAGCGTGGAGAACGAGCAGTGACTGACGAGACCGCAACCCCGATTTTTGAGCGGGGCGACGTGGTCTACGGTGACGATCCATTCAAAGGCGAGGATGATGCCCGACCGTGGCTCATTCTCTCGAATCACGAAGGCCGTCCGTTCCACGGCGAGCAGTATATCGCGCTGACGTTGACGACGAAATCCTGGATGGACGGGCTGATCGAAATCCCCGAAGAGAGTTGGCTGCGTGGTGGGACGCCCGACGAGAGTCGAATCGTCCCGTGGGGCGTCCAATCGATTGACCACGAGGATATCGACTTCTGGCAGGGACGGGTGGACACCGAACTCGTCGACGAAGCGGTCGCTGCCTTCGTAGAGGAACTGCAATAGCTGTCTGAACGAGACCGACCGGAAGCTGCGATTGGACGATAACGAGTGGCACGAGACGACGCTGATCTACCGACGGAAAGAGAACTCTGAACACGATGATCACCGGCAGTACTCGGTGTTCATGACGAATCGGGGGAGCGGACACCTTACGGAGTATGGCTATCGCTGGGAGATCGAGAGTGGGTACAAGTCGATCAAGCGATTCATGACAGCAACCACGTCGAAGGATTTCGGGCTTCGCTTCTTCTATATCGCATTCGCCTGCCTGTTGTACTCAATTTGGCGAGCGGTCGATCTACTTGCCCAGCTTGAGCTGACTGGTGAGTACGAGTACTCTCCGATCGTGACGGCAGATAATACGCTCACGCTGCTGAAGAAGGAGACGAGAATCGGGTAGTGAGGGACTCTATTCGGGTTAGCGTGCCGTCTGAGTGGCTACGCTGCTGGAAGTCTCGAAAATTTGTCTATATAGTTGAGTGTGTGACAAGAATAGCCGCTTGGAGGGCCATCTGGGGCAGTACCCGCTGACCGAATCGGTCAAATTCACGCATCACAGCCCTGCTAAACCCACTGTAGTCTCAACTTCCCACCCGTGACAGAAGTTGAGACTAGTACTCTCAATGCATATGTGTTCAGCCCACACCATCTCGGGCGTTGTTTTCACCTTCGAGAACTTCACCGACGTATCGATTTTCTACCGCACCGATTCTGATACAGATCGGTGATGGTACTGTTGTACCCAAGGTTCAACTTGATTCCAGAGTTTCGAGGGAGTTGCCGAGGGAAACATATTAGTGATCTCTTGTATAAGCTACTGCTAATATGATAGGAGATGCGATCACTGACGGAACCACGGAAGAAACGGAGACCTGCTGTACACCGCTCGAAGATGTCGACTCGGATGCGATGGCGACAGACCTCCAAGTACTGACCGCGATGGGGAATGACACACGATACGAACTGCTTCGCCGAATTTCGAACGCCGATGACGGCGTCTGCGTCTGCGACCTCGAAGCCGCGGTCGGTGTTAGTCAGAGCGCCGTCAGCCAAGCGCTCTCGCGATTGTACACCGCAGGACTTGTCACGCGCCGCAAAGAGGGATCCTGGCGGTACTACGAACCGACTGAAACGACCGCGGCCCTTCTCGAAACCCTCGACGATCTGCGGGGTTCCCATGAGTAACGATACTACTACGGTGGCCGGTGACCGCGACCCCGAAGAGACCCGCAAGATGGTGCGCGAACGCTACGAAACTATCGCTTCGGACAGTCAAAACTGCTGTGGCGACGTCGGCATCGATACCACCGACGACGGTGGATGCTGTGACGGCACCGAAGGAGCGTCCGGGAGCGAACGCCTTGGCTATGACGCCGACGATGTCGCGTCTGTCGCCGAGGGCGCAGACCTTGGCCTTGGGTGTGGAAATCCGAAGGCGTTCGCCGAGATGGCGGCCGGCGAGACGGTGCTCGACCTCGGCTCCGGTGCGGGCTTCGACTGCTTCCTCGCCGCACGGGAGATCGGTCCGGACGGAACCGTCATCGGTGTGGACATGACACCGGAGATGGTCTCGAAAGCGAGGGAGAACGTCGCGAAAAACGACGCCGACAACGTCGAGTTTCGCCTCGGCGAGATCAGCCATCTCCCCGTTGCAGACGCGACTATCGACGTCGTTATCTCGAACTGCGTCGTCAACCTCGCTCCCGAAAAACAGCTCGTGTTCGACGACGCCTTCCGCGTCCTCAAGCCCGGCGGGCGCGTCGCCATCTCGGACGTCGTCCAAACCGCGCCGTTCCCCGACGACGTCAAGATGGATCCGGACTCGCTAACCGGCTGCGTCGCCGGTGCGTCGACCATCGAGAATCTCGAAGCGATGCTCGATAACGCCGGCTTCGAAGCGATCGAGATCGCGCCGAAGGGCGAGAGCACCGAGTTCATCAGCGATTGGGACGCCGATCGCGATCTCGGTGAGTATCTCGTCTCTGCCACTATCGAGGCTCGGAAGCCGCCACAGAACCCCTAACTCACCGAAAATCACAAACAGGCTTGTCCAGAGGAGAATTTTCCGATTGGAGGGACGAATGAATCCTCTGATTACGTTTATGCTACGGTTCGTCCGGATAGAACTCGTCGAACAGCGCCTTGACGCGTTGCTCTATGTCGTCACGAATCTCGCGGACAGTGTCAAGGTCTTGCCCGTGCGGATCGTCTAACGCCCAGTCTCGAACGTCGACGTTCTCAGCGTCCAGTTCTAGCGTCGAACAGCCCATCGTGGCGACGACATCGCACGATTCGAGCTCGTCAGTCGAGACCTCCCGAGGCGTTCGGTCAGAGAGGTCGATGTCTCGTTCTTGCATGACCGTGATCACTTCCTCGTGGACGTGTTCAGCGGGATGTGTACCGCCGGTGAGAATCTCGAGAGTATCCCCCAATTCCCGGAGATCACGTTCCCGCTCGGCGAACGCAGCTGACATCTGGCTTCGTCCCGCATTCTGTACACACACAAATCCAAACTTAGCGGGTGATGCTGTATCCATAGATAATCTCCTCTTTTATACCGTGTTAAGCGCTCCTATGAGTGTTACTTTTCAATATATATTGCTCAGTAGCCATCGTATCGAATGCCGGCTATTACCGACCAGTGAGAGTTACTTCGTCGATGGGCCATGTCGATAACTCTCGTTTCCGATCAAAGCTCCCGCGATCCGTCTAGGGCGATGAGGACGGCGTTGGCGCGTGCTGTCGCTCGATATTTCCGCCACTTCCCCTCTTTTCGGCGAGTGATGAGTCCAGCGTCGGTGAGTTGGGACAGCGCATGGCTGATCGCGCTGTCGCTGACGTCGAGCAACGGCGCAAATTCACAGACGCAGAGTTCCTCGCCAGCGATGTGGAGGATACGAACGATCTTGTACCGGGTCTCGTTCGCGAGCGCCGATAGCAATCCAACGTCTTCGTCCAGCGCAGGCCCGCCTGCGGCCGCGTCGATCTCTTCGAGTTCAGATAGACGCTGGCATACCTCCTCGTCGCCACATCCGCCTCGTTCGTCGGCGAGGTACCGTTGTAGCCGCTCGGTTGAGGACATACACTTCGATTGAGCAGATAACGAATTAAGTATTCTGGACCGACCCGCGCACTCCTTGCACTCAACTCTGACTCTATCACTTTAGGACTCTATAATATATACTGTAGGATCTATCGACAGCACGGAACCGATATGACGCGTAGAAATACTTGGCTCAGCGTATTTCTTCTATTTTGAGTACTGACTACGTCTATACGAGTCGAAGGCCTTATGAATATGATTGAACAATCTTTCAATCGAATGCGATGGAACAAGGCTACCAATATGATCCGTGACCGCCGCACTGCTAGCCGGACAATTGATAAAATACTCCTTCCCGAGCAATGACTGAACTCACCCTGTACGAGGAGGCGATGTGTTGCTCCACCGGCGTCTGTGGTCCTGACCCCGACGAAGAACTCGTAGAAGTCAGTGCCGCCCTCGACCAACTCGAATCAGAATTTGAGGATGTCGATGTCTCGCGGGCGAACATGCAGCACAATATCGACCAGTTCCTCGAGACCGAGTCCATCTCCGACTTGGTCGAGGAACACGGTCCATCGATTTTGCCGATCACTGTCGTTGACGACGAAATTGTCGGCAAGTCCGAGTACCTCTCGTACGACGAACTCGCGGCAGCACTCGAAACAGTCACCCCGACCCAAGAGGCCTAACGCATGAACACAACCCCCACCGACGCACGAGCGGTCGTAGAGCCGACAAGCGAAGAGACCGAATTCGTCTTTTTCAGCGGCAAAGGCGGCGTCGGTAAGAGTACCGTGAGCTGCGCGACAGCGACCTGGCTCGCGGACAACGACTACGAGACGCTGCTGGTGACGACAGACCCTGCGCCGAACCTCTCGGACATCTTCGGGCAGGAGATCGGCCACGAAGTCACTGCTATCGACGACATCGAGAACCTATCTGCCATCGAGATCGACCCGGATACGGCGGCCGAAGAGTATCGACAAGAGACGATTGAGCCGATGCGACAGCTTCTCGACGACGAGCAACTCGAAACCGTCGAGGAACAACTCAACAGCCCGTGTGTCGAAGAGATCGCCGCCTTCGATAACTTCGTCGACTTCATGGATAGCCCGGAGTACGATATTGTCGTCTTCGACACCGCTCCCACGGGACACACCATCCGACTGATGGAGTTGCCCTCCGACTGGAACGCTGAACTGGAGAAGGGCGGCTCGACCTGCATCGGGCCGGCAGCCTCGATGGAGGAGCGCAAACAGGACTACGAGCGTGCTATCGACACGCTTCAGGACGACGAGAAGACTTCATTCGCGTTCGTCGGCAAGCCCGAGGACTCTTCGGTCGACGAGATCGAGCGCAGTGCAAGCGACCTCGGCGAGCTTGGGATCGAGTCCCAACTGCTGATCATCAACGGCTATCTCCCCGAGTCGGTGTGTGAGGATCCGTTCTTCGAGGGGAAGCGGGAAGACGAGCAGGCAGTTATCGAACGCGCACGGACGGAGTTCGGCGCCGACGCGATGGCAACGTACCCACTCCAGCCGGGCGAGATCGCAGGGCTCGACCTACTCGCAGATGTCGGTGGCGTCCTGTACGACGGCGACGAGGCCACCGTCGACGTTGGGACGGCGACCGACGTAGACGCCGAGACTACAGTCGACTTCGAGTCGATGGCTGACACCGAGGCGGTCGCCGAACAGCTGCAACCGGGCGATGAGACGCGGTATCTCTTTTTCACCGGGAAGGGCGGCGTTGGCAAGAGTACGATCGCTTCGACGGCGGCGACGAAGCTCGCCGAAGCTGGCCACGAAACGCTCGTCGTCACAACTGACCCGGCTGCCCACCTCGAAGACATCTTCGGCGAACGTGTCGGCCACGAGCCGACCTCGGTCGGTCAAGCAAACCTCGACGCGGCACGGATCGATCAAGAGAAAGCGCTCGAAGAGTACCGCACACAGGTCCTCGACCACGTCACCGAGATGTACGAGGACAAAGAGGACACCCAGATCGACGTGGACGCGGCGATCGCAAACGTCGAAGAGGAACTGGAGTCACCGTGTGCCGAAGAGATGGCCGCCCTCGAGAAGTTCGTGAGTTACTTCGACGAAGACGGCTATGACACCGTCGTCTTCGACACTGCCCCCACGGGGCACACGCTCCGACTGCTCGAACTCCCCTCCGACTGGAAGGGATTCATGGATTTGGGTTCGCTGACGAAGGGTGCCGCGCCCGCGAAAGGCGACCAGTACGACGAGGTCATCGAGACGATGAAGGACCCCGATCAGAGTACGTTCGCGTTCGTGATGTACCCCGAGTACACCCCAATGATGGAAGCCTACCGGGCCGCCGCAGACCTCAAAGACCAAGTCGGGATCGAGACCTCGCTGGTGGTCGCAAACTACCTGCTCCCCGAGAAATACGGCGATAACGCCTTCTTCGAGAATCGTCGCGCCCAGCAGGCGGAGTACCTCGGCGAGATCAGTGATCGGTTCGACGTGCCGATGATGCTCGCTCCGCTACGTCAGGACGAGCCGGTCGGACTGGACGCATTGCGCGCGTTCGGTGAGGAAATAACCGGCTTGGATGACATCACCAAGGATACTGAGCCGGAGGTGACGGCGTCGTGAGCGAAGCCGTGTCGGAAACGACAGCCGTCGAGGAGTCACTTCAGACGTTCATCGAGACGCTCCGTGACTCAGCGACCTATCAACAGTTCGTGGACGCGAACGAACAACTCGAGGCCGACGAGGAGGCAAAGTCCCTACTCGAAGCGTACCAAGAAAAACAGCAGGAGTTGCAGGCGGACGAGTTCGATTCGTCGATTATGAGCGAATTACAGGAGCTACAATCCGAGGTCTCGAACAACGACACCATACAACAGCACCGAGCAGCACAAGAGAAACTCGCCGCCCTCCTTGAGGAGACGAACGACGTCATCAGCGAACAAATCAGGCAGGAGTTCGCGCAGTCTCTTGGGGGTGGGTGCTGTTGAGCGCCTCCGACGATGAAGTTCTGACCGCCGCTGAAGCGCTCGGTGAAGACCTCGATGTGGCACAATCGGAGGTAACGGCTGACGAGTTCGAGTCGCTGCTGATCGAGTGCAACGAAGCGATCAACGACGGAATTGGTCTCGAGTACGGTGAGGTCTGCGGCGCTGGAAGCGACTGCTGCTAACACCAGTTCTGGTGTTTTCTCAGTATTTCTATATGGCTTCGACCTCTGCGTCCCGGCGCGCTATCTTCCGACAAATCGCACAACGAGCGCACGTTGAGTGGCCAACATATGATTCGACACCGATCTATGATCGTACCTCACTTGCCGGATTACACTCGGACGTTCGGATCGTCTCAGAAACCTGGTTTACGCATCCCAACCATGATTCGGTTGAGCAGTTCGTCCTCGTACTTCCACTGGCCTACTTCAGCTTCGAGGCTCACGATCGCTATACACGCTCGACACGCTACGAGATGGACTCCCTGTTTCGGGTGTTCGTCCTGAAGGAACTCCACGGGTTGGAGCACGAGACAGCACTGTCCGAGTATCTAAAGAACCGTCCTGTACTCTGTGAGCAACTGGGTCTCGAGACGATCCCAGAGCAGTCAACACTATGGCGGAGTTGGCACAAGCGGTTCACCCCTGACCTCCGAGAGACGGTCGAAACGGCGGCTCGAACGATCCTCATCAAAGCCCAGAATGCAGGTGTCGGGATTCCGCGTGAACCGGAACGAAAGCTTCGGCACCACGATGACGAGTCTGGCGAGTTAGAACCAGCCGATCAAACCACGTTGGAGCAGGCAGAGAAGATCACCGACCACGTCAGCCGCATCGTGTTCCCGGCGTTTTCGCTGGACCGTGGGGACGGCTGTGAGATACACGAGAACGCCTACTGGGACCTCCAGACGTATCTCGGATTGCGCGAGCGGCTGGCTGCGAACGAAGGAGCCCGCAGTTTCATTCATGAGTCCTCGCGGGATCGAACACCACTCGGACACGCCCACCGCGACCACATTCGAGATCTCTCTATCCAGCAGATTCGCGAGATGTACCGACAGGCGGTCCGACAGCTGATCAATGAACTCGCAGAGACGAAGGAGTTCTATCGAGCCGGAATCGTCGCCATTGACATCACCGAAGCCGACCCCTTCACAGGCGACCGCACCGGACACGAAGACGAGATAATTGGAACGAAAGAGAAGAACGACGAATACGCCCACCAGTGGGCGACAGTCCAGTTGGTCGGCAACGCTGTTCCACTCGTCCTTGATGCCCGCCCAGTACGGAAAGGTGAGTCACGGAAGGAGATCGTCGAGGATCTGCTCGACTCTGCCCAGGACCTCGTTTACGTCGATAACGTGCTGATGGACCGAGAGTTCGACAGTCAGCACATCTTGGAGATGATCAGCCAGCGCGGGCTTTCCTACGTCGTTCCCAAGCGGATGCAGACCAGCGAAAAAGCCCAAGCCAAGCGGTTGCTCCGACGGGGTCAGGACCGATACGAAACCGACCGGAAGCTCCATCTCGGGAAGAACGAATGGCACGAGACGACGCTTATCTACCGTCGGAAAGAGGACTCCGAGCATGGCGATCACCGGCAGTACTCGGTGTTTATGACGAATCGATGGAGTGGACACCTCACGGAGTACGGCTACCGCTGGGAAATCGAGAGCGGATACAAGTCGATCAAACGCTTCATGGCTGCTACCACGTCGAAGAATTTCGGGCTTAGATTCTTCTACTTCGCGTTTGCGTGTCTGCTGTACTCGATCTGGCGATCCGTCGACTTGCTCGTTCAGGTCGCGTTGACTGGTAACTACGAGCACTCGCCGATGGTGACGGCAGATAACACACTGACGCTGCTGAAGAAGGAGACTGGAATCGGTTAGAGAGACACTCAGTCTGGGTTAGCCCGCGGTCTGAGTGGCCACACTGTTGGATATTCGAAAACTCGCCCCTTCGGTTGGAAGTATGACAAGAATGGCCGCTTGTAGAGAGAATTGAGGTAGTTTCCGCTGACCAAATCGACAAAATCCACGCATTACAGCCCTGCTATACCCATTGTAGTCTCAACTTCCACACCCGTGACAGTAGTTGAGACTGGCGCTCTCAATGCATACGCTCTGGGCGATACAGTATTATCCCAATTTAACATTATTTGTCAATATCGGGCGTTCTACATGAACTGGAATGAATTTGTGCCTAACCTGTGGCCGATTTCGGCAATCGACTAAGTCAGTTCCCCGGTCAGTACGATCTGTATGTCATCGGGCATCTCTCGGAAAGCGTTTCTTCGCACAACTGGAGTCGCACTTGCTGCGACTATCGCAGGGTGCAATAGCATAACTGACAACAGCGAACCAAACACCAATACACAGACGTCTCCTGAGGCCTCTCCGCAATCCGAACAACAGAATGACGACTCTCCGACGTTCGGTAGTTTCTACGTCGGTAACGCAAACACAAGCAGTAGTACGATCATCGACGGACGTGCTGAAGTCGTATATACACGGCCCGATACGGCCACCGACAAGTCACCCGTCGTAATGGTGCCCGGCCTCGGGTTGTCACCGTACATTTACACGACGACACCTGACGGCCGACGCGGCTGGGTGGAGTACTTTGCCGAAGCTGGCCATCCAGTGTATGTTTTCAATCCTCCTCGGAACGTTGATTCAGGCGGGTTAGATACTGGTTCACTCCAGAAATCTGACTCTGCGTCACTCTCTCGATGGTCTATCGATCGAGCATGGCCGACGTGGGGGTTCGGACCTGAAGTCGGTGACCCGTACGAGGACGTTCGATATCCGGTCGAATCGGTAGACCAACTCGTTGCGTCATTCCCTGCATACGTCAGCACCGGCGGAGGTGGCGGCGGGAGTCGGTTCGCATCACCGCAGGAGACTGCCGCTCTAAAGGCACTCCTCAATCGTATCGGTCCGTCAGTGTTGCTCGTCCATTCAGCAGGTGGTGGATCCGGATTCGCGGTCGCACAGACTGTGCCAGACCTCGTTGAACGGATCGTCGCCGTTGAGCCGGTCGGCGCACCGACTGACCCGCAAATCGTGGCGGAGATGGGTGGTGATGCTCCGTTTATGGGTGTGTATGGCGATTACGTCGGCGAGCGTGGACAGACTGGTCGCAAGGAGGCGACCCAGACAACTGCAGAGCTCGCAGGAGAGGTAAGTCCCGCATCGACGCTGCTTAGCCTCCCAGACGAAGGGGTATCCGGAAATACACATCTTATGATGCAGGACGACAACAACGGCGAAATCGCTGATCGAATTCTCACCTGGATTGGAGACTGATTCGGGGGAGTAGCATCGTTCGCACCGAGACAGAATGTATTTGGACCGACCAAATGAATACTCGATAGATGCGGCAGTTGCTTTGGTGGCTTATTGGTGGGTCTCGTGGAGGCCGCAATCGGCTTCGTATCCTCCGCGCACTCAACGACCAGCCACGAAACACCAATCAATTGTCGAATGACCTAGATTTGAACTACAAAACAGTGCAGCACCACCTCGAAGTCCTCCAAGAGAGCAATATCGTGACCACGGAGGGCGACAATTACGGGCAGATGTACTTCCTCTCAGACAGAATGATGAACAACCTCGATATCATGGAAGACGTGGCGGAACAGGCCGGAGTTGATGATGATGCGTAACTGGATCGAGAGTCCACTTGGAACGACAGTAGCGAGTGCGACCATCGCGAGTGGTATCGCACTCTTAGTCGCACTCTTCACATCAGTTCCGTCCCATGGCCCTCCGTCGAGGGCGCTGTCCTCACAGGTTGAACTGCTCATTCGGATGGAGGTTTTCTTTACAACCCTGAACCTCGTGTTGCTGGTGACACTCGCAGCTATCTACGTACAGCTTTATCGCGACCTTCCGAACAAGTACACAGCAAGCCTACTTGTGCTAAGTCTCGCGCTGCTCCTATACGCGGGTACGTCAAATCCAGTAGTACACAACGTCTTCGGCTTCCACCCTCGCCCAAATATCGGCGCGTTCGTGTTTCTCCCGGACTTCTTCATCGGACTTGCCATCCTGGTTCTTCTCTATCAGAGCCAGACCTGAGTTCGGATCAATCTTTACATTTCTAATATGCCTTTCATAGAATGATTTAGCCGTGTTGAAACCCTTGCTGACAAACACGCCAGTGAATATCTGGCTACTCTCCCGAAGTCACAACTTCTTCGGGGTCTCAGAAGTTGAGACTGGGGCTATTAATGCATAGCTGGTAGTGAGTGAACGAATCGGTTGTGTGAATACTGCCCTCTTCCGAGCGAAAGCGTAGCTACAACCACGTGACTGAGAAACCGGCACAACCGCTTAACTCGCGTCGTATGACGACACCAAGAGTCTGATAATAACAGTACTTATCTCCTATCCCGGAAGATGTAGTATTGTGATGAACGCACAAAATAGGTCCGCGGGTCGGATCGGATCGCTCACCCAACTCCAGTGGCTAGCAGTTGCGTTAGTCGTGGTCACTGGCGTTCTCCACGTGTATGCTGGTATCGTCGAGGGACGGATTCC
The DNA here is from genome assembly GCF_001261915.1 of Halorubrum sp. SD626R. Taxonomy (GTDB): domain Archaea; phylum Halobacteriota; class Halobacteria; order Halobacteriales; family Haloferacaceae; genus Halorubrum. The sequence continues at coordinate 18,878 of NZ_CVRT01000030.1, forward strand.
CGTTGCACTCGCAGGTGTCGGCTACGCCGGTGCACTTGTGCTGTTCTTCTTCGACTATCGGCGGCGACTGCTCTACCTGACCGGGATTCCGTATACGGCCGTGCAATTCCCCCTCTGGATCGTAGCCAAGTCAGAATACGGAATGGTCGACTACGTTGACAAGGCGGTTCAGGTCGCCTTGATCCTTGTGTTGATCTACCTCTATCTGAACACGTCGTCCGATTCAGCCGGAAACACAGCAACGGCAGCGGACTGAGCGTGCGAATTCACGGGATGTCTATCTCGCTCAGTTATCTCGAATCACCATAATTTTCACCCGATTCACGCCGTCGAAGTCACGAAGGCGGTAGGTCAGCTCCCGGACGCGTTCGCCGGCGCCCTGGCAGAACAAGGACTCGAGACACCACTCCCCCTGGTGGGTGTGACTCGTGTTGAGAATCACGTCCTGATAGTCGTGCTGGACACCGTGGAGTTCCCCGATCACCTCGTGATGGCGGTAGTCGAAGGCGACGAGCGCGATAATGTTCTCGCTGAGGTCTTCGAGTCGGGAATGAGTCTCAATGTACTCCTGCATCGCCTCACGAACCGCTCGTGACCGATTGTTGAGTCCCTCGTCTTGCCAGACTTGATCGAACTCTTCGACGACTGCATCTGGGATGTTGAAACTTGTCCGCATCAGGTGCGATTCGGACTGCTTGTACAAGAGTTCCGAGTATGCGCTCTCCGCGAGTCGGCAGTGATGGCCCTTATTCCTCGATAGGTGCCTCCCAGAGTAAGATTCCTGCCGAACTGACGACCAGCACAACCCCCGCTACGGCGAGCGCGAACAGCGGGGAAACGACATCGGAGATGACACCACTCCCAAGTTGGAACGGAACGACAGCGAGTCCGCTAACCATCGCCATGGCACTGAGAATCGTCGCCCGTCCCATCGTCTCGATGCGGTCGTTGATGTACTGGCCAGCGAATGATCGGGTCACGTCGGAGAGTCCGCGGATTAGCAGGAAGGTCGGTAAGGCCAGAACGGGGACGAAATACATCCCCACTAGCGCGCCGCCGACGACGAAGGGCAGCCACAGAAACCACGTCCGAAGCCCCAGACGGGCACGAATCGTCCCAGTATAGTAGCTCAGCCCGGCACCAAAGAGACTGTACGCCGCATAGAACCACCCGAGCAGTGATCTCACCTGCGACTGTGAGACACCGAAGTCGAGAACGATGGTCTCGAATATTGGTTGAAGGAACACGAAAACGAGATACGTCACTGCTGCGTAGAGGACGTAGTAATACAGCACGAACGCCCGTATGTTTCGCTCTGAGATCGTCCGCCGGATGATCGAGAGTGTGCGACGAAAGCTCAACGCCGTGGTGTCGGTTCGTTCGTAGGTCGCGGGCTCGTCTATCGTCAGGAGAACGAACACGCCGATTGCTGTCACTCCCGCAGCGACGAACCACGGATACGAGAGGTCAATGCTCCCAAGATACCCCCCGATGATTGCCGCTCCAGCGCCGATTGCCAGGGCGACGGATTCGCCGCGCCCACGGACGTGCGCGAACTGGTCTTCGGAGAGGTCGTCGGTGAGCGTATCGTACAGCCAGGCATCTTCGCTTCCCGACCGGAAGTTGTAGCCCATCGACCAGCAGACGTACAGAGTCGCGAGCGCCCAGAACGAACTAGATAGTCCGATGCCAATCAGTGTGAGCGAGATGAGCGCGGTGCCGGTCAGGAGGCTGTTGCGCCGACCGACACGGTCACCGATGTAGCCCGTCGGAATTTCACCCAGCAACGTCGTCAGATTGTATATCGCTTCGAGGATGGCAATTTGCGTGAAATTGAGCCCTTGTGCGAGAAAGAAGAGGTACATAATCGGGCGGTAAAACTCGACAGCCTTCGTCGATTTGTAGAGGTAGTACTTCAGAACGCTCGCCGGAGGAAGATCAGACGAACGCCAGAATGGAACTGCCATATTGGCGATGGATATTCTGAAGAGATGGATGTTGTGTTATGATCGATTTGGCATTTCGTAATACGGCTGCTCCGAGCAAGTAGAGCTATTATTCGGCATCCGCCTGTACCGTTTCTCGAAGTATCGCTGACCCCGAAGGTCGAGCAAGCCTCGGCAGAAGTTGAGACTGGGAACCTCCATACATATCGTTACTGGCCGACCGTGAGGCGATTTGGGTAAGTTTGTTCACCGAAACGAGGGCAGACGGCCGTGAGCACGAACGAGGTGTCTTTAGCCGCGGATTCGATAACGGGGTGGGCGATCACCCGGCGGCTGATAGCGACGGGGTTGCTGTCTGTGAGCGCCCCCGAAACTGAGAAGGCCTGAGTCCCACACGTGAGCATTGGGGAGAACGTCATATCATTGGTCGAGAACGGCAGACGTGTCCCTGATGGCACCGACTGCCGTCTCTCGACGCGATGTCTTCCGTTCGATAGCGACAACACAGCATCTCGATTGGCCGGCCTACGACTCGACACCACTGTACGACCAGAGTTCACTGACGGCGCTCACGGAGGATTTCCGGACTGTCTCGGGAATCTGGTTCGAGCACGACGCCCACGATTCGGTCGAGGGATTCGTCTGTCAGTATCCACTGTCCTACGTGGATTTCAGTCCCCACGACCAGTACTCCGGTCTGACTCGATACGAGATGCCACAGCTCTTCAGGGCATTCCTGCTGAAAGAGATACACGGCTGGAGCCACGAAACGGCGCTTGTCGAGTATCTCCACCAGCGCTCAGGACCCCGTCGCTCGCTCGGGTTCGACTCCGTCCCCGATCAGTCGACACTCTGGCGCAGTTGGAACAAGCGCTTCAGTGCCGACCTCCGTGAGACAGTCGAGAGAACGGCTCAGACGATTCTCATCAACGCACAGAATGCCGGTGTTACGGTGCCTCGTGACCCAGAACGGAAGCTCCAGTACCATAATGACGAGTCTGAGGCGACCGATCCGGACGACCAGACTGTTTTGGAAGAAGCAGCGAAGATAAGCAATCACGTCAGCCGTGTCGTCTTCCCGGCATTCTCCTTGGACCGTGGCGAGGGCTGTGAGATCCACGAGAACGCCTACTGGGGCCTGCAGACATATCTCGGACTTCGCGAGCGGCTGGCTGCGAACGAAGGTGCTCGTAGTTTCCTCTACGAGTCGACTCGGGATCGGACACCGCTGGGGCACGCCCATCGCGAGCAAGTTCGTGACCTCTCTATCGCGGAGATCAGGGAGATGTACCGGCAGGCCATCACTCGGCTCCTGAACGAAGTTGTGGAGACAGAGGAGTTCTTTCGAGCGGGGATCGTCGCCATCGATATTACCGAAGCTGACCCGTTCACGGGCGATAGAACGGGCTACGAAGACGAGATTATCGGCACGAAGGAGAAGACCGACGAATACGCCTACCAGTGGGCGACGGTGCAGTTGGTCGGGAATGCCGTCCCGATTGTGCTGGACGCGCGCCCCGTCCGGAAGGGGGAGACACGACTGGAAATCGTCGAGGATTTGCTTGATTCGGCTGAGGGCCTCGTTCACGTCGATAACGTCTTGATGGACCGGGAGTTCGATAGCCAGCACGTCCTGGAGATGCTCAGCCAGCGCGGGCTTTCCTATGTCGTTCCCAAGCGGATGCAGACCAGCGAGAAAGCCCAGGCCAAGCGGTTGCTCCAACGGGGTCAGGACCGCTACGAGACCGACCGGAAGCTCCATCTCGGGAAGAACGAATGGCACGAGACGACGCTGATCTACCGTCGGAAAGAGGACTCCGAGCACGACGACTATCGACAGTATTCGGTGTTCATGACGAATGGCGGGAGTGGGCACCTCACGGAGTACGGGTATCGGTGGGAGATTGAGAGCGGCTACAGGTCGATAAAGCGATTCATGGCGGCGACGACATCCAAGGATTTCGGGCTACGGTTCTTCTACTTCGCATTCGCCTGCCTGTTGTACTCGATCTGGCGGGCTGTCGATCTGCTCGTGCAGGTTGAGTTGACTGGTGAGTACGAACATTCACCGATCGTAACAGCCGACAACACGCTGACGCTGCTGAAGAAGGAGACTGGAATTGGGTAGAGAGACACTCAGCCCAGGTTAGCGCGCCGTCTGAGTGGCTACACTGTTGAAAGTCGCGAAAATTCGTCCATACGATTGGAAGTCTGATAGGAATGGCCGCTTGGGGAGTGATTTGAGGTGGTCTGCGTTGACTGACCCGGCCAAATTCACGCATCACAGCCCCGCTGAAACCGGTATAGTCTCAACTTCCCCACCCGTGAAATTGTATATAGCTATATACGATATACTATGTACCATAATACGGTATTTTTGGCGTTATCAGGCAATACAAGATTTGAGAAAGCTGATTCTCTATTTGTCGATTCTACTTTGCATTAGTCGAGTAGTCACAAGTAGATTTTTGAGGGTCGCCGCTGTCGATGAAGCTGAATCGATGGAACCGCCGACTGACAGCCCTCAACCCGGGGAAACGACCGGTGAGACCCCACTCGACGAGCCACTGCCTGATTTTCTCGATGCCAAGGCGAAGACGATTGAAGAAACAGAGTCCAACGGCAACGCGACCCAGCGATCGGGCAACTACGTTCAAGCGCTCGCACGCATCATACCGGACTGGGTCGAGTGGATGGACCGTCGGGGGGTGGCCACCCTCGAAGAACTCGATAGTCGCCATCTCGCCCGGTACGCTGGCCATCTCGCCCGGCGCGTGAACGCCCGACAGGCGAACGGTGACACCGACGGAATCACAGCCGCCACTGCGTGGAATTACTACTCGCTCGTCTCTGCGTACCTCCGGTATTGCCAGCAATGGGAGTATATCACAGAGAATCCGGCAGACACCGACCGAGCGAAAGACGAAATGCCAGACCGGCCTACGACGGATTCCGGACAACAACAGTTTTGGTCGCAACAGCAGCGTGAGAGAATTGTCTCATACGTCGACGAGCGAGCCCAGGAGGCTATTGATGCAGATCCTCGGAGTCGGGAGGCACTCACTGCTGCTCGCGACCGAGCACTCGTCTCCGTTATCGGGTTCTCAGGCGTCCGTGGAGCTGAGGTTCTCGCTGCTAGTCGAGATGACCGGCGGACGGGGATTACATGGGCCGATGTCGACACTGATCAGGAGGTTCTGACGGTACTTGGAAAGAGCCAACAGATCGAGAAGGCACCGCTAACGGACCGTCCTGTGGGGGCTCTCAACCGCTGGCAGACGCTCTTAGATCCGCCTACCAAAGCGTGGCCGGTCTTCCCTTCATTCCATCTCGCATCACTGCGAGACGCCGCACGAAGTCAGCTTGAGGATCATGGCGTCGATTCTGCAACCCTCGATTCCATTACCAGTCTCGGGACAGCTGATCTCGTCGATACCTTCCGGGACCGAGAACTTACACCACCGGCGCTAACCACTGAGGGCGGCCGGTACACGCTCAAGAAACTCTCTAAAGAAGCTGCTGTGGATTGTTCAGCCGATTCGAAGGCCTATCTTACTCTCCATGGTGCTCGCCGAGGTGTTGGGGAGGCATACTACGATGAAGCTGGATTCAGTGACGCTCAGCGAGTCCTTCGACACGAGGATCCGTCGACGACATCAAAGATGTACGCTCACAAGGAGGCGAGTGAACTGTCTGATGTAGGTAGTGACATTTTCTCACCAGAAGACTAGCCGCCGAACTTGCTGTCCCGCAATCCCTGAGGCCCCGAATAAACCCATTACTGCGATATCCTATCGATAGCACCGTGGGACACTAGTTTTAGTTGGATACATCGACGATAAACCGCTATGATGGGCTCCGATCCTGATATCGAAACTTGGATTGAGCATACGAGCCCCTTCGAGAGAGTCTGGTCGGTCATCCAACCCGCTTCTGAGCCTCGATCAGCGAACTGGGTCGCATCCGAAGCTGTTGTCGCAGAAGAGACTGCCCAAACACACCTTGACCAACTTGTAGAGGTCGGCGTTTTGGTCGCGGACACAGATACGGATCCGATAACGTACACAACCGATCCGATATACCAACGGTTCCAAACGATTCGTGAGCTCTTGGCTGAACACGACCGAGACGGTCTTGAACAGCTCAAAGCGGACCTTCAGGCCCAAATTTCGGCGTGGCAAGCTCAATATGGGGTTAACTCACCAGCGGCCCTCCGTGAGCAGGCCACTACTGAACCTGATTCTGAAAAAACGTCCTCACTTCGCCGTACTGCGGCCGACTGGGAACTCGTTGAATACCGGGTGACTGTTGTCGACCAGGTTCTCAGAAACTACGATACGTACCGCTCTGCTGTTTCGCCGTAACTCACTGTCATGAGCTCTGTCCGAATCGCATTAATCGATTGTTGGTACTCCCTTCTAGTCGAGAGCGTATCCCCACTCCTTGAGGACATCCACGACATCGTCTGTATGTTGAAGCCCGACTAATAACGCTGCTTCACGGAGATCTGCTTTTCGAACACTTTCCCCGAGGCGACTCTCGATTAGTGACTTCTGTGTCCGCTGGACGTCCATTGTCTCTTCTTGGAGGTGCAGTTGGACTGTCTGTTCGCGCCCGTCAGTGATACTGTTTCGCCGGAGAATCCATGGGATATCCCCCGCTGAAGTGTTGCTGACACCCTCCTCAACGGTGGTTTCCGTTCCGGTTTCGATTTCTACCTTGCTGGACTGATTCTCCTCTATGCCGCTGTCCTCGCCAGCTGACGACTCTGTGTCGAACGCTGACTCGCTGTCGTCTGTTTCCTCTTCGTCGTCCCACCCGTTGACAGTGCCCTCTTTGAATCCCCCCATCAGATAGTCACCTCCTCAGGGTCGTCTAAGGCGCCTGGTTCAGGCGGAGACGGGGCGGTAATTCCGCCTTGCGTCTCAAGGAACCGAGCAATTCGGTCGAACTTGGCTAGCGTCTCAACCTCGTAGTCACGACGCCGACTCCGGTGCGTTCGGACGAACTCGAAGGCACTGCACTGATGTCGCCAACAGCCTTCCATCATTGATGTCCGGTCGCCGATTACCTCGGGTACCTCGAAGGGTACCTCCTCAACGATCTCATTCTGGTCTTTCGTCCCCTTGAACTCGATTGGGACCGCTCCAAGGACGCCGACGTCGATATTCAACTCGCCTGCGAAGTTCGTTGCCAGCTCCTCTAAGCCCTCCACAGACGCTTCACCCTTCGCAGATGGCTCAAACGGAATGAGGAGGTTCCGCGTCGCGTAAATCGCGTTATATAGGTGATCTGACTCCGTCGCCGGTGGATCACAGATGAGGACATCGTACCGGTCGGGGATATCATTTTCAGCGAGGACTCGACGGAGTTGCGCGTAGATGTTGTACGCATCGCCGAAGTCCTCTGCACGACTCTTTTCGCGGGCGAGGTGGTCTGAGAGGTCTGAAAGCGTGTTATGTTCTGGAATGATATCGATACCCTCTCCGGTGCGAATCAGATCGTCGAAATTCCCACCCGGGTTATCGACGAGGTGTCGAACAAGGCTGTCCGCGGACGAATCACTCCGTGCGTCGTCGACGTCGAATAGTCGACTCAGATTACCATCTTGTGGGTCGAGCGGGATCACCAGGACATCTAGTCCAGCCCGAGCGTGTGCACAGGCAATGTTCGCTGTCAACGACGTCTTGCCAACGCCGCCAGCCTCGCTGTAGACCGTATACGAGAGCATACCGTATGATTAGAGACTGTTCACATAAACGTATGTCAGACACACATCTATGAAAGACACAAAAGTTAGTTTGACAAGACAGGCTTGTAACTTAGATGTCTGAGTCAGATATCTAAGATACAAATCTAAGACGCAAATCCAAGACATTACGCCGACGGCACTACCCATTCGTGGCATCATCTGCGGGATGTACGACCGGGAAATGATTCCGAAACGCATAGACGACCGGTCCGAGTATTGACATTCGTTGCGTATGCCCTCCACCGATGACGAACCCGCCATTCTGGCGACCGAACTCCGGAAAAGCTACGGGTCGGAAGTTGCTCTCGACAGCCTCACGCTAGACATCCCGCATGGAACCGTCTACGGCTTTCTCGGCCCGAACGGCGCAGGGAAGACGACGACGATGCGGCTCCTTACCGGTCTCAGTGATCCAGACAGCGGATCGGTACGCGTCTGTGGCGTCGATGCGAGCGACCGGCGTACGATCGCCGGTCGAGTCGGTTATCTCCCCGAGACGCCGCCGCTGTACGATGAGTTCAGCGCCCGCGAGCAGCTCGAATACGTCGCCGACCTTCGCGACATTTCGCGATCCGTTGCTCGCGAACGCATTGACGAGTACATCGATCAGTTCGGGTTAGCCGGTGACGCAGATCGGCGGATCGACGGGTACTCGAAGGGAATGAAACAGAAGACTGCGTTCATCCAGAGCGTTCTACACGACCCTGACGTCCTGTATTTAGACGAACCGACATCGGGACTTGACCCCCGAGCGGCGCGCGCCATCCGGGAATCAATCACCGCGTTCGCCGATGGAGGGACCACTGTGTTTCTCTCAACACACATTCTTCCGGTGGTCGAAGCTGTCGCCGACGAGGTCGGGGTGTTGTTCGACGGTCGGCTCGTCGCCGAGGGAACGCCCGCTGAAGTACAGGCCCGTGCGGAGACTGGTAAGAGTGGATCCCTCGAAGATGCGTTCCTCGCTGTCACGAGCGAACCCGAAACGGACGCGGCCTCTCGGAGAGAATGACTCTCCGACAAGATGTCCGCTACGGACTCCGAATCGGTCGGGCGGAGTTCGTCCGAAGCCTCCGGGGGTACCTCGGAAACCCGCGTCGCGTCCTCGGACTCCTGATCACGGCGCTGTTTTTTGGCGGCGCGCTCCTATTCGCGCTACCGACGGCATATGTGCTCGGTCAAACCGCGCGTTCCGTAACAGCGGTCCCGTTCTTCGCGCCCCTTGCGACGCTCCTTCCCCTCGGTCTCCTGTCGATATCCGTGTTCCGGACTCTCGAACGAATCGGACACATCGATGGTGCGGATTTCGTCCTACTGACGGTTCACCCGCGAGCAGTCGTTATCGGGCTCATCACAGCGGAGATAGGACGGCTCTTTCTGTGGTTTGGGCTCCCGGTCGGAGCAGTGGTCGTCACGTTCGCACTCGGAATGGGCTCGCCATTGCTTGTCGTTTCGGGCGGGGCGGTCGCGCTGCCGCTCGTCTGCTGTGCCGCCGTCTGGGGGTACGCCGGTGGGATCGCCGTGTTACGACTCCTGCGGCAACTCCCCAGTCTCCGCCGTCTCCTGAAGGCGGTTGGTATCCTCGCGATGGTCGGATTCGTCGTCGCATCGCAGTTCGCTGGGCAGTTCATCGTCGAATCTGACCTCTCAGCGCAGCGGCTGTTCTCGGCGGTGGCGTTCGATCCACTCGTCGAATACATTGCCCTCGCGTTCGTCGGAACGCCGCTCTCCAGATCGATCTCCCCGGCAGCGGTGGCGGTGCTCGCGGCGTTCATCGCGCTCACGCCGGTCGGCCTTGCGGTCTCGACTAGGCAGGCTTCCACGCTCTGGTTCACCGATCCGGTTGACAACAATGCGTCGACGCAGGTACGGCAGTCGAGCGGCGGTTTCTCTGCCCCACAACCGTTCGTATGGACCAAAGCTGGGCGTATCGCGTGGGGGATCCTCGTGCGCGGTCGCCGTAATCCGGCGGAATTGAGTCACCTCCTGATCGCCGTCTTCTTTATCGCACCGTTCGGGACCATGCTGGTCGAGTTCTCGGCCGACGCCCTTGGACCGATCATGGCTGGGGTCGGTGTCGTCCTTGCGACATACCTCTCGGGTGCCACCTTTGGGTTGAACCCGCTCGGTGACGAGCGGCCGCAACTACCACTTTTACTTCTTACCAAGACACCATCCTCGGCTCTCGTCCGTGGACGGCTCCTCGCCGGCGTTGCCATCGGAGTGCCGGTCGTCGGTCTTGGCTCGCTCGTTTCGATCCGTTTTGGGGTGACGGTGCTTCAGGCGGCAGCGACCGCCGCTGTCGGCGCCACGATGTGTCTCGCTGCGGCGATGTTTGCGGTCGGCATTGGCTCCGCGTATCCGATCTACGAGGAGCGCGAGTTCTGGGGGACCGAAACAGTCGTCCCGTCGACGCTCGTCATGATGGTGTACCTGTTCGTCGTGGGTGCTGGAACGATTCTCGGGCTGTTCGTAACCTGGTTCGCGGTTACAGGAAACGTCGTGTTGACGCCCATATTCGGCGTGTTCTTCGGTACATATCTGCTATTGACCATCGGAGTTTCGTATGGTTCCTACCGCTATGCGCTCCGACGCCACCGACGCTACACACTGGCGTGACCACGCAGTTTCGTATGTCTTGAACAGAGCCAGTACTGGTTGTCAATGAGTCATAGAAGGAAAACAACTCGGAGCACGAATTCCCATTGACGAAATTACCAAGTTATCTACCGGCAGTGTTGGACTGTCATCAGTACGTCTCTGTCTTGGTATGATTTTCTGGCTCTGTTGAAACTATCGACAGATGATATATTCTGCTCCGGTTGTGGTCTATACAGCAGTTGCTTTTTGCAGGTACCGGATTGACCTACCGGTGACTTGTCAGTAGCGGCGTGCAAGATACAGAGGATGAGCCTTGTTTAGACGCGGTGTAGATTGGGCGGAACAGTTGCTATCTGAAGAACGGAATGATACAGAGAGTCTCTCAGAGACTGATCCTGTTCAGTCAACACAGACACCAATATACGTTATCGAGAGCATCTAAAAAAGGCACAGAGGCTTTATTCAGTAGCACGGTATCAACAAGATACTAAAACACTGATAGGGAATCTTGTCTCATAAAACCAGCATGCAGGTTATGACAACCAATTTACTGGCGCACTTCCAAGTCACCTGACAGGCCGAAACACGACCATGCGCACTCCGATCGAAACGACCCAGTACTACGGTAACGCTCACGAGACCAGTTCCTCAGAAAGGATTCCAGACCGATTCCACGCTAATTGGTAAACATGCGTCGCGTACTCTCCGTCCTCGTGTTGATCGTTTTCGCTGGTTGTCTCAGTGGGGTTGGTCCTACGTCTACTGCTGGTCCCCCCGATACCGACTGGGCTTCTGGTGACAGTATCAACACGACCGCACTCACAGAACAGCACTTCCAGACCCTCCGTGAGGCCGGTAGCTTCACCACAAATCACAGCGAGACCGTCCATGTTGACGGCGAAGCCCACCCGGTAGGGCCACGACCAGAGGGGTATTACCCACCGACGTTCACTCGCAAGCAGGTCGATCTCGATAAAGGGCGTTACCTCGACACGTACGTCACGGAAGGACACCGGCAGAGCAATCATTTCATTACGCCCGACCTGACCGCCACGCGACGCAAGCAGTGCCCAGACTGTGACTACGAATATTCGTCCCAACAACGCCCAGACGTGGATACGCGGTCAGAGCGTATCGACCGCTTCAGGGCCGCGGAGACGGTGACACAACTCGCTCGATTCCTTCGCGGTGGGACCGTCGAATTCAATTATTCGCATGTTGAGACGGTTGAGCGCGGCGGCGAAACGCTGTACCGGTATCGAGCCAAGCAGAGCCTTGAGACTGCGCCCCCACCGTTCTCTGCGCCCCCAAACGGAACAGCCACGATGCTGGTGAGTAGGGATGGTGTTATACGACGGTTCGAACTCCAGTACGCCGGCCCTGCTACGGTAGCGCTTGACGGCGAGGAACAGACGGTCAACGTCACTCACACATTTATTCGGACGTACACAGATGTCGGCGAGACGACCATCGAACGCCCGTCATGGGTTGACCGCGCCACGAACTAAGGCTCCTTGAACAATACCGGAACAGATGATCAATGACTGGTTTCGCGACTCTGTTTTTTGTCTACTTTTCTTCTGTGTAAGATACGCGCCCTGCATCTTGTAACGTGAACAGTACATTATCTCGAACTGGTAGGATTCTCTGCGGTCAACTCGCAGCTCTCATCGACCGGCTGTTTCAGTCGAAAATATGATTGAAGAAGCGGATCTCAACAGAGCCGATTTCTCAACTACGGGCTAAACACGTTCTCAAACAGTATCGCGTTTGATTTTGTATGGATGATAATAACTTTGAGTTTATCCGCATCTGGGCCTGTTCTCTCAGGCAAACTGCGGAAGTCGGCTCCACCTACATTTATTTCGAATTGAATTGTCTCTCCGACATTCCATATATTGTTGTCAGCTGGGTAGTCCTCTATTATGACTTGGTTTGGATCTGCGGGACCCGCGTCTCCATACCCTTTGCTAATCAATCCATTGTCCTCTTGGAGGTTCTCTTCATCAATATCACTATTCTGAGCAGGTAAATTGATTAGACGCTCGTTGCTATCTACACCCGGACCAGACGCTTTGACGATTATCTCTATATTTTCAACCTTCACGCTATCTCCCGCAAGATGAGTTACTCGAACTTCTTGATCGTCCGCTCCTGGAACAAAATCACCACTCGTTTGACCAACAATCGGTGCGGGTTCGTTCAGGTCTTCTGTGATGGGAAGAGCGGCAGCAGAAACAGCTATCCCCAGAATAACGACGATTGCGACCATCAAAATAGTTGAAATGACAGAAGATACTGCACGATCCAGCTGAGTCATGCGCATGGGTACATCCTATCAACAAAATAAGTTCCCGATTCGCTCCTGGGTACGTTTGTCGTCTCTCGCACGAATATCAACACAGTATTTCCATTAGCATCGACAATGACTGGCTTTACTGTTCGAAACGCGGAAGCAACGATGGATACTCCTGCGACTGAATTACTCTGTGAGACGCGGGAAGCAGATCAGTACCAGCTGGAATAATTTCGGTTGTCCCTGCCTCGTTCTTGTGTCGGGATCGCTCGGGTGCAATTATGGACTGGTAATCTATTCTGAGAAAAATTCCAGCACTGCGACGCGATAGGCGACGGTCAACGGGGCGCGACTCACCTCGGTTCCACATCGATCGCGTCACTCCACACTCCACATGACTCACACTCGACACTCCACGATTACGACTGTCTCATTGAGGGGTCAAGCTCACGACGCGGGTGACGATCCACGCTCGCGACGACGACGATCGACGGTGCGGGGAGAGCGCGGCACACGCGCTGTCGACGAGACGCGAGTTCGGCTGCGGCGGTCCACGCGGCGACGTGTTGTCGCGGTAAGCACGCCTTGGTCGACGGTCGTCTCTCGCGCTCGTGGAGCGGTGCTGTTGGCGGTCGCGAAGCGGTCACAACGAGTGCTCGCTGCGGTGCTGTCTGCGGTCGTGTCTCTGTGTCGATCGTCGTTGTGAGAACACGGTGTTAGGCGCACACCCCACGTAGGCATTATTGCTGATTACTACTAATTGTATAGAACTTGGGTGTAGCGCGGTGGATCGGCGTCGACGTGCGTGGGTGTCGCGGCGGTCGCGACGCGTCGTGCTGTGCGTCTGTTCGCGTCGGTCGGTCAGTGCGACTCGTACTCGTCGCGCGGGCATCGTCTGCGTCGTCGACGGCGACGATCCACGCTGGCAACGACGACGATCGACGGCGGGTATAGAGCGTGAGATTCAGCGGTCAACGTGTGGTGCGAACGCGACGCGATCGACGATCGTCTCTCGCGAACACGACGCGGACATTCTGCGGTCGACGCGATCTGCTCGCGGTGCTGGTGCGGTCGTGATCGACAGCGTCGAACTCGTGGTTCGAGTCGGTGTTGAGGCGCACCCCACGTGCGGATCGTTGCTGTAACGAAACGAGTGCAACGAAGTGGGGTCAACGAGATGGCGCACGGTCAACGTGCGTCGTCGAGTCGCGTTGAAGTCACGGCTGATCGTCGTCGTGGGCGGTCACGCGAGAGCGCGAGCTCGCACTCGATGTGTGGTCATCGTCTGCGTCGTCGACGGCGACGATCGACGCGACGCGTCTGGGGTTCGAGTCTGCGCTGCGCGCTGCGTCTGTCCTCGTGATTGAGCTCGTCGATCGTCTCACTTGACGTTCGTGATCGCGGCGTCGTCGCGACGATCCAGGTGGTTTTTCTCATATTTCTGGTATACTGTGCGAGATCGGTTTCTGGTATCGACGGCGATGATTGTGTCGCTGGTTCGAGTGCGATCAGCGCACGAATTTGTATTGGGTTCCGCGTCGTCGTCTCCACGGTCCACGGTCGTCGTCGCGTTGTGGATAGAGTCTGATGGCGACACGATGGACCCCATGATCGATTTCTCGAATTGGTAAGTGGGTGGTGTCGTGTCTATTAGTGCGGTCGATGCGGGGGTGCGGTATATTGAGGGGGTGAATGGACCCTTAATTCCGAATACCATTTATTAACGTCTGTTTCAGCGGTGTAATACTGAATACTAAGTATTATACCACTAATTAAGCCCCATTTATCGGTAGGTATGGAAGAGTCCGCACTATTAAGCCCCTAGTAAGCACCTCGAAACTGAATATTGGATATTGTGGGCTACAACTAGTCCTCAATACTGAATATTAGATATTGTGGGCTAGAACTGGTCATGAATACTGAATAGCTCTTATTACGGTATTAGAATAGTAGTGTGAAAATCAATGATCATAACAAATACGATACTAGAAATTCTTATAAAATATAAAGGAATTGAAAATACACAACGGTCTTCACGGAGGACGAACTGGAGCTGGCTAACGTAGAATTTCACTTAACTGTCGAAGATATTGAGCAGAATACTAATCGTTACGACAATACGGAATCGGGTGAAGAGTAGCGAATATCAGCGTGCTTCGGGAAAACGAGTCTGACCAAATCGTAGGTTGTCTAATGGGTCTGCAATGGCGAGAACGGGCGCGGCTTCGCGTCTGATGAAATGAGGATTTTCGCGTTCATCCCCAACTGTGGAGTCGCGATAGTTCGGTCCTCAAAGCATGGAGTTGACTGACAAAGGTCGGAAAGTTGTCTCAGAAGTGGAAGCAGAGCGCGGTAGCCAGAGTGGGGGCGTTGGCTTTGTCTCTGAGCCACGGATTTACAAGCTAGAACAGGACATTTCTGACATTCACCAAGGCTTGAAAATATGTCTGAATCAATCGCGGAAATAGAGCAATCTCAGATGAGTGTGATCGACACCGACGTGGCCGATTGACTTGCTGCTGTACACACATTATTCCCTCGACACCAATTCGTCCTTAGTGTGATATTCGGGGCCGAAGGACCCGGGGCTTCATACTGATACGATTCACGAATCTGTATCGGATGGTGGTCTCTCTGAAAGCCGATTAAATCGCTCTTGAGCCGTATCGGAACGGGTTTTTGTCTGTTCAGATCTGTGCTCTACCGAAAATATATCACCATCATGTACCTCTACAGTCAGAATCGCCTCAGCGTGACGTCCGTCCGCGGGCAACTCCCCGGGATCGAGGACCGCGTTGCCCACCTCCTCACCATCCTGCTCGAAGAACACCGTTGCGAGCCCGTCTTCAATCGAATCGACAACTGCAGTGTACTCGCCGTCTGGAAGGTCAATTGTAGTCATTAGTAGGACTCCTCTAGCACTCGGTCGCCCTCGTTTGTAGTTACGATCACCGTATCGCCATCATTATTCCAGATTGGTGACCCCGATCCCCAGTACAGTTCGCTGTCAGTTGCGGTGCCACTCCCGGTATACAGCGTCACTGTCGCTCCGGGAGCCAGCATGACACCATCCGGAATCGTGTACGTGTGGTCGGCGTCGTCTGCGACCGTCCACCCTGACAGATCGAGGGTCTCAGTCCCGCTGTTCTCAAAGACAACATACTCATCGTTGAGGTTCTCACCGTCTCGTCCCTCAGCGTCTGCGTTGATCTCTGCGACCGCGAGCCCGCTGGTAGTCGAATCTGTGGTGGTATCGGATCCGGAATCCGTCTCCGCTGGCTCGCCACCGGTGTCAATCGATCCGGTTCCCTCACCACCGATCCGATCGCGTTCCGTGACGCTGCCCGCTGCGCCCGGCTCGACAGTGCTCCCATCGCGAATGCTGAGAGGTTCGGTTGGAGCCTCCTGTTGGGTTTGTACAGAAACGGCTTGGCCATCACTCACGAGTACAATATCACCGTGTGTGGCGGTCCAGTAAGTCGGGATTGAACGATCGGACAGCCGTTGGAGAACGTCCTCATGCGGATGCCCGTACTGTGAATCATACGCGCTTGAGATGACGACGGCCTGTGGCTGGACGGCATCTAAGAAGGGTCCACTAGAGGAACTGGCCGACCCGTGGCGGCCAGCTTTGAGGATCGTCGATTCGAGCTGACTCCCGTACGCCTCGATGAGGTACGCTTCTTAGTTATCCTCGGCATTCCCGGACAGGAGGAAGCTTGTCTCCCCGTGGGTGAGTTTCAGGACGATGCTGTTTTCGTTGCGAGCTTCGCTTTCGAGATACGGCTCTGGTGGGCCCAAGACATCGACGTCGACGGCACCGAAATCAATCGTGTCGCCCTCACGCGTTTCGTACAGCGTCACGTCGTGGGCCTCGATGGCGTCGAGGTACTCGGCGTAGGTTTGTGTGCTCGCTGCGATCCCGGGATCATAGACGGCGCCGATGCCGTCGGCTTCCGTCTCGTAGTACTCATGATTGCGGCGTTCCCGCCGATGTGGTCGGCGTCGTTGTGGGAGGTGACGAGATGGTCGATGCTCGTAATGTCGTGTGCTTGGAGATACTCCAGGACGTAGTCACCATCATCGTTGTAGTGGCCGGTATCGACGAGCATAGTGTCACCGTCGGGGCCGACGATGAGTGTATTCACTGACTGGCCAACGTCGATGTAATGGATCTCGATTGTTCCGTTTGCGGTGGGTGTCGACTCGGTACCGGTCTCTGGGGCGCTTGCAGACGGATCGCTGGGAACTGCGCCTGCACAGCCGGCAAGGAGGACGATACCCACGATAATGAGGAGTCGACCGCGACTCCCGACGGAGTTCATACTGGATGACTCTTCTCGAAGGGTAAAGCGCTCTGGGCGTCCATGGTTGTGAACTGGGTGTGGTCACCGCTGGTCGTTTGGTTGCTACTGAACCGAGGATGCGAGTTGTCCCTAGCAGGACTGCCGAAGCAGGTTATGGGGTAGGAATTCCAACAGTACCGAGCGAGTGCCGTTGTTGATTCTGTTGTAGCACGTTTCTTCAAACGGATGGAGGAGCTAGTCAGATGACCCATTGTCGGCTATATTAAAAACGCAGTCCAATTTCAGGCCCATCAACAGCGTCTTAGGTATTTAAAAGGTGCATTCAATAACGCGTCATAACTCAATGCGAGAATTGTTTTCTCTACAAACTCTGCCGTTGGACAGAAACCTTCTCTCTGTGTTCGTGGCGAACACCATCCCCATAGTCGGACTCCTTGTAGTTGGCACATCTGCTGTAGCGCTCTTGACATTCTATTGGCTTGAGCTCGGCGTGCTTGCTATCTGGGCGATCATCCGAGCGTTGTTTGCTGGGCACCGACCTGACCGCGAATCCGGGCTTGATGATCTTAATGGCACTCTCATCGCTGCAGTACGGGTCCTTTCCTCTGATAGCCGCTCTAAGAATGCGAATAATACGTCCTCGTCCGATGACAGCAGTGTGATGGACAAGCGACTCTTGATACCGCGTACTGATGTCGGTATCTATCTTGGTACTATTCCTGCGCTGTTGCTCATTATCCCGCTGCTCACTGTCGTGTGGATTGGATTTGGCGGACTCGTTGTTGGCCCGGTTATCGCAGCATCTGATCCGGCTCCCACCCCAGCGTGGGTTCTCACCGGCGCCGGTGTCGTTTTTTTGAGTGAGGGTAGTCGAACAATTTCAGAGTATTTCTATGATGGCAAGTATCGTGAGACCTCCGCTTGGATGGCTGTCAAGGGAGTCTTCTGGCAGGGATTCGCGTTAGCTAGCGCTGGATTACTCATTGTGGTGCTCGCATATGAGTCCACAGAGGGAAACACTGGCAGCGTTGAAAGTACAGCTCGTGGGCCCCTCATCTTCACTGCAATTGCTTGTAAACTCCTGATTGATCTCACGAGCTACTACGTTAACAGCCGTGACAAACCACTTCGAGAGCTACTCTGACTGAGTGTCCAACGTTGTCACGATTTTGTGGCTTGATTGGATCAGTGCACACCTGATGCGGCTTTATCGAGTATCAGGACCCAATTCAACTACCCCAATACTGCACTGCGTGCGCTCACAACGGCTCTGTTTCAGAAATTGAAATGACTAATCAGAATCAACATATGATAGGTCAATACCTATCTCAATGACAGCAGAATCAGTCAGCAGATGGTGGTATGGAATTGCTATTACCATCCTCTTTGGAGTATTACTGTATGCATTTGCGTTTGTTTTCATTCTACTTGGGCCATCTGAACCAGCAAACTCAGATGCAGAATTGGTTATCAAAGTGCTCTCGCTCGCAGCGACAGCTGCTGCCGGATTATTGCTCTATGTGATGACCGCCCTCTACATCATTTCATTTATTATTGATTGGTGGTGCGTCTTTAGGACCGACTTGACGGAGTACAAACCAACTCGATGGTATCTCCTCATCCCGCTCGCTGCCCTCAGCAATTTCATCGTGCCTGTCATTGCAACGCCGGTGCTCGTCGCTGGCGGCCTGTATTATCTCTGGCAACGATCTCGTATGATTGGACGTCCTGATCTTCACAACTATTCTCAGACACCAGTGTGGGTATAGACGGTGCAGTTAGTCGAGCTTTTGAGCCGAGTAGTTATTGGATAGACTCTCTGTATCAGTCACGCAGCTTCTGACAGCAATAGATTACATTCGAAAGGCGCTGCTGAATACAGCGCGCACTCATCAGATCCCTCTCTCAGCATTGCTTCGCTTATACTATGTCAGAGATAGCGGTGGTGAGAACAAGTATTGCGAAAATGTTGAAGAGTAATCCCACTATCAACAGAAAAATTCCCCGAGCAGCTTTCTTCAACGCGGTTTTTCCCGGGTCGTCATTCATCACTGCCAAGTAATCTTCTTCGGATGTCATGACTGCATCCGCATCTGTGGTTGCTTCCTCTAGCACTGGATCTGCTTTTCCAATGACAGTGATTTTCTCGCCAATGCTGATTGTTCCCTCATTTAACTCGATAGGCACTGTGAGTTCGCCTACGTCCGATGTATATGCTGATGGTTCCAAATCAAGCCGTTCATCAGCAGTTTGTTCCATAATTTCTCGTTTACTGGTGAGTCTATTCGCTGTCATATTAAGCGACAAACTACCTTCGTCAGGATTAACAAGAATATCCGCAGTTCCATCAGAGATGATGAACGAATTATAAGTAATGTTAGAGTCAATAGAGCTGCGACCGGTATCCTGTACTATTTTACTGATGTTATACTCATAAGCTACACATTGTTTATTTCGTAATGGCGAGAGAAGAGCGCCATTTGATTGGGTTGGACGAACACGGCCTCGGATCTGACTTAATTCATTAGTTGCGAGAGCCTCAGCGACTGACATTGAATCTGTTGTTAACACCTCCCACCAATCTTTCAGAGATTTGACCCCACTAGTCATCGCAGTCAATCCTATCCATGCAATTGCAATACTAAGCAACAGTCTAGACAGAAATCCATCAACAGTCAACACAATCCCTCCTAAACAGCATTATTCACGACCAGCCATGTCTTGAATCATCACCATTCTCACTTCTCATCCTCGTTACTCTCGTTGTGGTCGTCGTCGGTGTGGCTTGTGACCTCCGCCACGCTGTGTGCACGGCTGTCGGAAGAGTCACTATCACTGGCGACACCGAGAAAGTCGAGGTCGGCGTTACACAACCCGAGCAGTTCAAGTGCAGCATACCAAAGGTAGCTCTTGATTGGGGCGTTAATAACGACCGTCACCACGTAGACAAACAGTAGATAGCCAAGCAGAAAGACACCGCCGACGGTGACCTGCAGCGCGGTGGTTTCTGCAACTGCTGACAGCGTCAGGACTGCGAATCCGCCAAGGATAGCAGTAAAGAAAGATGAGATCAGGAACTTGAATGAGGTGGCGATTCCACCAATTACCCACGACAAAACGACGTAGCCCGCTACTGCCAATCGATTCCCAGTGGTACTGGCCCCAAACCGCTGCCAGCCGGCGATCGGTCCTGTGTCCGTACGCTGCATGATCGGGACGACAAACGATGTCGTCAGTGTCCCAACCACGAGATACATTACGGCAGCCACGATAACGCCAGCAGCGATCAGCGTCCCAGCCGTTGGCCCAACTGTCCGAAGCTCTTCGGGGGTCGTTGCGCCGCTTGCGACTATGGACACCGTCACGATCAAGGCCGCCCCCACCAGCAGCACGAGTCGGAAGCCGAACAGTTCGGCTCCGCGCCGGAGGTTGTGGCGGGCGTACTCTCCCACTTGGAGCCGATTCGCACACAGCGACTCGATAATCACCAGATCCGCGACCGCGTTGATATACTGGATCGCAAGCAGTCCGGCGGCTGCGATCACGAGCAGTGCGGGTGCTGACACAACATCTGACGGCTCGCCGGACACACTAGCGAGCGCGGCGAAACGCCCCACCCGACTCGCAATGCTGGGGCCGAGACTGACGAATAGAATGAGCGCGGCGAATTTGAGCCAGCCGGAAACCCCGAGTGCACCGGCGTACTCTCGAGTATCGCCGACAGCGGTCTGGAAGGCGTCAACTGTCGTCATTGCCTCTCGTATCGTCGCTGTGTAGCTGTTTTTCACATTGAACTACTGATGGAGACCGTCGGTCGTCGCGGTGGCAGAAGCTCAAACACATACATTGTCGTCATCTGTATCGACTCTTTATAAACTGGGTCGCAGTGTTACGGGATCGGAAATCGGTAGACAGCCGCAGGTTGTCAGTACGCGAATACAATCTTCAGATTGGCAGCGAACGTTTATATTATCAAATCACGTCCCGTATCGACTGCTGTATTGGATAGTGATCTAATCGACTTATGACTGCAGCAAACATGATTCCCCGGCCGGCGTACTCGTTGGGGGCTGAAATATCTGGGTCATCTTTGTTCTCTATCGGCCCAAACAACCGCTAGAACGGGCGTAGCGTTATTATTCTATAGACTTCAACTTACAGAGAGAATGTCTGAGGTCTTCACGCAACGACACCCGACAATTGGCGTGGTGGGGCCTTCGTCGGTCGAAACGACGCTCCAAGACGCACAGGATTCGCTTGACGTCGCTGTTTCAATAGCGCCTGTCGAGCGTGATACTCCCGACTCAATCGAGGAGTTTGATTGTGTGATTGCCGCGGTAACGCCTGAGTCGGGCAGCGCCGATCGGACAGACACTGACGCAGCCGCGTCACTGACCGAGGCCAGCAACTGGGCGGTCCGGAACGCCACCCTCGACTCCGCCCCACCGGTGGTGTACGTCGCCCCTACGGAGGTATCGATCGCTAAAGCGCTTGAGTCCGGTGTAACCGAGTACCTCCCCTGGGAACTACTCTCGCGATCGCCGACGACAGTGCTCAAGCGGGCGGTCACCGCAACAGAGGTACAGCCACCCCCCGACTATCGGACCATCTATGACAACGTCTCTGAGCCACTCACACTTCATGACCCCCAGACGGGAGAGTTGATCCACGCGAATCAGCGGCTTTGTGAGTTACTGAAGTATGACCGAGCGGAACTCATTTCGATGCAGGTTGGCGATTACACTGCGGGTATCGACGGGTACGATCAGGCCGCTGCCATGGAGGTTATCACCTCCGCAACAGAGGGCAGAACCGTCGGTCCAATTGAATGGCCGCTCGAGACGGCTGACGGCGAACACATTTGGGTCGAAGCGACGCTGACGAAGGTCACGACAGACAATCAGGAACTGGTGTTGTCGACCGCTACGGACGTGACCGATCGTCGACGGCAGCGCCGTCAGTTCCGCGAGATATCGACTCATATCGACGAGGTCGTCTATTTGGCCCGTGCGGACCTCTCGGAGGTGCTCTTTATCAACGAGGCCTACGCGGATTTGTTCGACCAACCCGTCGATCGCGTGTATGATGACCCGATGGCCGTTCTTGACGCCGTTCATCCGGACGATCGCGAGGCGTACCGCTCGGATCTCATCTCTATGAGCGAATATATCCGCGAGGAGGAGTCGGGTCCGTACACGTTCTGTCACCGACTCCGCGTTGGCGGTGAGACACGTTGGGTTGAGGTACGCGGCTATCCGAGCCGCGGACCGGGCGGTGCCGTTGATCGAATCGTCGGAGTCATTCGGGACGTTACCGATGCGCGACGCCGTGAGCGCGAGTACGAGCAGATATTTAACGGCGTTACCACTGCGATCGCAGTCCACGACCCCGACACGGGTGAAATGGTCGATGTGAACGACAGTTACGTCGAACTGTTTGGATACGACTACGACACAATCTTTCAACAGGGAATCAACGACCTCAGTGTTCCCGAGGAAGGGTACACTGATGAGCGCGCGAGACGACTCATCACCGATGTCGGCGAAAACGAGGAAGATGAAACAGTCGAGTGGCGAATTGAAACTGCTGAGGGCGACCACCGTCTCATCGAAGCGAATCTCACAGTCGCGACTGTAGGCGGACAACGACGTGTCCTCTCGTTGATGCGCGATGTTACAGAACAGAAACGTCGTGAGCGGGAGTACGAGCAGATCTTCAATGGAGTCAACGACGCTATCGCCATCTTCGACCCGGAGACGCTCTCCTTTGTCAGTGTGAACGAGTCCTATTACGAGCTCGTAGGGTGCGACGATCTCAAGCGAATTCGCGAACTCGGTATTGAAGGGCTCAGCGCAACTGAGGATGGGTACACAGCGGAACGTGGCAGAGAACTGATTCAGACTGTCGCCCGTTCGGGTGAACCGAAGACCATTGAGTGGAAACTCGCGCCGCCGGACGAGGAGCAGTCATGGATCGAGGTTACGTTGGCGACGGCTGAGATCGGTGGTAAAAAGCGAGTCCTGTCGATCCACCGTGATATCACGGAGCGGAAGCGTCGTGAACGAGAGTTCGAACAGATCTTCAACGGCGTGACAGACATAATCGGGGTCTACGACCCGCAGACTGCGGAGCTGCTTGATGTCAACGACACAATGTGTGAGCTCCTCGGATATGACCGCGACACGATCATCGATATGGACCCGGAAGAGGTGACGGCGACGGCACTCGGATTCGATGCGGACACGATCAGAGAGGTCGTCCGCGGGGTGGCCAAATCCGGTGACCCGGCGAGGGATATCGAGTGGGCGCTGCGGACCGCCAGCGGCGAGGTCGTATGGATCGAGGTCAACGCGACGCTAACAGAAATTAGCGGCGAGCAGCGTGTGGTCACTATCGCTCGGGATGTCACTGGACGGCGTGACCGCGAAGAGCGGGTTCAAGTGTTGAACCGTGTGCTGAGACACAACGTGCGGAACGATATGGACGCGGTCTTGGGATACACGGCTGCAATTGAGAAGACGGCGGAAGACGAAGTCGTCCGAGGATACGCCGAAAGCGTTCACGACACTGCGAACAGTCTCTTGGAACTGAGCAGTAAGGCGCGTGCCGCAAGTCAGATGCTTCAGGACGACGAGAAACCGGAAAATCGCAAAGCCGGAACGGTACTGAGGTCTATCGTCGCCGACTTCCGTGAGTCTCACGACGAAGCGACGATTCAACTGGACTCCGCGGAGACTCCCGCACCGGCTGATACAGCTGTTTTTCGGTTGGTCTTGAGCGAGCTCGTCGAGAACGCCGTCGAACACGGCGGCGACTCCCCCGAAGTCGAAATTGAGACGACGCCGTCTACGGCCAATGATGAGACGGTAATCACGGTGCGCGACGACGGGCCCGGTATCCCTGACCGCGTGCTCACTCCGTTCCGAGCCGACGGTGAGTCGCCGTTCCAGCACAATCACGGAATCGGTCTCTGGCTTGTCAACTGGGGTGTTCGGCAACTCGGTGGCGGTATCGAGTTTGAGCGGCTCGAAGAGGGCGGAACCGCCGTTCACCTTTCTTTACCAAACGTACTGCGTTGACAAACGTGAACGAAGTAGCGGGCCCGGTTCCGAACGGCCCCGTTCGCCCATTACGTCCGACGCCGACAATACATAATTGATCCCCGATCTGAGGACGCGCCGATAAGTGATGTGTAGTTGACATTTTCCCCGCGCTAAAGCGCGAGGCTTTCTCCTCTATTCTCCGTAATATTGTCGCCCACGCCAACGTATGGACCACTACCGGCGAGTATCAAGTTGACTTGAAACTTGCAGATACCGTGATAGCAGGGATTTCACAGCTGAATCAGTAATTTTCGATTACTGGTACCGAAGAGAAATCGTCTCTATCTCCATTGGCTCAAGCGACGAAACTGAGCCGATTGCGCTTCGAGTCGGAGGGTCGTTCTCGGATCTCGGTCAGACAAACGAGACCATCTAATCGGGACCAAGGAGCTTCGCGAGTGTTCGTTCAAGAGCGAATCACTAGACCGTATCAACAACAAATAACGCAAAGTGCCCGGCTGCGTGTACCAACACTGTTACCGGGAGCCCGATTGCGGCTGCTACCACGGTAACTGAGAGTATTGTCGGGATATCACCCACTGAAACCGCTAGTCCGAGCATTGTGAGGAGTCCGCCGATGAACGTTCCCGCTGCGACCGTTTCTATTGTTCGGATGCCATCATATGCTAGCGTCCGCGCACTGCCGTCTCCGACGAACGGGACCCCTCGACGATCTACCTCTAAGTATGCGTAACTGAGTAGTACGACTGCCAAACCGAGTAGTAAGACAGTACAGAGGAGAACGATGGCGGTTCCGCCAGCGAGTATCGACTCTTCTCCACCGATCGCTGCTAATGACCCGAAGGCCAAAAGCGGGATGGCAAGTGCTCCTAGCGCTATTGCCACTATAGAAATCCCGGCCCAAATGTAGAGCCCGTTCCGTGAAAGCCACGTGTACGCCCGATCCGAGTAAGTGTTAGGGTGTGACGTAGCTCGGTCAACCTCAGGGCTAGGCCCGCTCGTTGAGGCGTCGTCCGTCATACCGGCTGATCGGTCGTCTCCCGTATACTTCCTGTTCCGTGTCTTAGGCAGAGAAACACGGCCAAAATCAGCCTCTGTTACGGACTTCTCCATAATATGTCAGTAGCGGCGTGCAAGATACAGAGGATGAATTCAGCACGGCAACTTCATTTCCTTCACGCTGAAGTCAGCGAATCAGATTTTCAGGTGGGGTATTGTACTGCTAACGCGGGGGTGCCAGAAGAATTTCACCGACTGAAAGAAGGACATACGGATATGAATATTTATCCCTCTATTAAGTAATCAAATGAATTGCAACATCTGTCCGGGGGACTGACAGAGATACCCGCCGATCAGCCAGCGCGCCGATTATCACTCCCGTTGAGTTAATCTGATCGTCGACCGACGAGTAGTGCTTGGAGTACCGCAAAAAAAGAAGATCACTGTGAGTTCTAACCAATAGAGCACCACCAGCACGCTGATATTCTATCTCGACACGCCGACATCGATCAGTGGAATTCCGTTCGATATGAGCACCGCACATAGCTCTCGGAGATGAGTGTCAACGCCAAGTGAGGATCCATCACTGAATCCCATCGAAGTACCCTCCTTATGCCACCTCATTGAACTGCATGAGGTCGTATTTTATTACTGCCCAGACAGCAGATCATTGATACCGAACAGATTCATTTGTATGTCACTCTGGACGCATCTTTGTGAATACCTGCCAGAACACGTCGGAAAGCCGAGCGATTATATTCCAGCCTTGGTACTGAACGCTGCACTTGTTGCTGGGACGGTCGCTTTCGGGTGGAATATTGGAGAACTTATCCTGTTGTACGTGCTTGAAATCGTTGTCATCAATATCCTATTCATCGGGACCGCCTTTTTTACCCCCCAGCCGATCCGGGAACACCTTCGGGAACCCGACGAGCAATGGGATGAGGAGCCAACGCCTTTGATTAAGCTTCCGAGGCTTCCACCGATCTATCGGCGTAATATCCGATTTGCGGCGAAGCAAATCGTGGTGACTACCACTCTTGCGGGTGGACTCTTTGTAGTCGCTCCACCTCTTGGATCGATACTCACACTATCTACCGGTACAGCAATTATCGGGGTCGGTATCTTCCAACTAAGTCGGGTGTGGCGACATTTCATCGCTGATCAGCGATATCAGAACCGAACACCAGCAGAGGCACTCAAATTTGGGTTTATTCCCCTCAGTGAACTGTACCTCATTCTGTTTTATGTCTTTATTCCGGTTACGTTCATCATTGTCAGTGTTGTAATTGCGATGGATATTGATGGTTACTCTATTCCACACTTCGTGTCATTAGCGTATCTGATCCCCATTGGTGTCATCAGAGTGTATATCCAAGGCACTGATTGGCATCCACATCTACGTGAGGAATGAATCAGCAGTTTTCACAACTCTGCGTGCGAAAGAAGCGTCGTTCACAAATATTATGATTCGCGATTGTGGAGACTGTTGAAACGTGCTACGGATCTTGACAAAAATCCACTATTACCGACTCCCAATTCTTGGTGTATGCGGGATAATAATGACTATCGTGTTCTCTAACCCAGGCAATAGTCTGGTCACTGTTGGCCCACTCAGTGTAGATATGTTCTGGGTTTCTTTGGCTGTGTGTGGAACACTAATACTGTCTGTACCCGTACTTGGTGAGTATGATCCAGAGGAATATGGATTAAAATAGCAGAAACGTAAAAAGTAGTACCCTCGTGACGCCGGTTCGGGTTCTCTGTAATTCAGAGCGGGGTTGGTACGAGACTCACGCGCTGTATTCAGCAAGTCGTTGAGGACATATCACCAGTTGAGGATTTTAACAGAGCCGAAGTACTGAATCAGTAAACTCACCCCGAGGTCAGGCCTCGGGGCTTCCTGCTTCCACGACGCGTTTTGCAGGAAGAAACGGTTCCCGTAGGGAGCGCAGTCTGCACAGGCGTTGGTTCGGAGAGTCCCGCCCCTATCTGTGAGCGACCGCGAGAAAGAATGTTCTTCACCGCGTTCAAGTCTCTATCTTCGGTGTGACCGCACGCTGGGCATGAGTGTTCTCGAATTCAGAGTGATTTTGCTGATTGGCGTATCAGCACTGCTGCTCGATCCACTGACACCACTTCTCGAAGTCCTCCGCCCCGGACTGGTCTGCAATGTTGCGCAACGTGCCAATTCAGATCCGGTCGTGTTGCGGTACAGAGACGACGCGGACATCATCGTCGTTTGTCGGGTGCTCGTACCGGAGCTTGACGTGGCTACCAGTTCGGTCAACAATGACGAAGCGGTTTTTCGTGAGTGCCTTGACGATGTCGCGCCCAGAGAAATCGCGTGACGCCATCCGAGTTACTGCATAAAGTCGGGGAGGCCATCGTGCTCATCACGAGCCTGCGCTACCTCATCCGGATCGATACCGAGCTCCTCGAGTACGTTCTCTTCTTCCTCACGAGTATCGATCGACTCGCCGATCTCTCCCTTGTGGAGCGCGACTGCCTCGTCGAGGTTGTCGAGGGCGTCCTGTCTCGTCTCACCTTGGCTCGCAACACCTGTCTCCTCGTCACGGGCGACCCACCAGCCGTCGTCTGCCTGAGTGAGCGTGATGGTTCGCCCACTCTGGGGATCGTCGTTCGTGCTCGTTTCAGTACTCATTACCAGCATATTACCTGAGTAGTGTCATAAGCATTCGGCCGGTGAACGAACCGTCGTAAACAACTTTGGGCGCGGCATAGTGTTCAGATAAGCTGATTCCATGCGAATGCGAAGGATCTGAGCCACTTGTTCGCAGTTTCTGCTTCGGCGTTGCTAAAACAGTTTGAAAAACTGGTAGTTCTACGTTTTAACTCACGAAAAACACATTCTGCGCTGTTCCGATTTCCATGTCGTTCGTATCTGATATCGAGGCCATGTTTGTCACAAGCTCGGTGTAGTGGAACCCCCCCATCAACGAGAAAGATCGTGTCATCCAAATCGTGTTTTTCACGGAGTTCCGCGAAAAACTGATCCGCGATCACGTTCGTTCTTGTCGGTTCAATCTTTGTGTGGAGTAAATCGTTTGAGTCGGGATCGACGGCTGCATACAGCCAATATTGTTCATCGTCAAGCTGAATCACCGTTTCATCAACCGCAACGTGATTCGGGCTCCGACCAGTTTTCGGCTGTAAATCGGCCTTGTGAACCCAATTATGAACAGTAGATCGAACCCGGTTAACACCGAATACCTCAAGAAACAAACAGTATTCCAAGCGATAATCCAGCAGGATGGAGCTGAATACTGAGCTTCATCAACAGCTTCGGTGTTGCTTCTCGCTCCGCAAAATCTAAGTTAATATCGTCTAAACAGCCGTTGAGGCGGTCGTTTTTGGGCATAGATCACTTTGAAGACGTACCGCCTCAGTTTTTAATCCTTATCTGAACACCGCCTCCCAACCGGGGCACAGACGTATGGGCGAGGCCACCCAATAGATGCGTATGGCTGATACCGATACGTCTGATGAAGTGAGTCTTGCTGAGACAACAGAGTGGGATGGTGGATTCAGCTGGATCGCATACCCTGATGAAGATGCCCGCCGAGCAAGTCACGCGCTAACGACGGACGCCGGTGTCTGGCTTGTCGATCCGGTCGACGTCGAGGGACTCGACGAGCACCTCCATGCGGTAGGTGACGTAGCCGGTGTCATCGTCCTTCAAGATCGACACACGCGCGACGCTGCGACGGTGGCGCGTCGGCATGATACCGCTGTTGCTGTGCCGAAGGAGATGTCGCTCACCCGCCAAAAACTCGACGTCGAAGCGGAGGCTACTGAATCGGCGCTCTCTGAGTCAGCGTATGAGGTTCACATGCTGCGACTCGATGATGAATGGGAAGAGGCCGTCCTCTGGAACGATGAGCGCAAGATATTGCTCGTCCCCGAAACGCTTGGGACACTGCCATCATTCCGGGAGGACGGCGACGCAGTTGGTATTCACCCTGCGGTTGAGGAAACCCCGCAGGAGCTCGCAGAGTGGGATCCCGACCACATTCTCGTTGGACATGGCACGAGCCTCCATGAGGGAGCGAAGGCGGCTCTCACGGCTGCACTCGGGCTTGACTAACAGCGAACGAATACACACTGTGGATCGTAGTGTATCAGACGAAGGCTTTGTTTAAATCCTCAACTCCCGGTAGTTTGGAGAGGCCATGCTGAATACAGCGCGCATATCTCGCATAGTGATTCTTCTACTCGGGCGAGCTCAAGTGGGTGACTAAGAATGTCCGATCGCCGTCTAAGTGATATCTGGATAGCCGTCGCAGTAGATGGCTGGAACGAACTCAAAGCGGGTGGATAACGGGCAGAGGATCGCGAAGTTCGTCAGGTAGGCAATGATCAGAATCCCACTGAGAACGCAGAATGGCCCTCCAAATTTCCAGAGTACTTCCCGAAATGCCGGTCCCTCTCGTATGAAACTCGGCCCTGCAACAACTACCGAAAGTTTGTCTCGTTGGCCTGTCCAGGCGTAGTAGGTGTGGGTCGCTCCTACCCAGATTGCGATGCTAGCCGCTCCATAGACTGCGAGCAGTGCTCCCGAAAAACGGATGACTTCGATTACGGTTCCTTGGAGGATTGTGGACGCATGCAACGTAGTGAGCAGACCCATTGTTGTGCTAAAGCGACCGTGGCTCCGCATTTACCTCTCTCTGTATTTAGTGAGCCGACCTTATTGAATCCCTCATTTGATGATAGGTTTCAGCAGCCGTGCAGCGAACCGAAGCCGAGCTACGAGAGAGTAATTGCTCAGTACAGGGAACTCATATACCAATTAAACCGCGTGCTTCCTCGCTACTTATCAGAAATTCATGTGAGATGGGGAGGATCTACTCAGCATAGCACTACACAATATCTTCCCTCATGATCCTATCCACAACCCTTTTTACACTGTCTGATACGATGTCAAGTCATGCCCCTTGATGACCAATCACAAGTCCGCCTCCTCCATGTTGACGATGAGCCAGAATTTGCTGACTTGACCAAGACATTTCTCGAACGCGATGACGACCGGTTCACCGTTGAGACTGTCACCAGCGCCGACGAAGGCCTACAACACCTCGCTGATTGTCCGCCTGATTGTATTGTCTCGGATTACAACATGCCGGGCATAGATGGGATTGAATTCTTGCGGACCGTTCGGGAGAGAGACGCGGATCTCCCATTTATATTTTTTACTGGTAAGGGTAGTGAGGAACTCGCCAGTGACGCCATCTCTGCCGGTGTCACCGACTATTTACAAAAACAAAGCGGCACCGAACAGTTCGAATTGCTGGCCAACCGGATAAAAAATGCCGTTCAGGCGCGACGTGAGGCACAACGCGCCGAGAGACAGGAGGAGTTGATGCGCCTCACTGAGTCTGCTGGTGACACCGGGGGTTGGGAACTCGACGTTGCCACCGACGAACTGGTACTAACTCCCGGAGGACGCCAACTCTTGAACGTAGAGTGCCAGCGGATACCGTTTGAGCGGTTTCTGAGCTTTTTTCAACCTGACGACGGGGACGATGTTCGTATAGCGGTTGATACCGTTATTCAGACGCAGGAGCAAGTAGAGGGTACATGGCAGTTACACTCCGCTGATGACACCCGCCAACACGTCGATATCACGATGACTTCCGTCGTGATCGACGGCAAGACAATAAAAGTCAGAGGCGCGATTACTGATCTCACTAAATATAAACAGCGTGAACAACAACTCAGGCAGTACAGAGACATACTTGGGAGCATCAACGATGCGGTTTTTGTAGTGGATCAGGACCAGACGATCGTCTATGCGAATGAACAATCTCTTGACAACGTTAGCCTCGCAGCCGAGGAAGTTAGCGGCGAGCCAATTATACCGTTTGTCGAACAGTACACTGCCGACACTTCCGATACCGCAGAGTTTGAGCAGGCGCTTGCTACGACACTAAACGACCGCGAAGATGAGAAGCCGGATCTAGTCGAACTGACAGTAGCTGCCGGCGGCTCGGAATCAGTCTTTGAACACCGATTCTCACGCGTTTCGACGACTCAGAACTCCATGGACGAAGACGTGAACAAAGCCGTGGCTATAGTTGCTCGTGATGTTACTGATCGAAAACAACGCGAGCAGGAGCTAAAACAGACCCACAATCTGATGTCAGAGATGGAGCAACTGGCCGAGATTGGTGCGTGGGAATACGACGCAAATGAGGACAAGACAACGCACACCGCTGGCGAGCTACGGATATACGGCCTTGACCCCGAATCCGAGCTTCGATTAGACGAGGCATTTGAGTTTTACCATCCAGAAGACTTGAATCGACTCAAAACACGGTTCCGGGAGTGTCTCGAAGCCGGTGAGCCGTACAAGATGGATGTGCGAGTGACTAGAGCCGATGGGGAACAGCGATGGGTCACTACACAAGGTCAGCGTATTCAACAGGAGGGTACAGAGATAGTACGGGGGTACGTACAGGACATCACAGATGAAAAAGAGCGAATTAATACCCTTGAGCAAACCGAGACGTTGTTCGAAAATGCACAAGACATGTTATTTATTATTGAACACTCGAATGATGAATTCAGCGTCAAGCGAGTAAACCAAGCCTTTGAGTCGGCAACTGGTCTCTCAAACGATGATCTCAAAGGGAGGACACCGCAGGAACTCTTCGGCAAGGCGCGTGGACAAGAAATTGAGGGCAAGTATCGTCAGTGTATTGAAAACGAAGTGTCACTCAGCTACGAGGAGACGCTCGACGAGGAGCAGGTTCCAAACAAGGACTCGCCAGCCGACGATGGAATTGTCTATTGGAAAACGCATATTTCGCCGGTCAAAATGGACGGCGAGGTAGACTGGATTGTCGGTGCCACTCGTGATATCAACGAGCAAAAGCGTCGGGAGCAGAAACTCAAGCGTCGGAATAGACGTTTAGATGAGTTTACGAGCATTATCAGTCATGACCTTCGAAACCCATTAAATGTCGCTGAAGGGAGGTTGGAATTGGCCTGTAGTGACTGTGACAGTAGGCACCTTGCCGACGCGGCCAACGCAGTTGACCGATGTCAGACACTATTGGACGACACGCTAACACTGGCACGACAGGGTGAACAGATTGGCGAGAAGGACTCAGTAGGAGTATCAGATGCGGCTGAGCAGAGTTGGCAGAATGTTATGACCGAATCGGCCGAGTTGAATACTGAAGCCAGTCTAACCATCCGGGCTGATACCAGTAGCCTCCAGCAATTGTTCGAGAACTTGTATCGTAATGCCGTTGAGCACGGAGGTAGTGACGTGACAGTTCGCGTTGGAGAGATGGATAGCGGATTCTTCATCGCGGACACCGGCTCTGGCATCCCCGAGTCTGAACGCGAGGACATATTTGAGACAGGTTACTCAACCACAGACAATGGAACTGGATTCGGCCTCCGAATAATCAAAGAGATTGCTGACGCTCACGGTTGGAAAATTAATGTGACAGAGAGCCAGCAAGGTGGGGCACGATTTGAAATCACCGACATCGAAAAATCGGTGTGACCGATACGCGCTCTGTATTCACCTATGGAAACGCTGCTGACCAAATAATCCACGGCTGATAATAAAATGATTACGCCGTCGGGGGATCTGCTGCTGTCACAGCCGGCAGGCGGTCGAAACGTGTGCTGCGGTGCGGTCGCTGTCTGGCGATAGCTGAAGCTACTAGTGGTCCCGACCGGCCACTCAGGGCCGCCCGGTCGGCGGCCCTGAGCTCCCTCGTCGCTATAACGACACAGTCACCGTTGTTGTCGGGGGGACGATCTCGTGACTCGGGACGCCAGCGCGTGAGGCAGATATTCACCTATTCGGGCTTTCTCGGATGCCGCGCGGCGCGGCATCCGAGCTGTAACGCCCATGATTCGGCTTCTTTCGCGCATGGACCAGTCAGCACGACGTGCTCTAAGGCACTGAATACAGGTCGGTCTCTTGCGTCCCATGCTTACCTCACGCTCTCTAGGGATAGCAGTGTTTCCATCGAGTCAGCACGGCTATCAGAACATCTATCTGAACTGGCAGAAGATCCGACGGTCAATACGCACTCAGGATAGTACGGCTGGTTCAGTAGTTCGAGAGCGAAATGAACGCTGTCGACGTGCTGTATGAATCCTCTATATCTCGCAGGCTGATCCTATCAGATCCTATGGGTTTCAACAGAGCCCAAATGAATAAGAATGCGCCAAGGCCCGCCTCAAAGAATCGTTCGTTTAGACCGTCGTTGACGCTTTCAAAACCTGATTTCAATCACTGCTGACAGAGTTTCGCGAAACTATCTCAAGTGGGCCAACGAAACGCAGTTCGCCGCGTGGATAGACGACTGATGGAATTCGCTGCGATTTATGTATCGGACCCTCTTCTAACAGAGTAGACGCTGTGACGACGCACTGTCGCTTCGACTACCATGGACCGAACCGATGTGACGCCGGATCCGGACGATCTGCTTGAGACAGCGCTCACTGATCCGGAATCGTTCGACGCTGCGCGAACCACCCGGCTCGTTGCGCAGTTAGAACATGATGACCCAGAGGTGCAACGGGCTGCGTCCTGGGCACTTCGGTTTGTCGTCACAGAAACGCCCTCACTCGTTGATGCCTGCACCAGCCGGTTCCAGCGGGCGCTTCGCAATCCCAACGCCAGACCAGTTATCCTTCGAACCCTCGCGGTGCTTGCTGAACACAATCAAGAGGCGGTTGCCGACATCATCGATGGGGCCGTTGAAGCGGAGTTGATTGACGACCTCGTCGGTCAACGGATTGTGGCTGGCTATCGGCCGGATGAGCTGGACTCTGGTGGATCGGTTATCGCTGATGAGGGCGAAGAAACGAGCTCACCGGTCGGGACCGCCGGCGTCGAAACGGAGACCGAGGAGAGTGAGTCTGGCCCCGACAGGGACTCGCCAGCAACACCTGGACATCCACCGGATGACTTCCCGATGAAGCCACCGCGACTCGATCGGCCGCTCTCCGCCTACGAGTTAGACACCTCTGCTGGCGGATATGGCGGGTCGGCGATCGAAAGTATCCGGATCACTGAGGGCGGTCGCGAGTTCACCGCAACGCGTCGACGGGCACCACGTGTCGGCAGTATTGACGACGCAGCCTTCCAGAACGCAATCGATCGGTGGTGTCGAATCGACGATCATGATGCCATGGCTCGGGTTGTTGACTACGGAACACGGCCGGTGCCGTGGCTCATTTCTGAGCAAGGCGCGCCGGGATCGCTCATCGAACGAGACACACCGGTATCACCAATGGAGGCTGGATGGATCTTATTACAGGTTGCCGACGCCCTCCACTACGCCCATACCGCAGGTGTGCTCCACGGCGGGTTTTGGCCCGGTGCGATCACGTTCGTCACTGCGGTCGGAGACCCTAATGCGTGGCTCTTACCCCGGGTTGGTGACTGGGGACTTCGGGCAGTATTTGAAGCGACGACAGAGCTCCTCAACGTGCCTCGTGTCTACGCAGCGCCGGAACACGTTGCTCCAGAGCGGTACGGTGCCGTCGACGTTACGACTGACATCTACGGGCTCGGTGTGATCGGGTATGAACTACTGACTGGGCGTCCACCGATCCATGACGATGGGACGGTCCGCCCGGTGGGGGATGTCGTGAACCGTGTCCCCGACGGATTGTCGACAGTCCTGACCAAGTCGCTCAAGCCGGCCAAGATGGAACGGTACGCGTCTGCAGCAGCATTTAAACGAGACTTGATGTCGGAGGACAACGGTGCGTGACCAACTTGCCGAACGCGTCGGCCGAGTGCTCTTCGAGACCGGTCCTGCTGTGAGTATACCGGGTTCGTTTTCGGCGGTTGTCGGTGCAACTCCGGCGGCCTCTGGAACTGGTATCACTCGGTTCGTCGCCGCGGTCCTCGTGTTTGGCGCGTGTCTCGGAACGACGTGGTATGCGTTGGTGACGGCGCGACACGAGCCACATGATACGCTTGTCTGGCGGTACGTTGCCCTGTCGACAGCTGTCGGTGGGGTGTTTTCGGCGCTGTTGGTTATCGAAACCACGTCCCCGGGAGTTGGGACCGTTGTTGTTGCGTTCAGACTCCTCGCACAGCTGTTTTTTGCTGTCTTTCTTGCCCTCTCGTTGCGGGAACTGTACTACGCGCAGCCGGCGACATCCGCCGCAGGGGCCCGGATCTCGCTGTCGACCGCTCGGCGCATTGAGACCGGGTTCATGCTTCTTGCGTTAATCCAGTTCCCGATTGTCGTGTGGGTTGGCCCGACAGTGCTTGCACAGGTGATTTTGGCGCTTGCGGCCGGCGCGTTCACTATTTATGGCGTGTCGTTCGGGCAGGCGATCCGCGCTCGCCGACTAACTCGTGGGACGGTGCTTGATGCCACCGTTACCTATACCATCGCCGTGTTGCTCTGTGTCGGCGCGGTGAGTGTCACGGAGGGAGCCGTCATCGTGTCGATTCCAGAACCCGCCGTCGGCGGTGCGGTCAACGTTCTCTTGGTGATGATTGGGACCTTTTTGATCAGTCTCATTATTCGGCTGAAGCGGAGTGCGGATGCGGTCGGCGGGGCACGCTGAGCGGAACTCCGGGGGGCCTGTGTGACTTGGTCGAGATGGAGGGCTCTCTCATCAATATACAAGAAATCTTAACCAACACAAGTGGAGATTGGTGGACTCTACGTTGGTTAAACCCGAGAAGATCGTCTTGTGTTGATTCAGGAGCCGAAGGAAAGTGGAAATTTTTGAAATCTAATTTGAGGCAAGGTTAGCGATTGATTCACCGAGGACACGCGTAGCGGTAGCGCAATCGCTCCATGAAGTCCATTCCATCGGATTATGTGAAATTCCGTCCTTTGAGCGCGCAAAGAGCATACCAACATCCGTCACACTCGCGATACGCATCGGATCATGCCCTGCCCCAGAGGGAAGTTTTGGTGCGTCAAGCTTCATTTCTTCCGTAGCCTGTCGCATCGCATCTTGGCAACGATCGCTCATGGGAACCGGATTGATATCTAGGTCAGTAACATACGATGTGCTTACGCCACGTTCGTCCTCCAGCCGCTCCAAGCTCTTTTTTGCATCTCTCACGATGTTCGCAATGCTATCCGATTCGATATCTCTAATATCGACTCCCAGCGTAACTTCTCCCGGGATTACATTTGTTGAGTTGGGGCTGACTATCTCTCGGCCAACAGTCCCAACAGCGGATTCACTTTCAGCCTCAACAGTATGATTCGCTGCGCGTTCAATATCCAGAATAAATTCACTTGCTGCAGCCAGCGCGTCCGTGCGATGGGTCATTGAGGTTGTTCCTGCGTGGTTTGCCTCCCCTTGGATATTGACCGTTGCCTGAGTAATCCCTGTTATCCCAGTGACGATACCGATAGGCACGCCTGCCGATTCAAGACGTCGACCTTGTTCGATGTGGAGTTCAAGATATGCATCCCACTCTTCGGCATTCACACGGCCGTCCCCAGCATAGCCGATCGTTTCGAGGCCTTCAGCCAGCGTAACTCCTTCATCATCAGTGTGAGCGAGCGCATCCTCAACCGATGTCTGGCCGGATGCAACAGACGAGCCTAGTAGGCTCCCAAATCGCTGGCCCTCTTCTTCTGTGAAACAGACAACTTCTACCGGCCGTTCCACCGCAACTCCTTCGTCTTGGAATGCACGGACACTCTCAAGAGCGGCATAAACACCGAGCGGGCCATCAAACATGCCGCCTTCTCTAACGGAATCTAAGTGGCTCCCCGCCGCAACGGCATCTGCATTAGGATCCGCTGTTTTTGGCACCCAGCGCCCAACGATATTCCCCACAGCGTCAACTTTGACATCAAGTCCCGCATCCTCAAGGCGCTCTACAAAATAGTCGCGTGCAGACCCGTTTGGTGGCGTACCGGCTAAGGCTGTTCGTCCATGTCCCTCGTGTTCAATCGCCCCAAATGATGCATTTTTTTCGATATCAGATCGGAGTCGCTCTTCGCTAATCTGCATATTAATATCTCAATGTGACTCCTCGAAAATCTTCCTGTTGAAAAGTCTTTAAATTCCAGAATTTGGGCGCGAAAGGGCTCGGGGGAGGGTGTGATCAGCGACGATCCTCGCGGAGCTCAACCGTAGATTCTTGATCGATTTCGCCGTCCTCCGTGATTACGACGCCGTAGACCTCTTTGGCGCGCTCGCGACTCACTAAGTCATCGAGAACATCAGCTTGAACTCGCTCGGGATCACGGTCAAGAGGATCCCCCCAACCTCCACCACAGGGGCCGATGAGCGTTACGCGCTGCCCCTCGCTGATCGGTTTGTTCGACATCTTCGATCGAGGCGTTGTCTCGTCAATCTCACTTTCAACAAGGAGAGCTCCTGGCGACCCATCTTGGCCCCCAGCGAATCCCCATGGAGGGTACTTACTTCCATCGCCTTCAATGGACATACGGCCGTCAGTCTGGTACTGAAGTTCCCGGATCGGGCCGTAGCCGCCGCGGAACTCCCCTGCTCCCTCATCGTTCTCGCGGAGTTCGTATCGACTCACTCGGAGTGGGTAATGGCTCTCAATATCCTCGATTGGGTTGTTCCGCGTGTTCGCGTAGAGCGTGTCGACGGCGTCAAGACCATCTTTCGTCGGTCGTGCCCCATAGCTCCCTGACGAGATGTCCATATAGACCCAGTACTCATCATCGTCTGTCACACCACTATTCGTGGATACTTTCAGATTTCCGATTCCAGCGCACGTTTTTTCCGGAACTACCTCGGTCAGCGCTTTTAGTGTCAAATCTGCTATACGATTTCCAGGTGTAAATCGTGCAATTGTCGGTGCTGGGAACCGGGGATTAGCGATAGATCCTTTCGGGGCGTGTACCGAAACCGGTCTCGTGATGCCATCATTCTGCGGTACCATCTCAAATTTCTCCGTGTCTAGGAGCGTCGATCGAATAACAAGAAGAACTGCGGGGATGACTGCACCCTCAAATGGCATATTGATGGGTTTATTGTCGAGCTGGTCGTCACACCGGGAAAGATCGACTTCAATATCATCTCCGTCAATCTCAAGATCTACTGCTAGGAATACGTCTTTCTCCGCGGGGTTTTCTGATTCGAGGTATCCGTCGATATACCCTTCTGCCGAGTACGTCCCGTCGGGGAGTTTTGAAATTTCACTCCGCAGCATCCGCTCGGAGTAGTTCATTAATGCCTGTCCCGCAATCTTGACCGTGTGGTGGTCGTAGTCGTCAAACAACTCTGTCAAACGGCGGGCGCCAACTCGAGCGGCCGAGATCTGTGCCTCGATGTCGCCCATCACCATGTCAGGTGTCCGGATGTTGTCGGCGATCATATCCCACGCCGTGTCATTACGATCACCCTCCTCAACGATTTTCAGCGCACTGAGCCGGATCGACTCGCTATATGAATCGACGGTTTCGATAATACATGTCCCTGGCTTGTCGGCGCCGATCTCAAGATGGTGGGCAGTCGTTACAGAGAATCCAGTGAGTTCTCCCTCGTGGAAAACCGGTATGATGATGCCAAAGTCCGGTGCGTGGCTGGCACCATAGTACGGATCGTTGTGGAGGATCACGTCCCCTTCATTGAACGCTTCGTCGCGTTCTTCGAAAAGGTCGATAACCCCTTGCACGTAGGCAGGGATCGGTCCCATCTGGAGCGGCGTGCTGTCTGTTTCGCAGAGCTGACGGCCTTGTTCGTCAAGGAGTGCACACCCAAAGTCTTCGGACTCCCGAATGATGCTTGAATAGCTCATTCGAGTGAGCTTGTGACCCATCTCGTCGCAAATGTTGATTAGGCTCCCTCCGATGACGCGGCGCTGAATTGGATCGATTTCATCCTCCGGATTATCAACGGCGACGAGCGGTTTTGTCTGTTCGCGTACCGTATGTTTTGAGTTTGTATTGGACATTGTAATCACTCCGTTTGAGTCAGTTCGAGGTCTCCGTGCGCCAAGACGGTCGCGGTGAAATTCGGTGGAACGACCGTAGTCGAGTCTTTCTCACCAATAATGGCCGGACCCTCGATCGAATGGCCGGCCCTGAGGTCGTTCCGCTCAAAGAACGGCGTGTCCAATGCGACGGACTCCTCGTCGTCACGGAAGTAGACGACTTCCTCAGCAAGCACATGATCTGCGACCGGTGTCGTTGCCTCTGGGAATGAGACCTGTTCTGAGGAAGGAAGCTCTCCATACCCCGTAATACGTTCGTTCACGACTTCCACGGGGTTCCCTGGGAAGTTGTGACCAAACTCGGCTTCATGTGCCTCATGGAACCGCTGCCGGATTGTCTCGATGTCGTCAATCTTCCCACTTGTACCGACGGTGAGGTTGAGTTCGTAGCCCTGTCCCTCGTACCGGCAGTCAGCAGTCAACTCAAGAGATATCCGATCTCGTGGGATTCCATCTGAGCGTAACTGTGTACGGGCTTGATTGGCAAGGTCGTCATACGTGTCTCGGAGTCCGTCTTGGTCGAGATCAGACATAAGGCTGAACTCCGTGTTGACGTAGTCGTATTGGATATCTGTCGTGGTGAGACCGACTGCAGAGAGCACGCCAGGGTTGACAGGGATGACTGCTCGTGGGATGTTGAGTTCCTCAATAAGATCTGCCGCATGCATCGGTCCCGCACCACCAAACGTAACCAGCGTGAAATTCGCCGGGTCTCGTCCCTTCTGAATCGTTTTTGACCGGATCGCGTTCGCCATACTATTATTGACGATGTCTAATACGCCAAGACCAGCATCCACCATCTCCATACCGAGAGGGTTCGCAAGCGTCTTCGAGACTGCGTCTTTCGCGGCTTCGGTGTCAAGATCCATTTCGCCTCCGAGGAAGAACTCAGGGCGTACGCGACCAAGCGCCACGTGTGCGTCCGTGACCGTCGGTTCAGTACCTCCCCGCCCATAGCTCGCCGGGCCAGGGTTCGCACCAGCCGATTTCGGCCCAACGCGGAACGCACCACCTTGGTCGACATATGCGATGGAACCTCCGCCGGCACCGATGGTCTCAATATCGATCATTGGTGCCATTACAGGATAGCCGCCGATCTCTGTCTCACGAATATTTGCCTCTGTCACCTCCCCATCGTCAATAATCCCGATATCAGCGCTTGTCCCGCCCATGTCGAGAGTAATTGTGTTCGGGTCCTCATCTGTCGGTGTGCTGAGTTCGCTCCGCCATTGTCCGCCAAGGATGCCGGCAGCGGGTCCAGAAAGTAAGAGGCTCACCGGTTTCTCGGCAGCCATTCCATCAGTGGCAATCCCGCCATTCGACTGCATGATATGGAGGTCAGCGGTGATCCCATAACTGGTGAGTTCTTTTTTGAACCGGTTTATGTATTCGACGACATTCGGCCCGATGAACGCATTCATCGCAGTCGTTGTGAACCGCTCGAACTCTCGGAATTGTGAGTACACCTCACTTGATGCGGTCACATATGCTTCTGGATAGACGTCTTCTACGATCTCCTTGGCTCGCTGCTCATGGACATCGTTGAGGTATGAAAAGAGGAAACAGATAGCGATGGCTTCTACTCCCTCATCTTTCAGCTCACGAGCAGCATCCACAACAGCATCTTCGTCGAGAGGGACTTTCACATTGCCATCAGGCGGTGTGAGACGTTCAGATACTGTCTTGCGGTGCCGACGCTTCGTGAGTGGGTTTGATTGCCACGGAATATCTTGCTGGATGGAATAATTCTGAGGACGCTGATGTCGGCCGATGTGGGAGATATCGCGGTAATTCTCTGTTGTGATCATTCCCGTTTCGACGCCTTCGTGTTCTAGGACGGCGTTAGTCGCGATAGTCGTCCCATGAAGGACGTAGTCGACGTTTTCCGGTGGTGTATCCGCCATCTCACAAATCTCTCGGATACCCGTGAGTGCGCCGACCGACGGGTCGTCAGTTGTACTAACCTTGTGGATAGCTTGCGTCTCGGTTTCGTTGTCGATCAGAAAGACGTCAGTAAACGTCCCTCCGATGTCGACGCCGATGATAGTCATCTACGGGACGACATTCTATAGTTGATATGGTATGCGATTGCATAGCGGGCAGTCTTGCTGCTTAATTAACTTTTAGTATACTTCTTATCAATTCGCGGACTGTCATCATGAGTAATGATAGCGGATCAGAAGGCCTAGGTCCAATTCCAGCGAGCGACCGTGAGATGGGACTAAAAACGTATATCCCTGTATGGTGGTCGTCCCTCATTGTTGTTCAGGCGTTCGCAGTAGCGTTCTTCGCCGTTTATCCGCAGGGACAACTTAATTTGGCACAAGCGGCGCTCGCGTGTCTCATCGGTGCGGCGCTTGTAACTGGATTCTTCATTCTAAATGGCTTCCCGGGATACGAGGAGGGTATCCCGTACGCCGTGCAGACTCGGTCAGCATTCGGCGCAAGAGGCGCTATAATACCTAATTTAGTACGTATTATCCCCGCCATCGCTTGGTTTGGTGTTGGCAACTGGATCGGTGCTCAAGCGATATTAACCATCACAGACACATTATTCGGATTCGGGAATATTTGGGTCTACTTCTTCCTATTCCTCTTCCTCAACCTGGCTCTCGCTTGGGGAGGCGTGACCTCGATCGAATGGTTCGACTCTATTGCTGCCGGGGTCATCATTATCCTCCTCGCGTACACCGTCTATATCGTCCTCACCACGGAGGGGATTCCACAAGATGTCCTCACGTATGGCGGTTCGTGGGGGATGCAATTCGTCACCGTCATTGCTGCGTCAGTCGGCGTGATCATTACCGGGGCTCTCAATGCCTCCGATCTCAGCCGACATCTTGAACAGTCCGATGGTGCGGGTAACCACATCTTCGGTGCCAGTATCGGGATCCTCCCGCCTCTACTCTTCATGCTCTTGGTCGGTATCACCTTCGGCGTCTCAACCGGGAATCCTAATCCGATTGCGGCCATTATGGCAGTTGCTCCGACACCTATACTCGGAACTATGATGCTCGTGTTTATTATCGGCGCACAAATCTCCACCAACCTGACTCTCAACATCCTCCCACCTACCCACGTCTTCCAAGACACACTCGGTGTTTCTTGGAAACAAGGCGTCCTCATTACGGGCGTCCTTTCGGTTGTTACCTTCCCCTGGGTGTTGTTCAGTAGTCAGTGGTTCTTTACCTTCATTAACTTCTACTCGGCATTCCTCGGCCCCGCGCTCGGTATCCTCATAGCCGATTACTGGATCGTGCAGGATCGGTTCAGCGATGTTGATGCTCTATACGACAAATCTGAGGACTCTCGGTTCTGGTACGTCAGTGGCGTTTCACCGTCCGCAATTCTTGCTCTCCTCATCGGGGCTGGAGCAAGTATGCCTGTTCTGAACCTCTCATGGATCGTTGGACTGCCGGTAGGTGTTGTTACTTACGTCGCCTTCCGACGTATCGATCTTGATGGCTACATCACCGGAACTCCGACAGTAACCGAACCTGCTGACTGACACGTGTTTGACCTACTACACATAATTTAAATCTCAAATTCTATATGCTGCGGTGAGTACGTAATCACTAAATGGTAGAATGTATATTTTTAAACCCTTCTGAGGGTAAAACGACCGCTTCGGCGTCTATTTATACAAAATTAACACAGTATCTGTGGAGTGAGAATCAACGCCGAAGCCATTGATAACCCTCAATATCGAACGGTCCTGCTGTTCCTGTCGCCGCGGTATTCAAGAATTTACCAACCGAATCTATAACCCGTCAGAGTTGGTGGACACAGTTTCTAACTCATGCAGCTTCTGTTAAGAGGTACAGCGCACTTTCGATAAACAATACGCGTTGAAACTGTTAGAGTCGTTAAATCCACAATCGTACGATATTGGAATGAACAAAGGATTTATAATTATTTACTATGAAATGCCCGACCGCCATGTCAGATGACTTTGCAAAGCGGCGAACGTTTCTCAAAGGAGTTGGTGGTACCGCATCGGTTGTCGCGCTAGCAGGATGTCAAGGCGGTAGTGACGGTGGCGACGGTAGTGATAATGGCGATAGTGATGGATCGTCCGATGGCTCAGACGGAGGAGGCTCAACAGACTCTGGAAGCAATACGCTCTCCAGTGAGATTGAGATGATCTGTCCATGGGCGTCGGGCGGCGGCACGGACCGAACCGCCCGGCAGTTGGCGTCGTTAGCTGGAGATCAATCTGATTCTTCCTTCTTTGTGAGCAACGTGACTGGTGGCAGCGGAAGTGCAGGCTTCCGGCGGGTTGCCAACTCAGACCCGGACGGATCAACAGTCGGGGTGCTAACTGTTGAGGTGTGTACTATTTCACATCTTGATATCTCAGACATCACACCCGACGATTTCAAGGCCGTTATGCAGTACAATTTTGACCCAGCTGCCTTGACTGTTCACGAGGACGCTCCATACGATACGATTGAGGGATTCGCCGAACACGCTCAGAATACTGATGAGCAGATTCAGATTTCTAACTCCGGCATCGGCGCCATTTGGCACCTTGCAGCGGCACGGTTCGCACAAGCTTCAGGGATTCAAGATCAAGTTAATCATGTCGGGTATGACGGAGGCGCCCCTGCTACCACAGCAGTCGTAAATGGTGAGGTCGAGGCTACGACAGCGAGTGCTGCCGAGGTCGCCACACAGGTTCAAGATGGGCCTCTCAAGATACTCGGTGTTATGGGCGAGGAACCAGTCGATATCTTCCCTGACACACCGACGTTCCAAGATGCAGATTATGACATAATTGTCGGTGCCTGGCGAGGACTTGGTGTCCCTGCTGGGACGCCGGACGAGACTGTTTCAGCACTCCATAACGTGTATAAGACGGTCTATGACTCGGATGAGTTCCAAGAATTTATGAATAATAACGGGTTTGGGCTTGTATACCGTGACCCCGAGGAGTTCAATCAATTCATGGACCAGCAGAATGGCGAATTTGAGGAACTTATATCAAATCTGGACCTTGGAGAGTAGCTGAAAGCATTGATGTCGTTGGAATTCTCTCGGACTGACGAGGTCGGTTCTGTTCTGCTAGTAGCGTTCGCTGTAGGGGTGTTCATTGTCAGCAATAGTTTCCCCAGTGGAGTTGGCGGGACACCTGGACCGGCGCTGTTTCCACGGTTCATCGCTGGAGGCGTAGCTGTACTGGCGTTTATACAGCTTGTTGATGCCTTTGTGTCGCGAGATCAGGATATAAAAACCGTGACAAGAAGTAATCTCTCCCGGTTCGGTGCCCCGGTAACACTTCTCGTTGGTTATGCACTTTTACTTCCACTAGCTGGCTTTCTACTCACAACGATAGTCTTTCTCATCGCAGTCATGTACTACTCGGGAG
This sequence comes from Halorubrum sp. SD626R, assembly GCF_001261915.1. Classification (GTDB taxonomy): domain Archaea; phylum Halobacteriota; class Halobacteria; order Halobacteriales; family Haloferacaceae; genus Halorubrum. The sequence goes on from NZ_CVRT01000030.1 coordinate 63,165, forward strand.
CACATACTTTCCGAGTGATTGTACCGCTTGCAATCGGGATTAGTGTAATTCTCCAGAACGTTTTCGTGGGCTTTCTTCATGTGCCCCTCCCCGATGGACCGTTTGGACTCGGTCGTACCATCTCTTTGACAGTAGGTATTCTCTGATGAATCTCGCTGCAAATCTCTCTGGAGCGATTGGAGCTGTCACTGAGCCAATAACATTTCTCCTACTTGTTACAGGAGTCCTCATTGGTATTATAATGGGTTCACTTCCCGGAATGACCGCGACGATGACCGTCGCGGTTTTAGTATCGTTTACATTTAGTATGGATCCTGTTCCTGGTATGATGCTTTTGCTGGGCATCTATGGTGGAGCGCTGTACGCGGGTTCCATCCCGGCAATCCTCATTCGTACTCCGGGGACACCGAGTGCTGCTGCCACTGTTTTTGATGGATTCCCGCTCGCGGAGCAGGGTAAGGCCGGCCAAGCCATCTCTGTCGCAACGATTGCTTCTTTTATTGGCGGTGCCGTGAGCGTCGTGTTGTTAGCGTTTGTATCGCCGCAAATTGCCTCCTTTGCACTTGAATTCGGCTCTCCTGAATACTTTGCACTCGCAGTTTTCGGATTATCAATCATCGCCAGTGTGAGTGGAGACTCACTAATTAAGGGCCTCATCTCTGGTTTACTCGGGATGTTTTTAGCGACGGTTGGGCTTGACCCTGTGATGTCTTCAGCTCGATTCACATTTGGGTACCAGCCACTCACATCTGGCATTCAGTTTATTGCAGTAATGATTGGACTGTTTGGTATCGCTGAAGGCTTATACCGGTATCAAGTCGGATTAGACGAAACTGGGACTGACCAAGATATCACTGACCTATTTCCAGACAGAGAAACCCTTAGTCAGATCCTCCCACTTTCGGCTGTCTCAAGCATTGCGGGGAGCATCATTGGAGCAATACCTGGAGCAGGAGGAGACATTGCTTCTTTTGTTACTTACAATGAGGCAAAGCGGTGGCTCGATGATGGCATGTTCGGCCACGGTGACATCCGTGGTGTGGCGGCCGCCGAATCAGGAAATAATTCTTCGACTGGCGGAGCACTAATTCCAACTCTTACCCTCGGGATCCCTGGCGACTCAGTAACGGCAATTCTCATAGGGGCACTCATGGTCCATGGTATCCGTCCCGGGCCCGCCCTATTCCAAGACGAACCCGAGCTCGTCTACTCGATCTTCGTCGGATTCTTTCTAGTGTACATTGTTATTCTAATTGTAGGCCTACTTGGTGCGCGCTTTTGGGCACGGATTATTTCTTTTCCACCGAAGTACTTGTGGCCAGTTATCTTTGTCCTCTCGCTCGTTGGCGCATACGCGCTTAGAGGAAATCCACTTGATATTTGGACTACGATCGGTGCTGGGGTGCTCGGTTATGTCATGCGTGTTGAGGATTACCCATTAGCCCCGATGGTACTCGGGCTAATACTCGGTCCAATAGCCGAAGTAAATCTTCGCCGGTCGCTACAACTCTCCGGTGGGGAGCTAGGTATCTTCATTGAAACGCCACTCACAGTGACAATATTACTGCTAAGTTTGTTATCAGTGACTTATCCACTTGTACAACGTTTTCGTGAGCGGCAGGGTCTTAGGTAGCGACAGTCGGCCTTTATATTATACTAATCCCGACTTTTATGATGCGATGGGGGCGGACAAATATCCGGTACGCGATGAGAGATACAGGGGTTGTCAACGAGTGGTGATTCAACACCATCTCGGGCCCGTCGATTCGGCCCTCATTTCCTGGTCACAGCAATCGTGAATCACAGCTTTGCCGTTGGAATTTTGACCGACCGGTAGCCAATTTCCTGACATCATCGATAAGTCGATCGACCAACTCTGAACAACTGGGCAGAGAAGATTTGAGAAAGATACGCATAAAGATGGTTTGTCCCATCTATGTATTAATATAATTTTCTGACTGCTTAGCTAAACACTTGTTCAGAATATAAAGCGAGGCGTATTGGGAGTCGTCGGATTCATCCTCGAAATGAACCACGAGAGTGTCTTCTCAAACTTTTGCTATGTGTACCCTAAGGAAGGTGCCTACTCTCTTGGGTCATACTCAGTTACGTCCCATTTTCGATCTGCGATCTTTTCGTCAATTCGCTGAATATCTGCCTCATCAAGGCTTTCTGGCTCACGAAGTGGAATTCCTAGATTCAATTTTTTGCCGAAGGTAATTGCCTCACGCCGTCGTGAGACCATTCCAAGCTTGAGTTCAGCGAGTATTCGCCGAATCATGTTCCGTACCTGCTTGAATTTCCGGGGGCCACTGCCCCGGTCAAATCCGGGAGCTAAGGCCCAATAATCAATATCGTAATCACTGAACGTATATGACCGATAGTTCAGGATTTGTCCGGTCCCCTTGGCGATGTGATGACGGATATAATTACGCGTCCGTTTGACTTCGATTCCGACACAGCCAACAGCTGGATGCTCGGCGATGATGTCGATACGGCCGTGTTCGTCGTCATCCATTACCTCAGACTCAACGTCCCAATCGTACTCTTCAAGCAGCGCAATCAGATAGGCCTTGTATGCCTCTCCACAGGTGAACTCTACCGCAGTAAGCTGCGGTATCCCATCGATAACGTTCTCTTCGTCGCACTCTGCGTCTTTCCATACCGGGTCGTCGGTGGGAATTCCGATCATTGTGTGTCTTGTAGTGTCGCAACGTCAGCCTCGGTTAGGTGAACAGTGCGCACGGCGTCGGTCGCCGCGGGGTCGGTTCGGAGCGTTGGCTGAGTTCGTCCGCTTTGATCAGTACTCACTCTGCCACACAGGGCACTCACACGGTGCTCCAGGCGGTTCTCGATGAATCCGGGCTGTTGAGCTGTGTGCTGTCTCGCGGTGGGTCTGTGCCGTGGTTTCCTCCAGTGGTCCTGTGTCATCGCGACTGACAGTGGGTTGGCCTGCAATCTGCCAGCTCGCTCTTTGGTCATCTGGAGCCGCTGTGGTGGGCGTTCGAGTGTCGCCGTCGACGCGACATTGTGACGACCTCCTCCCGGGCAGGGGATATCTTGGATTCGTCGACGGGGGCATGGTGTCGATCGACGGTCGCAACTGACTGCCCGCGTATGGACGGTCCATTTCTGATATCCGTCCACTGTTGTCGACCGAACTCGGGGCAGCTCACTCACGGTGCCAATACGGCGATCGTAGCTACTCGCCGAGATATCGGCGAGCTCGATGAGCTCTTGTCGACCACACGGCTCAGAGGTCTGTATGAGCGTCGCGTAAAGCTTGGTTGCCGTTGGGGTGAGGTCTGGCCGGAACCGGTCACATGGTAGCGTTGCAGCCGCAGTACTGGCCGCTGTGAGCCACTCTTGCTGAGGCTGTTCCATAACTGCTCGAATTAGACAACTCACGGTGTCGTATGGGCTCGTCCGGTGGGGAACGTCACGCCCAAACGATCGGAGACAGAACCGCGTGAGTTCACGGCGAACACGCGGTGACCACTCTGCGTCGTACTCATCTGCAACCGTGTCGACAGTCTCGCGGATCGCTCGATAGGTCGTCCCGTCACGAACAGAGATCGATAGTGTCGGGGCGATCTCGTCGCCACTGGCGATCGCGTCTCTGAGGACGCCAAGCTCGGCATCGAGTGCCGTGGTGAGTTCTGTCTGGAGTGCGGTGATTGTCGGGCCGGTAAGCACCCACGACGCGGTCAACTCCATCGAGGCGCCTCTCTCGATGTCGTACGGCAGCCGTCGCTTCAGCTTCGCCGGACGCGTCTCAAACAGCATCCGATAGCCTGCGTGGACGCCGTATACCGACTGTTTCGGCACCGTATGCCGGATGAACTCACAGAGGTCGGTTCGTTTCCTCTCGTTGGTCGCGAGTGTCTCGGTGTCTGGTAGCCGGAGTGTCACCGTGAGATCGACACCAGCAGCGTGATACAGCTGGGTGGCCGAGGCGATGAGTCCGTGGAGGTCTTCAAATAGCTCTCCACGGGCCGCGCTGTCGGTGCTGTCGGTGAGTGCACTAAGACGAGCAAGATGGCTGTCACGGACGGTTTCGACCCGGTTACGCCACGCCTCATACACCTCCTCGTCTTCGCTGAACCAGCCGACCTGCTGGCCACGACGGAGCGTCCGGCCAGGTGCGTCGGTGAACGCACCGGTTCCGCCGTGGATGTTCGCGAACGTCTCGCCAAGTCGCGACGGTGTGAGGATCTCCGACAGCGCCGTCTCGCTGAGTAAGACGCCCGCGAGACGTCCCAGGGTGGCAAGGGGCCCGCCCCACTGGGCGATCGCGAGACACTCCTCGTCGTGGTGGCTGAGGTAGCTCACTCGGCCGTCGTCAAACGGTGCAACCGGGTCATCGACGAGCGTGACCGCCCCACGCTTCGCTGGGATGGTGAATCGCTGGTGGATCGACGCTGCGTCGTGGGTGTCGATCGTCTGGACATACCCCTCATCGGCGTCGCCGGTCGCTGCAAGCCACGATTCAACCGTGGTGTAGTCGGCCCCCGAGGCCTCCCGCGGGGGCGACACTGTACTTGCTGACTCGTGAGTGGTCGTGGTAAGACTGTGTTCCAACTGGGTCTGGTCCGGGTGTTGAAGCTCACATTCCGCCGTGAGACACTCGGTGACGGCCGTTTCTCCGAGATCGGTGAGTTCGACTGTGTTGTGTTCCCGGCGCCGGTCGATCGCGACCAAGCCCCGCGACTCCAAGTCGAGCACGTACCGACCAATCGTCCCACGCTCGATGTCGAGGTCGGGATCATCTGCGAGGTCGGCATACGTGCGGCCGCTCTCAGCTGGTAACGCGGCGAGTAACCGTCGTTTCCCGGGTGCAGACGCGAGTCCATCTAGGGCGTCCCACACCCTCTGTGTGGTGTCGGTGGGACCGAGTGGGTCAGCGGCACTGCGGTGTCCCTGGTGGTGGGACCCATCCCGGCTGTGAGTAAGACCGAGATGGATCGCACTCCACTGCGGGTACCGACGAGCGAGCTCCCGCTGGAGCGTCGGTGAGGCGACGACCCGGACGTCGAACCCGTCCGCAAGCACGGCGATCGCCGCGAGTGCGCGGACGCCGGTCCGCCGATCGCTAAGGTTAGTCCATGCCGGGCCATCGAGGACCAACGTGAGCGCCCGCGGGCTGGGATCGAGTTCGCGATGCAGGGCGACCGGTCCCTTGGCGAGCGCCCCAAGGCCCGCGTTGACGGCGCCGCGACCCGTGCCAACTGACTCGACCGTCTCGATTAACGACTCGTGGCGGCGTTCGTGATACGTCGACTCAGTGGAGGTGTCGGAAAGCGCAAGCTCGGTGATCGCCTGCGTGTACGCGACCGCCTCCGCAGTCGCATCGTCCCACGTGTCCTCTAGGGAGTGCCACTCCGGGAGTGTCGCACCGAGTATCGACGAGCTCGCACGCCACGGGTCGGTGTGGCTCGTCTGTGTCCGGATTGTCTCGCTGCTTGCCTCACGAAGCTCGCCGAGGAGTACTGGCACCCACTCGGTGAGTCGCGGCGAGACGGCTGAACAGCGGATGCCAGCGGCATCGTGTTGTGTGGTTGGTCTCACGAGATGGACACCACGCTCGCGGCCCTGTGTGGCGGGCTGGGAGTGCCCGTTGTGGGGGTGATTGCTGGCCGGCATCACTCGGGTGGCTCCCAGCAGTTGACCACCGCGACAAGCCGCCGCAGTAGCTGCCGGATGTAGTGGCGGACCGTCCGCGACACTGGATCGGCATCGCGGGCTAGCCGGATCGCGGCGGCGATGTCGGGATCGTGAGCCTCATCGACCGCTCTCGTGGCCCGGAACAAAGCAGCTCTCACACCGGCCGCGTCATTGGTGCTGCTCGCGGTGAGTGCCTGACGAAGGTGCGCGATCGTCGCCTGGACGGCGTCCGGATCTGCCGCTGGTTGTCGAGTGGACAGACGGGTTGGGTGGCGATCAGCTCTCGTATGTCGAGAGGTCTTGGTGCGGGGTGGTGAGTCCATTAGTCATCCCCCTCGGTTCTCGGTGGATCACCGACCGTTACCTGTGTCCTGGCCTCGCGCCGCTGCTGCCGTTGGGTTACTGTGGGCGTGACCTGTTCCACGAGTGGTGTCTCGGGCGGCAGCCAGCGGATCGTCGTGGTCGCTGGCGAGCTGACACCTAACGGGACCGGCTCGACAAGGATCGGCCACGTCGACTGTGTCGCGGCGTCCGAGACGAGCCCGATACGCCCGGCGACGAGCAGTTCGTGGACGCCGAGCGTGAACACCTCCTGTTGCCGGTGGTCGGCGTGTGCGCACACACAGTGGCCGATCTCGTGGGTGCGCTGGTCTGCTGGCTTGGAGACGTACGCGACGATCTCGTCGCCCTCAGTGAACGAGCGCCTGCAGTGTTGACACGCGCCCGAGGTGGACGCAAGCGACAGCTGATCGAGGCTTGTGGTGAGCTCGCTTGTCGGGTGGACCGTCGGCGTCGAGCCGGTGTCGGAGTGTAGCTCCCGACTCATGGCCCTCGGTTCACGTGTGTGAGAGATCGGCCACAGTACCACCCGCAGCGTGGACAGACCCACCCGTTGACGAAGCGATTGACGAGCCGGTCACACTGGCGGCAGCGCCAGAGCTTCGTCATTGTGCGCGGCCCTCCACTGCCTGCTTGACGCTGATTTCGTCGTAGTCGCCAGTGAGGCGTTCCCGGGCGTCAAACCGGATCTGTGGATGGGTGGAGCTCACGCGGTCTCACCCCGGATCCACTCGTCACGTTTTTCGAGCGCTGTCTGCGCCGCGTCAGTCAGGCTGTAGCTGTTGGTGCGGCCGTCGCGCAGGCGTTTACTGATGAGTCCGTGCGCGACGAGCTCGTCTAGGTTCTGGTATAGCCGACTGTGGTTGATCGTTTCATCGTAGTAGGTGCAGAGGTCCGCTTTCAGCGAGAGCCCGCTCTGTTCGTCAGTTTTCGCGAGTGCGCGAAGGAGGTCTCGCTGGAAGGCGGTGAGGTTGGCGACGACGTCGCCGTCAGTCGTCGCGCTCATGCGAACTCTCCAGTATTTTTCTTGGTGTCAGTCGCTTCGATACGACCTGAATTGACCCGTTCAGGTGCCGGGCTCTGGGTTATACAACCGCTTGTCAATTTCTGGAGTGATACGTCTCCGGTCACGCAGGGCTTAAGCCCCGCAGTTGCTATCGTCAGCATGGTTCTGTGTCACAGCACAGAACCCGACCTGGCCGGGTGCTGGTACACCGCGGCCGGGATTCCGACATTCTTTCACTAGCCGAGGGTTCGTCACTCGGGCTCCGTGTTTACTCAAAATGGGTGGTACAACTTATAAGTTGTGTATGAACCTTGTAGCTCATCAAACAATCCTAGATTCTAATCGTGTGTAATAGGTTTTTGCGAACTAGTAAACATGCTATGAGATATTCTGGCGACTGGATGGCACTCGTCGACGACAGAGTGCTTGAATATCTACGCGAGAACGCTTCTGGATCTCCTACGGAAATGAAGGAAGAGGGACCGATCCGGTATTCGAGTCAGTACATCGGCCGTCGATGTAAGAAATTGAAAGAAAATGGGCTCGTTCAACATCTCGGGAACGGTATTTACGTCATCACCGACGATGGAGAGGCGTATCTCGATGGCCGACTCGATACGCAAGAATGGCGCTACATCGATGACGAAACCAACGAAGTCACTGCCAGCAGTTCCGAAGACATCCCCGGTGAGTCGACCGGAGGCGAAACTTGAATGAGTACGTCATGAATGACACAGTTTGACGGATGAATTCTTGAGCAGTTAGCTTCGGAAGGTGCTGCGACCTTGGAGGGACTTGTCCAAACTTACCGGTGAGGGTAGTCCCAGTCGTGTGACTGAGCGGCATCAGATGTTGGTCAACGATGACCCCTGATAGTAGAACTCCGCTGCTGAGGGTCTTCTTTCAACTATTATTCGCGGTGTTCCTACTAATTTGAACAAGTGGGGGTTACTGTGGTTCCGTGTATAGCACTTCCTTCTCGACACATTTGAGATCAGCTGTCCCGTACAGAAGAGCAGTGAAACAGCAGTATATACTCAAGAGCATTCGTCTTTAGCTAAGACTGATAGTAATATTCAAAGCTCAGAATATAACTAAAGGTGTTGGGAAGGACAATTCCAGCCGGTGAGACGCTGTTCATCGTGAAAACAGGCGATTGGAAACGCTAAGATTGGTGTTTTCGGCGTTTTGCCGAGGTGTACGAGCGAAATTCGACCGCAGATCACGGCTAGATAGTATTACTGTGAATATTAGCTAAAGACGGATGTACTCAAGAGTTGGTAGGTCGGCTAATGTAATACTTAGAGCGTGTATCTCTCACCAAGATCTGTGATCTGGTTCGATGTCGAAGGCGACGACCTCCGTGATCTTGACGTGATCAGTACCGGACTAATTAACGAACGTTTGGAGATTACGCTTCTCGACCGATTAATTCTCTTAGCCGACGAGTTGTCACTCCCGGTGCTGACAGTGTTGAATCTGGAGGAAAAGCGGGCAGAGGCTCAGGTACCATTTAAACGGATGTACCAGTTTCTTGAGGACCGACGTATCGGTAGGTGACGATCGGATCAACGCTTCCACCGTCATGTTCCAAGGTTTCGCCAGAACCGACCAGAGAAAACTCCGAGGAGCCACAGATCTTCCGGTCGGTAACCTTGATGGCTGTCGTGACAAAGAGTATCTCGCTCCTTCTGTAGGAGATTGTTGATACAGTCGTTGCTAGCTGAGCGGGAACACTAATCGAGTTTCTAAGTACCTCTACCGTGAACTCCCAATTTGATTCACGCACCCGCAAATCGCCAGACTACAGTCCACCAACAATGCGCTACACAAGACCGACTTCGACAGTCGCAGCTACTTCGTAACTAGCACTTTTCATATCCCGTACTAACCCAGTTAGCGCCACACCGGGCCCGTATTAGCTCACATTACAGCCCTGAATCGGGGTGTCTGTTCAATACTTCTCGAACGCGGCCTGGGCTGGTTCCTCGTCGACCTGACGGCAGAGCCTCTCGACGAGTTCCGGTTTCAGTGCATCGTAACCGTCGATCCACTGAGCGAAGTTCTTCAGGTAGTGGCCTTTGAGACCGACCACGATCTTACCGTGGCGCTTCGCGTCTTCCGTCCGTGCGGGGACTGATACGATATTCTCGAACTGCTCGTCTACCAGTTTCCGGTTGAATACTACACCGATACGGTCGGCCGGGACCTCCTGAACTATCTTGTCGACGTCGATACTGGTGTAGTAATCGCTGCCAAGCGTGAAGAAGACGATGTCATAATCCGACTTAGTCAACACTCGTTCCAGTTCTTCTTGAATATTCAGTTGCCTCGACCGCTCCCGGATCTCGCCGACATTCATCGAACTGAAGGTCACTTCGTACGGTGGAAGCCGATCTCGCTCCCCGACCAGTCCGAACCCGGCACTAACGAAGTACCGTTCGACATCGTGATCGTTCCCTCGTAGCCGACGCACAGCGTCTTTGACGAATCCCTGCTGACGGCCGGTGTACAAGTCGCGGGCCTCGATTTCAGGGACGTTATTTTGTCCTAATAATTCTTCCCTAGTGTATTCCAGCGTTTCCTCTTCGTCGAAAACGGGCGCTCCCTTCGGGATTTCCTTCGACCCGGAACACTGGTCGATGACGAGGATGTCAAGACCGTCCGTTGTATCGATCGTCGGGGGATGCGGGACGAAGTCGTCACCAACTGAGTAGTCCCGGCCACACGTTTCCAAGACGCTCTCCCTCAGTTCGCGTGGGTCATCAAGTGACTGAAGAGTACAGTCGTTCTCGCTTACCGCCTCAGAAATTCCCGAATCGATCTCTCCATCCTGAGTAAGAAGAAATAGGTGTTGATAGCGCTCGGTTTGTTCACCTACTGCTTCGGCCGTTCGGCCCGGAGCGAAGGACACGAGCGACGGCGTCTCATCCCACCATTCTTGTACACCATCGCCGTGTAAGGCCCCGACTTCAGCGACTGGAAGATCGTGGACCGCTTCCCAGAAGTCCGGATGTTCAGCGCGAAGGTAGTGTTTAATGGTGTCGTATCTCCCGAGGCTAGCTGTCCCCTGAGTTGCCACCAGAATCTTCGGGAGGTCTTCTGCGAACTGGTCGTAGAACCGCCGCGTGTTGTGGAATCCACGACGGCGGTTCCGGTCGTTCCCCCGGAAGATACACACCTCAATTCCGTGTTCCTCGCAGATGGAACAATCGCATTTGTCCCAAGGGCGGTTCCACAGTGTCTGTTGGTACTCCTCTAAGAGTTGTTCGTCTCCGATCCACTCTGCATAATCCTTGACCACGTTCCAAACTTGCTCGTACAGACTGAATTCCGGTACAGCTGTCACGGTGTCCACAATCTGATGGAAAGGCTCAGAAAAGTCGTCTACGTCAGGGAACTCAGAAAATCCGACACGCGAAAGGGCTTCCTCCTTGAGGTGGTCTGGCATCCGAGGGAACTGCTCGAATTCACGCTCCGCAGTCCGCAGCAGCTCGTCGTACTCCTCGAAAGGAACCGGCGATTCGGGGTCGTCCTTTCGTAGGAGTTTGACGAGTTTGCCCCTGAGTGTGTCGCTGAAACTCGCCTGTAATTCCCGCCCGTACTCGAAATCGTTTCTGAAGGCCGACTCGACGTCCGTCAGCAGAGACTTGTCGTACTTCGAGTCGTGACGGTGTTCTCGAAGGTAATCGCGAGCCGCCGGAAGAACCTCCTCGGCCTTCTGGTGCCAGTCGTGAATGGCTTCGATGAGGGGGTACTTCTTGTCGTAAGCACGTAATGCCACCAAGGCTTCCCGCCCACGCAGCGACTTCTCTACGGCCTCATTGAGGTCATCACTAGTCGAAGGATAGCGAATCCGAATCGCGTCGTAGCGCTCCTCGCTGTCAAGTCGGTAGTTCTCTCCACCTGTCCAGGCCGATCGCAGCATACTCGCACTATCGAAGCTCGTCATCCCGGACCGGCCAATACTATCGAAGCCGTCGGTCTTCGCGAACCCGAAGACGTGGGAATCGATCCGGGTGCTATGCTCCCGTTCAAACGACTTGACTGCCTTGCCGACTCCCTTCACGATCTTCCGGACTTCGTGAATGGGACTACCGGCGACGCCACCGATTCCGAGATAATCGTACCCGAGATCAAGTACCGTATTAGCGGCCTGGGCGTACGACTGGGGGTCCCAGCCTTGGATTGCGACCATGAGTCGAAACGGATATTCACCGTCCTGGTACAGGTCGTACATCTCACGGGCGTTCCTGAGAGTCAAATCGTAGCGAAACTCCTTGTCGTCTTCTCGGTAGACCGCACGTGGATCGTTATCCAGTCGGCTGAGTGTCGCGTCAATATCCCCTCGGAAGTCAGTCGGATCGAACGATTCCACGTCTTCCCCTGCTTCTGTCCGTATTGTCGGTTCATATTCGTCGACGTACTCTGGCCACTCCTCTGGCCATTCGTCGATCATGACATCGACGACGTCGGTGAACGATTCGGGAAGGTCACTCTGTTTGAATCCGTCATGGAACGCACGCTTGTCTAGGTAGAGTCGCCCCTTGTCTTTCCCCGATCCGAGGACGAGATGGTCGATAGTAACGCCCACAGAGACATCCAGGGTCTCGTAAAAGTCCAGCATATCCCCGTTTCCGTAGGGAGGGAACGGGAGTGATTTGTACCCCCACGCCCCGCAGTCGCTGATTGTCGGTAGCCACTCCGGAACTGAGAGGACTGGGTCGTCGTACACCCCGTATTCAGCCAGGCGTTCAGCTTTTCGGTCAGTTTCTTCGACCTGTTCTCGGGAGATCAACACGCCGTCGATGGGTGTCGTCTCGCGATCAAAAATGTCCCAGATGTAGTCTAGGGTTCGCTCCTTACGGTCGAGGCTAGAGAGTTCGTCGTGCTCGAAGTCGTAGTAGGCATCAACCGCGTCGTCCCACTCAGGAACGTAGAACCTCACAGATTAGAGTCACCATGTTAGGCTTACTTCGTTCCACCATATGAATATCCCTTTCTACCGCGATTAGATGCCCACTTGATATTCTTTGATAATATTTGTGTGTACCTGGTGAATGAGTCTCCATGTCCTTAGAACAGCAATACTCGTCGGAGCTGACTGATGTGGGCAAGCGAACAACCGAACCGTAGACTCCACTGAGCCGAATTACCTACGGTTAAGTTGATTCCAGCGCTAATTCGTCCTGACGCGCGGGTTGCTCACGAAGAGTGGGCCCGGTGCTGGAGACACCGACCCCCGCGCTGCCTGAATAGACAGCATGTATACTAACAACGATAATCAGCAAAAAACCGACGGTCGTATCGTATCTTCGGCGATGGAAGAATCAAAGAAGAGGTGGTCATTTTGAGCGCAGTTAGTGGTTCCTCAAGAGTTACAGACGTGCTCAACTTCCTCGGCAACCGACGGCGGCTGCTAACGCTACGGTACCTCGCTCTGTTCGAGCCGGGCACCACCATCGAGGTACGTCGCTTAGCACGGGTCATCCAAGGAGTTGAAACTGAGAACGCACGTAAAAACGAGGGAACTGCCGATTACGAATCGGCGTACAACGCGCTGATCCAGACCCACCTGCCGAAAATCGATCAGAGAGGTCTCATCCAGTACGACGAACGGCGCAAGGCGGTAACCGTGGAAGAGTCGCTTGAACGGCACGTCGTCCTTTCGACAATCGCTCAGTTCGTTCTCTCGACTGGGTCGTCTGTCTGAAGTCCAGAACCTGATTATGCCGTTCTAACGGCCGAATATGTATTACTGTTACCACCGTTCTTCTAATTGGACGACGAATAGCCGCGTAGTGGGATGCGTGGCACTGGAAGTGTCGTCGTCTACACCTGGGATGCTTGGGAGTTGCCAGTTCCATCGGTGGCATCACTCCCTTCTCTGAAGTCGTGGATATTGATTATCGTAGCCAAGCGCGTGGAACTTATGATCATAATCTCGCAATCGATCCAACTGGGACACGTCCAGCACATGATCGGGAGCGAAAAAGGACGCTAGACTTCGCGATAGAGAGGGAAGAATAACTACTACCTGTGTGACGGTAATGACGGCGCTGATTGAGGATGTAACTTCTGTCGAAAATATAGACGAAGACCGGTTGTTATGTATCCGGTAGTAAATTTTTCTTTTACAAAATCGAATTGCTGAGCGAGAGATAGAACACTAGACCAGTTCGCTGTTGGTCCGAGTAGAGGGTGTAACCTCAACTGTAGTCAGTCGGTACAAGTTGATGGTTTGGAACCTCTTGTAGGCGTTTAGTAGATAGTTCGTCGGATTCAGCGAGTTCCCATACGATGTCGAAGAACTCGAGCGCAGCGTCAACGAATTGCGTCCGCTCTGTGTATACTCCGCATTCGGGGTTCCAGTCGTAGCTGTTCTCCATGAAGTTCGCCGAACCGAGCAATGCTGCGCCTTCCTCAGAACCTCCGATAGTCTGTACCTTCCCGTGGATGCCGAATTCACCGAGCTCGCGGAAATCCATGTCTGGATTTACCCGCTGGTGCTCTTTGAACCGCGAATAGGTGCGGATCGTGACCCTCTCTCGGTGGTGCTTGATTTCGCTGAGCAGGTTCTGCTGTAGGCGTCGCCACTCCCAGGGTTCTTTCGTGTGTCGCGTCAGCAATCGTAGTGCGAATCCTTGGTTCAGGAGGCGCCGTATCTGGGAGACGTATTCGTTGAACGTATCGTCGTCAAACGGCGTCATAATCCGCAGGACCTTGTCATCAAGATCACGTTCAAGCCCGAGACTGAACAGACGGTCGGTCATCGCTGTGTACGACCGCATCCCTGCGGGTCGATTTTCATGCCAGTGTCGTAACCTCGCTCTTTCACGGCCGAGACCCCGAGATTCACCCACATAGTCGTCCATCTTCTTCTCGCCAAGAGCCTCAGGATCCACGAGGGTATACGAGAAATATGCTGGCGCAACATCACCGTCGGAAAGAGAGTCGTAATCTTGAGCAACGATGGCGTCACTAGCGGCCGGTGATAGTGTCGTCACTGACGCTCGGGACAACGTTTCCATTCGTCGTTGTATTGCCGCACAACGATCGACAAGATATGTTGTATACTCCTCCTGAAGGCTGCTACCATCAACCTGCGTCGGGACAGTGGAGAATTCAATGACTTCGTTGTCACCGATTTCGCAATCGACGCCGGGAATTCCGGACAGTAACTGATAGAGTTCGTAGGGCGTCGCACCGAGACGATCGGTCACGAAGCTCAAATCGAGGGTCGTGAATTTAGAGTGGGTAGAGACCGTGGCAATTACGTTAATGAGGTCTTCTCGCTCCGCTTCACCGATCTCGGAACCACCATCAATATCAGATACACTGACTCGTTTTCCAACATCGACCTGTGACAGTTCGGTTTCTGCCGGCGGAGCTAGGAGCGAACGTACTGTCTCAAATTGGCGTTCGTACTCGTCGTATTGCTCTTCGATTGCGTCTTCAACCACGCTAGTGTCCGGGAGTGACACATCGTTTTTAACAAGCGATACAGCGACTGATTCTAACGAGAACGTATCGTTCGATAGCTCTCCAACCAATCGTTCTGTGATGGCTTCGAGACAGTCACGTTCTTCGATGCCTGAAATCTGTGGAAGAATATATAGATAGCCCTCAGCAGTAGCATCTTCTGTCGGCACTTCTCTTTGGGCTTCAAGAGCTGATTCGATGCGCTCGAAGTGCGGTTCCACACTGTCCGGGTAGATCGTCAGGAGGCCGGCAGACCCGAGAAGTGGACTGAGAATTGTCTCTTCCCAGTCGCCCGCGAGCAGGCTGTCGAACTCTCGGCGGGGTAGAATTTCGTCCTCGATCCTGAGACTGGACCGCAAGACCCTTTCGGCTGTCCGAGAACTGGCAACGATGATGGCTCGAATGAGCTGGCGAGGTTCGTCTACTGAGAGAACCAAACTACCAGCCAGAGTTGGGCGATCTCCTTTAATAAGGCCCAACTCGTCGAGCATCCAGTTGTGTATCTCTGTGACCCGCTTCAATTTTCGTTCATCATTCGTCCGCAGCGTTTCCGCACGAATATGTGGCGAAAGACACTCTTCGAGACTGTCCTCGGTCACTTTCGCCGATAGTGCTGCGTAGATACTCGCCGGTGAGACTCCCCAGAGCCGTTCGGGAGAGCGAGTCCGAAGTGCTCGCGCCGAGTCGGTTACGTCATTTTCAGTCATCGTTTCTCGCTTCCAGGTGTAGGTCGTGAGACAGCAGTTCGAGCAACTCGTCCTTATCGAACGAGTCGGGGTCATTCTGTTCGGAACAGCCGTACTGATAAAGGCAGAACGGGCATCCGTTCTCACAGTTACACTCCGACTCCTCCGGAGAGAACGCATCGTGCATTATCTCGATCGCTCTCTCGAACTTTTCACCGTCATCCTGTGTGAGGAGTACGGTGATTCCACTCCCCCCCTCGTCGGAGTCGTACACTAACGTACCTTCGTCCTCGATCGACTCAGGAACCTGGCGAACACTCACACCGCCGATGTATTGGAGTGCCACCCGGAGTCCGTGAGCGAACCCGTGCTCAAGTTCCTCACTGTCGAACCGAATACGTGCGGCCTTGGTGTCGAACTTGGTAGCGGGACGCACTGCGATACTTTCATCTGCAGGATGTTCGGGGTTGTTCGTACATGCTGCGGACTCCCCCATGCTAGCGATCATGCCGTTACAATCTTCAATACCACACACCTCGAATACGTTCGGAAGCGGG
Organism: Halorubrum sp. SD626R; assembly: GCF_001261915.1. GTDB lineage: Archaea > Halobacteriota > Halobacteria > Halobacteriales > Haloferacaceae > Halorubrum. The sequence goes on from NZ_CVRT01000030.1 coordinate 78,899, forward strand.
TCTGAACCCCCATTCTTGTATGTCGCCCAGTATTTACTCGTCGAAGCGGCGATCGTTACGTCACCGTACTCGAATTGGCCGTGTACGTTTCCGCTTTCGTCGACGATGTCATACGAGATTGTAGAGTCGAACGAATCCCCCGCGTCAGTGTCTACTGGTGCGTACGTGCTCTGTACTTCTTCGTCGGCTTGGTACACACTCGACGGCTCAAGCTCACGGGCGTTGGGCGTTATCCCCAGCGGTAAATCGTGCTGGAACGCAGTCACGCGTTCGGGTACTTTCGTGACCAGCCGCTTCAACTGGGTGCCGCATGACTCGCAGTTCGACGTGTCAGTATCGTATTCCGAAGCGCACGTCGGGCAGATAGCCGCGTCCTCGAATTGTTCGCTGATACGGGCGGTTTCCAGTGGCTCCCATTCCGTCCGCGTCACGACGTACGTCTCGCCGTTGTGAAGGTACGCCGCCCCCGGGTGGAGTTCGGAGAGTGCGATGCGACGGTCTCGAGAACCGTCACTAACGTTATCGAACTCCTCGCCGACGAGTTGATAATCGACTGAATCACCCACTGACCGCAAACCGAACGCTGCCGGACTCTCTCGGTTGAGGTACTGGCCGAAGTCCATGTCCTCAAGCCGCCGCAGGTAGTCGTCTAACTGGTCAGTACGGCGACGCAGTTGCTGCTTCTGTTCACGTAGTGTACGTTTTTCTTCGCGGTCCCGGGTGCGTCGTTCTTTGCTGCGGATGTCTGCGACCTCTTCGTCAAGTTCCTCTAGATCACCATCAATAGCGTCTCGTTGAACGTTATAGAGGTCGATAATCGTCGCTTCGATACCACGGTGGTCGTCAGTCCCCCGTAGTGCCCCTTCGACGACGTCGTCGTACTCGTCTAGAATCGATTCGACGGAGCCGCTACAGCTGTCTCGCTGACAGTCACCATTGTACCCGGGTTCGTGTTTGCGACCACAGCTCGAACAAATACCGAAGGAAACCAAATCCTCGAGCCATTGTTCGATCTCGTCCTGGTTCTCGTTGATGACGGAACGCAGCACTTCCAGTGGGGCGTCGTCGCTCTGGTTCTGTACTTGGAAGTTCGACGACGACAGAATACCGGTGAACGGCAGTAGGTCGTTAGGCTTCGACTTGGACCGTGGAGACGGCTCGTCTTTACAGACGACGAATTCGTCGAGTCCGCTCTGGTCTCGTCGCCATGGAACCCACCGGGTCGTCGCTACGCAGTCGAGGATTCCCCACGTGAGAGACTGGTGGAGTACCTCACGATTCACTTCGTTGAGCGGAATTTGCTGTGGGTCGGACGCGATGAGTTCCTCGGGATGCTCGTGGTAGTAGTAGTCGATCGGATTTCGCTGGCTGACCGAGTGTACGAGTGAATTTCCAGATTCCCGCCCGGCACGTCCGATACGCTGGAGGTATGAGTTCGCGTTCGGTGGGGTGCCGTAGAGGAGCAGCGTGTTGAGGTCACCGATGTCGACGCCCAGTTCCATCGCTGGCCCCGAAGACAGGAAGTGAGGGAACCTACCCTGCCTGAACTGGTATTCCAGTTCCCGTCGTTCGTCTCGGTCTGTCTCCCCGTAGTAGGCCCTTGCGAGGAGCATCATGGGATCAGACGTCGTTATTTGTTGTGCCGTCAGTGAGAAGTGGGAATGCGAGAACGTGGAGCGGTCTTCCGGAGTCGAGTCGAATTCGACCACATCGTCAGGAGTGTCGGTCAGTGTTGATTCGAGGCTCGTGACGAAGTCTTCCTGACTCGGACTGTAGTACGTTGGCGTCGCTTCACTGACGACCGCGCATTCAATTTTGTCTTCCTCCACCATCACGTACCGGCTGCCGTCCTCTTCGACCCGACGGACCAGTCCCCGGTCAATCAGTGAGTCGAGATGGCTGTGCCCCTTCTCAACTTCATCGATAAGTTGTGGTTCGTACCGGTGATTCTGTGCGACACACTCTGCGAGTAGTTCCCGTTCGTGTGGTTCGAGATCACCGATGTCGGCGTTCAGGCGAACGTCAACGATTCCGTCGTCAGTGAGTTGTTGACTACGGTAGCGTTCGCTGTACTGTCCAGCGAAGATTCTCGACACCAGTTCTTCAGTCAGATACTCGTCGACTGACTGGTCGTAGTTGGTGAGAAATTCGAACGCATCCGGCGGGTTGTTGGTTTCCCCTTCGAGATCCTCCTCATACTGTTTTCCCTCGGCTACGCCACGGTCGACAACGCCCGCTAATGACGCCCATCCAGAAGCGTCGGCCTCATTCCTGAGACTGCTGACGAACAGCTGGTCGAAAAAGAACGCCTCTTCGGGTTCACGGAAGTTCCGCTCCAGTTCTTTCATATCGGACTGACTGTCCGCGAACGAGAGCATCTTCGATTCCGTGAAGCTATCAGGGTTGTCGCGGTCAGCTAGCGACCGCAGCAGGTACCGTCCTTGTGTCACCGCTGTGTTTGCCGGGCCACGCAGCATCGCGTCGTATCTACCGCTCTTCGAGTAGGTCTCCCGTTGGTCTTGGTGGTAACAAGGAAGGCCACCGGGGAACTGGCTCGATTCCCGAATACGGCCGTCATCGTCGACCATCCGGAAGTTACTGTATCCTTTCGCGCGCCGGACGATTTCCGGATCGTCGCAGTTGCAGTCCTGTCGTCCACCCGGAAGGAACTCGCGCTCGCAGGACGTACACTCGTCGACCATCTGAATGTCGAACAGCGCGGTACGGACGAACCGCCGGTTTCCGCAGTTACATGTGTTTGGGGATCGTCCGAAGTATACTTCATCGCAATCTGAATCACCGCAGGTCCATCCGAGTAGCCGCTTCGGTGTGAGGTCACCATCACAGTCTTCGGACGTACACGCCTGTACGTCGGAGTTTTCGTATATCTCTCCACACTCAGTACAATACTGGACGCTGTCGTCCGACAGGGGCTCTAACGCGGCAGTGTTACACGAATGGCAGGTCGGCTCTCTGGCCTCCTCTACTGTGACCTCCTCGTCACAGTCCGGGTTCGAACAAATGTGGGCTTCCATCGAGTCGTCGAGTACCATCGAGGAACCACACGTCGGACAATCCTGCTGGTGGTCGACCTTCTGGCGCTCGCCACACTCGGAACACTCGTAGAACGGCCGCCAGTAGACGCGGACCATCTCCGGCGTTTCGCCTTCGGCTGTTTCACACTGGCACTCCCGCCGCGAGAAGTAGTCGAATCGTCCCTCCTCCGAGGTCACAGTATGTGGTTCGAGTCGTTCGCAGTTCGGACAGAACCACGATTCAAGTGACTCCTCACCACACTGGTTACACAGCGAGAGCTTCGTCACGTAGTGATGTCCGCATTCGGCACAAGCAGATTGTGGAGTATCGTAGACCGTTCCACAGTTGATACAGGAGTAGTAGCCGTCGAGCGGCCAACTGAATAGATGAGCACGACGCTCCAGAATCCCGGATACGTCGCCTATCGTCATGAAGTTCTCCACCACCGTCTCTGCCTGTTCCTCGGTTAGAGCGGCAGATTCAACGAGTCGATCGCGTAGGCCGTCGGGTCGAAGTGGTTTCTCTCGAAGAGCCGAGTAGATGCCGCGAACGAAGTCCAGCATCTCGCTATCGCCTTCCACGAGGTGTTCGTAGAGATCGCCTTCGACGTCTACCTCGTCGCTAGAATCGTCGATACCCGCTGCTTCGAGGACGAGTTTCGCAGCCTCTGTCTCTCCGGAACGCAACTCGTCGCCTGACAGTTCGGTCGTAGTGAATTCGTCGGAAACGTCGCTAGGGAAGGGAGCATCGAGTGTGCGTCCTTCCTCCTCGACCACCTCGATGTCGGGGTCGATGAAAGGGTTGATACGCTGGAAGACGGAGAGTTTGTTCTCGACGGTGGCGCTCGCACCGACGATAGTGAGATCGTCGTCGGCCTCGCTGTTGTAGTCGTTGAGCTCCTGCCGCTCCCGTATGTACCGCCGCATCAGCGCCGAAGTGAATGAGCCGAACAACTCGGAATACTCGTGAATTTCGTCGAAGACGAAGTATTTCGGCTCGGCGACGAACCGCTGCTGTGCCTCGTTCGCATTGACGTTGAACAACCGGTAGTTGATCGTGTCTGGGTTCGTCAGCAGGATGTCAGCTGGACTTTCGACGATGGCGTCTCTCGTGACTTTGATGAAGTCGAACGTGAGGTCCTCATCGTGTTCTTCCAGCGGTTCGACGACGAACGAGTCGTCCGAGCGACGCCGGACAGTCAACGAAGAGTCACACTCTCCGCACGGGCAGTCGAAATACTGGAACGTTGTCTGGAGGTACGCTAGTTCGTCGGGATCGCGACGTTTCGTGTCCCCGTCGTAGATACCCACAGTGATCTGGTCGTTCGCCGAGCGGTCTCGATTGAGCGTGAACAGGTAGTCGATGAGGCGCTTCAGCTGGTCCTGTGCCAGAGCTTTCGTCGGGTACGTGAGGACACATTTGACGCTATTTGGAGGATGTTCGTCGTGTTGGCCTGCTTTCGCTTCAGAGATGAACTGGAGTATCGGAATCAGCCATCCTTCCGTCTTCCCCCTCCCCGTCGCCGCGGTCAACAGCGTGTGGTGGTCTTCACCGACTGCCTCGATCGAGTCCTCCTGGAATTCGAAGAGGTTCCGGAATCCCGCCTCACTGAACGTTTCCGTGACGTCCGAATGTAGGTCGTGATTGTCGGCGAAGGTCTCCCACGGCGTGTCACTCATTCGAGGGAGGTCGAGTACCTGAAGGTAGGGCCCCTTCGTTCGGATGAACTCGGGGAGGTCCTCTTCCAGGGACTCGCCTACACCTTCGTGGTAGCGGGAAACGAGGCTCTTGACGGCTGGCGAGGGTTGTGAGCCTGCGTAGTGTTCGGCGTACGATTCGCGCATCGTGTCGGCGAGTTCCAGTGGGTCGAATTCCATCGGTGGGTATCTCCTGTGGGATGTGGTTAGTCAGTAAACTGTTCGTTCGTGTCCCGGTTGTCGAGTGGACGAATCGACAACCTCTGTTCGCCTAAGTTAGCCTGGAGACGGTCACGGTCGAAAGATCGCTGATCGTTTATGACGTCGCAGCCGTACTGGTACAGACAAGACGGACAGCCATTGTCACAGTCGCAGTCGAACTGCTCGCTCATAAGACCGACTGCTCGAGAGAAGGCGCGGAAATCTCCATCGGACTGCTCGAAGAGCAGTCGTGCGACGTCCGATCCGCCCTCTTGTGACTCGAAGACGTCGACGTGGTCCTCTCCGACGTACTCGGACAACTCACGGATGTTGACGCCGCCGAGGTACTGGAGGGCGACCCGGAGGCCGTGAGCGAGCGTGTGGGACTGTTCACAATCTTTCAACTCGACTCGGACACCCTGTGTCTCGTATTGGTATCCGAGTCTGACGAACTCAGAGTCTGCCCCTCTCCCTTCGGGGAAGTGTTCGGGGTCTGCGCTACACCGACGCGTCTCATCGTCGTCCTCGTAGATTACGCCGTGGCAGTTCTCCTCGCCACAGACTTCGAAGGGTGACTCTCGTGCGTCAACTTCTCCTGATTTGTACTTCGTCCGATAGCCGTCGGTGTGTAGGAGAACTGAGTAGTCACCGTATTCGAGCGTTCCGAGTACCTCTCCCTCGTCTGTCTGTAACTCGTACGTCTGCTTAGTATCGAAAGAGAGGATCGAGGTCTCGCGTTCGGCGTATGTGTTCTGAACTTGCTGGTTGGGTTCGCTATGCAAGTAACGTGCCTCGTCGCCTTCGGAAGTGAGTTGCAGGTTGTCGTGATATGCCTCGACCGAATCGAGGACGGCGAGCTGGCGTCGTTTCAACGGCACGTCGTTCTCGCAGTCACAGCCGGTCGCATCGAGCCCGTAAGTCGAATTACACGCCGGACAGACCAGTTCGTCCGCGAGATGGTCGTCGCTGTTCGCGTCGGTGACTGCTTCTCGTAAGTCAGAACCTGCCTTATCATCGAAGCGAACGCGAGCGACAGTGTAGGTCTCACCGTTGTCGAGGTACGCCGCTCCCGGATGGAGCTCTGACAGCGCCATCCGCATCGCCCTACCGCTCGATTGGTCGCCGATGTTGCGTCGGTCGTACCCTTCATTGACCAGGGTTAGACCAGCAGTAGTGGCGACGCTTCGCATCGAGAAATCATACTTGCTCTCGCGGGATTCCCGGAGGAAATCGAAGTAACTCTCTTCGCCTAAGTCAGATAGGTGCTCTTTGAGAACCTCCACGCGTTCTTGGAGTCCCCGGCGCTCACGCATGATTTGACCGCGTTCATCCGCACTCGCACGTTGCTGGTCGCGCCGTAGATCGCGATCTCGTTCGGAGAGCGACGCGCGCTCACTCTCCAGCGACTCCTGATACTCTTGATAGTGCGTGATGTACCGGTCGTCGAAGTTCGAGATTGCGTCTTCGACGAGGTGCCCGAACTGCTCTCCAGCGTGTCTGATTCGACCGTCGCAGTCCTCTCGCTCACAGGTGGTTCGATCGTCGTCGGCTGCGTACCGCCGCTCACAGTCCTCGCAATACTGGTACTCCAGCAGGGACTCGAGGTAGGCTCTGATCTCTGACTCGTAGTCAGATACCACTTCGCTCAGTACCGCGAGTTGCGAATCGTCGCTCCCCAACGATAGCGTATCAGCGGCAAGCGACATGACGTGGGTCAGTTTGCTTGCGTCCTCTCGTTCACTCTCTTTGAGTATGCTGCGTTGATGGTAGGTGTCACCACCGTCGATCGAGCGGGAACGACCGTGGCGACTGACATCCCACGGAATCGAGAAGTTGGCCGCTACGAAATCGAATACGCCCCACGAAAGCGATACTCGTAGTACCTCTTCGTTGTGCTCGTTGAGTGGCACCGGCGTCGGTTCGGCCGAGATGAGATCCTCTGGATGGTCGTAGTAGTAGTAGTCAATTGGATTGCGCTGGCTCACAGAGTGTACTAACGACGAATGAGAGCTACGTCCAGCACGACCGACACGCTGGAGGTACGCGTTCATGTTGGGTGGCGTCCCGTACAGCAACAGGGCGTCGAGCGCCCCGATGTCGACACCGAGTTCCATCGTCGGCCCCGACGACAGGTGGTGTGGATAGTTCTCTTCGCGGAAGAGGAACTCAAGTTCGCGGCGCTTACGCTTCTCGGTCGTTCCGAGATACTCCTCGGAAACCAGGATACGGGTCTGTGAGTATTCTACCCGGTGCGCACGCTGTGTGAAGCGTGGATGTGACACGGAGGCCAGCTCCGACAGAGTCGCGTTCGACGAGACTGTCGATTGACTGTCGAGCCCGAATTTGTGCTCAAGTGTTGTGTAGTACCGCTCGGTCTCGGGGTCGAAAGCGATGCTATCGTCGTCACCCGCAATAGTGACTTCGAGCGCAGTCGGGTCAAACGAGACGTACTCGTCGGAGTGGCCGTACGTGAGAATGCCGCGTTCGACGAGGTCCGAGACCACCTCGGTTGCGCCTCTGCTAGCGCTTGGATCATCGAAGTTCGCCACACGGTAATCGTTCCCTTCATCGACGAGTTCTCGGACGATTGCACGTTCGGCATCGGAAAGGGCATCCAGTCCGGGAGCGAACCGCACGTCGAGTAAGCCGACTTCTGAGAGAGGGTCGTCGCGTTCCCCGAGACGCTGACTGTATGTGTGCGATATTGCGCGGCGTGTGAGGCGGTCGTACAGCGCATCATCGTCGTCCCACCGTTTACGAGGTTGATCCTTGAGACGGGATTTCAGGTCGAATTCAACGTTCCTCGCCACACGTGGCGGTTCCAGCAACTCGTTGAGGCTGTCAATAGATTCGTCGGCGTATTCGAGGACGTCGTCGAATGGTACCCACGAGGATGAACCGTCGTTTGATGCGCCACGCACGAGCAGTTGGTCCAGCAGTGTCTCGACCTCGGGTTCAGAGAAGTCCCTGCTGAGCTCTTTCATATCGCGGTGCGAGTCAGCGAACGAGAGGAGTTTGGCAGCCTGTTGCCCCTCGTCGTCAGCGACTGCACGCATCAGGTACTGTGATGTCGTCGCTGCCAGGTTGTTCGGACTGCGCATCAGTTCATCGAACCGGTTACCGATTTCGTAGCGAGCATACGAGTGGGGGCACGGAACTGCCGAGCCCTGGGAGCTCATCGAGTGAATTCGACCGTGTGTGTCGAGCGTTTTGTAGGCCCGATGAGACCCCGTTCTCTGGTGGACGTCGGGGTCGTCACAACTACATCCTTCTTCTCCGACGAACGCAGTGTCACATGACCGGCAATGCTGGTCGCGCTGTATCTCGAATAACCCACGCTTCACAAACGACGACGATCCACACTGACACTGGTCAGGGGCATCTCGGAAGTGGATCCGGTCACAGCCGTCGTTCGCACACACCCACGGTAGGTATCGTGTCGATTCGAGTGCCGAATCACACTCTCGACAACGCTCAGGAGCATCTTCGGGCCGGTCGTACGTAGTTCCACATTCAGGGCAATCGAATTGCCCCTCGACAGTGGTAACTTCGAACACAGAGCCCTCACACCGCTCACAGGTGTGTTCAACTGGTTGGGTACTCCCACACTGTGGGTTAATACACGTGGTAGTCTCGGAATCGGTCCTGACAGTACGGGACCCGCAGTCGGAACATCCAGTAATGGTAGTCCGTTCCGACTGGTGATTACATTCTAGACACTCCAAGAAGGGTTGGAACGTGACACGAACCATCTGTACCGCGTCGTCGCGAACGCGTTCACACCGAGTACAGACGTGGTCCTCGTCTTGTCCAACTGATCCGTGTTCGGTAGGCGTGTACGATTCTAACTGGTCACATTCGGTGCAGTACCAGGCAACAAGGTGTTCGTCGCTGCAATACCGACAGTATGTGGAGCGAGTAACAAACTCGAATCCGCACTGCCGACAGGAATCCTGTGGTGAGCGATAGGCGGTTTCGCACGCAGCACATGCGTAGAACCCGTCGATCGGCCAAGAGAACATGTGACTACGGTTCTCCAAGATTCCGGAGAACTCACCGAGCGTACGGACGTTCTCCACCAGCGTCTCAACACCTGACTCATTGAGGTCGAAGGTCTCAGCCAACTGATCGTGTAGTTCCGACCGCGTCAGCGGATCGTCGTAGAGCAACTGGTGGACGTACTGTGTGACCTGTACGCCGGTATTGTTGTGATCGCCGGTTAAATGATCGAAGAGGGCATCGGCGACCAGTGTCTCCCGACGGTCACGGTCGTAGCTCGATGCCTCTTCAAGCGTGTAATCGAACGCGTCAAGCCCCGGTACAGCGTCGTCCGGCGCTCCGGTCGCACGCAGAATGCGGTCGACGGACAGACTGTGCGACGTAAGCTCTTCCGGGACGGACGATGGCACCGTCACGTCGAGCTCGCGCGGCGACTCGCTCACCTGCGTGACATCTACGGCGCCGCTGACTTTCTGGAAGAGTTCGACGTCGTTCTCGACGGTCGCGCTGCTCGCGATGAGTTGCAAGTCGTCGACGCCCCGGTTCTCTCGCAGGGCCTGCACGCGCTTCATCAACGTCGACGTGTAGCTTCCGAACAGGCCGTCGTACGTGTGAACCTCGTCGAACACGAGGAACTCGGGTTCGTAGATGAACCGTTGGTGTTCGTCCTCGGCGTTGGTGTTGATGAGTCTGTAGTTGATTGTGTCGGGGTTCGTAAGGACAATGTCGACGCCGTTTTCGAGGATGTCGTACCGGGTCAGCCGAAGGAAGTCCAACGGCACGTCGTTCGGATCATCGTCCTCGCAGTGAGCTTTCTCCGGAATGAGCTTGAACCGGGAGCCAGTGTTCCTGACGCGAACACCACCACCGCAGTCCTGACACTTGTCGAGTTCGGGATTGTATCCGGGACACTCGAAGTGTTTGAACGTGGAATTGAGGTACCCTTCCGAACCGGACTCGCTCACGTCTCGGGGAGTGTCCCCGTCGTAGATGCCGACTGAGATGCGTTGTGACGACTTCAGTTGCTTGTTAATGAGGTAGAGGTATTGGAGGAGGCGCTTCAACTGGTCTTGCGCTAGGGCCTTCGTCGGGTAGATGAGTGTAGCCTTGACGCTTGTGTCGTCTCCCTCGTCCTCTTCGTGGCGTTTCGCTTCGAGGATCCGGTTGAGAATCGGAATGAGCCAAGCCTCGGTCTTCCCCCGCCCCGTCGCGGCAGTGATCACCGTGTCATCACCCTTGAGTATTGACTCGATACTCCGCTCCTGGAAGTCGTAGAGCCTCTCGAAGCCGATCTCCGAGAACGCCCTCCTGATGTGAGGTTCGAGGTGTGCTGACCTGGCGAAGGCATCCCACGAGCGGTCGCTCCAGTTCGGGATGTCGAGTGCTTGTAGGAACGGCCCACGCATCCCTGTGATGTCGCTTTCCCCGTCGGCTAACCGATGCGCTACGCTGCGGGCAGCGCGTCCCCCGCGACCGATGAAGTAGTCGCGGTAGGCCGCTTGCATCTGTTCCGCGCGGGCGGCGGGGTCTTTCATTATCAGAGACTGAGTTCTACGGCTGATTCGAGTTCATCGACGCGTTTCATCTCTTCAAGTGTATCCATAGAGACGTCGGCCAGCGTGAGTTGCTGAGACTTACTGAGCGTCTTCACGTCCTCGATGGTTGAGTCCGATAGGTCGTGTTTCTCTTTGAAATCGTCGAAGCTCTGGAGCGACTGGTGCTCCTCCCAGTTATCAGTAGCGTTCCCCCACTCGGACACGAACCTAGATGCGTTCTCACTGGAATCCATCAGATCCCGGGTGAGGAGCTGGTGCATGTGGTTGAGCGTACGCGCGAAATCTGAGTTCTGACTCCCGAGGATCTTCTGGAGTTCCTCGGCGGCGCTTACGCGCGTACTCCAAGTGTCACGCTTGCTCTCTAGTTTCGTTTGGATATTCTCACTAACATTTTCTATCATTTGTTTTGCGGATCGAATCTGACTTCGCTGTTTCTTCACTTCCGGTGTGAGTTCAACCTCAAGCCCAGTCAGGTCTTCCTCATGAACGGTTTCGCCCTCATCCATTGCGTTGTTTTGGATATTCGCCAGCAGTTCATCCTGTGTCACTTCAACAGCATTCTCAGCGGCTTGGACAGCACTACTAACCATCGTCGGTGCTGAGCCATCGAAGGCTTCCACAAACACGGTTTTGTAGTACCGAAGATCGCGAACTGACTCTTCGAGGTCGGCGAGTTCGCTATTAATTTCGCGGATGTTGTGGCGTGCGACCGAGACGTGATACTCGGTGTTTTGTGCTTGTTTATGCTCTCGAGCCTTGTCTTCCAGAGCGTCAACAGCCGTGGGTAGTGATTGAGTTCCAGACATCTTACAGGTCCTCCGTTACGGAGAGTATCTTCTGGCGTTGCTGCTCGTAGTCACTGTACTCATCAAGTTGTTTGATACGGTGTTCGAGGTCGACGCCGGTCGCATGGTCTTGCTCCTGAAGGTCGTCGATGAGCGAGTCGAACGCCTCGTAAATTTCCCAGGCGTCCTGCTCGTGTTGGCTTCGGGCGAAGTCGTGGAGTCGAGAAACGAGCGTCATGCCCGTCGTGTTCCCCATGTTCTGGAACTGCTCGACATCGTCACTGAACGCCGATAGCTTCACTTCCTCAGACGATTCGGTGAGCGTCTCGTAGGCGTTTTCGTAACTCGGTTTGATCGGCACGTCCATCGCGCCGGCACATTCGTACAGGATCTCGAACCACTCGGCCAAGTCGTCGACAGTATGTCTCTTGTCGTACCAGCGCTCTACCGGTTCGAGCGCTTCCTGAATGTGGGATGCGTCTTCCTCAACGGTGAGGCGGTCGAGTTCGGCAGCGTAGTCGGAAATACGATCGAGCAGGCTCGACAGCTTCGTGTTCGCCTTGTTGCGTGTCGTGCCGATCTTGTATGCGTCAGCGAGATCGGCAGTATCGATCATCAGCGCTGCGTCGACGTGCGCTTGCGGGTCGTCTACAATATCGCGCCGTGCTTCCGAAAGGCGCTCGTAGTCCACGACGTTCGACTTGAGGAGGAAGATCCCCTCGATGAGGTCGCCGATGTCGCTGGACGACATCGTCAGATCAGTGAACGCCTGTCCGAACGCACTCTCCCTATCGAAGTGCTCGGACACCGGCTTGCCGTATGGTTGATTACTGTTGTACTCCTCAAAGACGAGTTCAGGCGAAATCCCGTCATCCTCAATCTCGACGCCCCGAGCTGCGTTGATCAGGAAGCACTGGGCCAGTACCAGCGTCTTCTCGATGTTGAGCTCTGACGGGAGACAGTCTTCGATCTCCTCGCGCATCTGGTGTTTGAATTGAGCGACGTTCGTGTCGGCCCATGAACGAAGCTGGTCGAAGTCCGTCGTCTGGGGGTCGAACACGTCGAAGAGCCCATACTCAAGCATACTGGTGTAGAGGTCGCCATGGTCCTCCCCCCACTCGAGTTCGATGTCAATGCTTGCCTGGCGCTGTTGGTCCCCCTGAATCGAGACGGGGATGCTGTCGCCGCGTGCGTAGTAGATACCTCCAGCAGAACGCGTCGACGCGTTGGGATTACTGAGGCGTGTTGGTTCGTGCCAGCGTTCGAGTGTCGCGACCGCACCGTCGTGGAGTGTGTCTGAACTCGGGTATTCCTCCCCATTCGTCACCCAATCCTGGAACTCTTGGAATTTCTGCTGGCGCTCGCGCTCTTCCTCCGTGAGTTCCGATCCGTCAATGACTTCGACTTCATCCTCCTCGTCCTCCTCACCTTCGTCCGTTTCAGTTGCCTCTGAATCACCCTCGTCTTCTTCGGTAGCCTCGTCGGTGTCCTCGTCTTTGTCGACGTCGTGTTCCGGTGCTGGAGGATTCTTGATCTTCTCGATGACCGCACTACCTCTTCCACGCTCGAAGACCACATAGTCATCCTTGACCGGTGCCTTGTCGCTGTCAGGGAGATCAATATCGAAGGTTTCGAGAATACCAACCTTGACACCGATTCCATCGGCTACCGGGACACCGTACCACCGGCTGACATCCTGGTAAATTTGGTCGTACTTCATGTCGATCTCGAACGTCGGAGTGTCGACGAACGAGTTCGACTTCATCGCCTCGTAGGGCGGCCAGCTCGATTTTAGACAGTGTTTGACTACACGTAGAAGTAGCAGCCTCGGCGTCTTTCGGCTACTCCCCTCGTCGTTCAGTTGTCTGTATGCGACGTGGATGAAGCGCTGGTTGAACGGGTAGAGTTCGTCGAATGCTTCCTCGACTTCTTCCGGAGCACCCTCAGCGTCGGAGTTCCGCTTGATTGCGCCGAGGTATGACCGGGCGAGCGCGACGGACGCATCGTCGTCGAGGAAGTACGCCTCGCCGTTTTCGTCGGTCATCGTAAGATACCCCTCCGAGCGCCCCTTCATGTACGTCGCAGCGTCTTCACGAGCGAGCGCGTCGTTGATGTTGTCCTGTTCCCATCCGATAGTCCATCCGAGAACGATGTCGAAGCTGCTACTACCGAGCTCGAAAATGTGGTCTAAGAGTTGTTCCTTCAGGACACTGAAGGTTGTGAGGTCCTCACAGATGAGGGTCGGACGAATTCCCTGATCCTGATACTTTTGGGAGTATTCTTGGAGCAGTTCTTTGAAGTCGCCGACGAGGTTCCGAGAGAGGTACTCGTGGGCTTCGTTCTTGAGAACGGAAAAGAACACGTCCTTGTTCTCGGTGAGTTTGTTTCCGAAGCTCACCTGTAACCGAAGATCCCGGTAGTCTGTCCGAGTCAGAAGATTGAAATCTGGGTTTTCGTCTCGAGATTCGAGAGCCTCCTGGTACTCTTGGATGTTTTTCGCGAAGATTTTGCGAAGGTCGCTCTTGTCTCCCCGGGCTTCCGTCAGTTCGCGAATCTCGTCGTCACTGAGGTGTTCGGTCGACCAGATGCCGCGAAGGTACTCGACGATTGCAGCGGCCGCGTCGTCGGGGTCAAGCTCGTCGATGTTGCGGACATCGGTGTCAACATCCAGGGGCTCGGTTAAAATATCGAGAATCTGATCCATTCGGGTCTGGCTGCGTGACACGTGGAGTGCCACACGATCCTCGATTCCCTTGTCATCCTCGCCGTAGCCGTTGATTTGGTACTTGGTCCACTCACAGAGTTGCGACTTGCCAGATCCCGGTTCGCCACGCAAGATGAAGATGCGGTTCGGGTCGTCGAGGTTCGACGCCGTGATGGAGTTGAGTATGTCTTCTTGGGTGACGAACTCACCAGATACCCCTAGCGGCGTCAGGTTGTCCGCGTAAATCCGGTCGATGTCGACGTGCGTCTCCCTAAACTGTTCTGGCGTCTTCTTTTTCGTGTGCGCCTCTGACGTGATGAAGTGGTCGACTTGCTGGTCGTCCCAATATGTGGGCATTTCGTCGCCTACCGTCGATTTTGGAGTCTGTTGGCTCATTGGTGGGTAAGGAACTGGTCGAGGGGGTACTGATAAGCTGTCTCGCTCGGTTTGGAGTGAACCGACACGTACGTCACGTCCTGCCGATTGCCGCGACTGTCGTCGTCGAGATTTTCGGGGGAAAGCTTCACTTCGTTCTGTGAATCTCCCGGTGCTGAGAGGTCGATAACGCTATCTTCGGCCATGTTCCGAAGCACGTCGGCGATAGCGGGGTGGATCTTAGGGGTTCCCGTTCTGGCTGCGTAAACCGTGAACAGGTTGTCGTTAATCCAGTTGAGCATCTGCTGAGCCTCGCCGTCGTCTACCGGGAGGTCGTCGTACTCAGGGTCATCACTCGAACTGGTTGGCGCGAGCGTGAGCGCATCGTACATCAACGCACGACATGGGCTCAAGACAAGGCCGTCCTCAGTCTCGGTAACGAGTCCCAACTGCTCGGTCAACGTCACCCACATATCGATTTTCTCGTCGGTCCAAGAGAAATCGTAGTCTGTCTCCCGCTTCAGGATCGTTCGGAGGTTATCTCGGCCGGCGTCCACCGTCCTGCTACCCTCGCTCAAGAGCGCTCGGTGGATGTCGGCGAAATGGCTTTGACGACCATCTTGCTGGTTGCAGTGATACAGCAAACGCGCCTCAAAGGGTAATTCTTCCAAGTGACGGTCGTTAATTCGCTCAACCGTGTCCAGAACATCCCCAGTCGGACTCTCGACGAGATCGACCGCATTCAGAAACCGCAGCGAGTCCTCGACGTGGTTCGTTTTGAGACCGCTGCCGGACGGACGACCGAACTTGCTCGTAACTTCTGACGCGCTCGTCGTCCCCTGAAGCGAAGCGTGGATGTGTTTGAGTTCCGGTGCTCGAACCGAGATGAACCCGGTGAGTAGCTTGTCCGGCTTTTGACTCGCCGGTGTGTATGTCGTACTCATGCGTCTTTTTGATGGCGGTAGCGGTAGTTATCGAGCCGGTCCTCTTCGAAGTCGACTAGCTCGAGCATGTCGAGCATACTGTTAGCGACTTTTTGAGTTGGTCCACGTTCGGTCCAAGAACGAAGTGCTTCACGAATGCGTTCAGAGTAATCCTCGAGCACTTGATTGACATCCTCGCGGATGAGATAGTAGAGGGGACCCCACGCGGGACTGTCCGCGGGTATGCGTGTGTAATCAAACAAGTCTGGAATGGAACCAGCCTCTATACCGGCGTGCTTGTGATGCGCCGAGACCTGGTGGAAGCACAGGTTCTGTGTCGTCGACAAGGGGAGTGCGGAGTCGAGATTGTACTGGAGATACCGTTTCAGTAACCCCTTGTAATCTGCGACCGAGCATTCGAACTCGTCGATGAACGACTTGCCGGGCTTCTTCGTGAGCCGCGGCATCTTCGGGGTATTCGTGTCGGTAACAAGTACGTACGTCGCGTCGGTCGGCCGCGCTCGTAGCAGCCGCCGAACGACATCTTGTTCATCGTAGGTGCTGTCCTCGTTCTGTAGTTCACCAGTCAGCATTTCCTGGCTGACGTAGTGAACCAGTGGGAATTCGACATCCTCAACACCGTTTTCCCGTAGTGTTTCGTTCGCTACGAGGTCGTATTCGACGAGTCGCAGCCCATTATCGTAGATGCCAGGGTGGGCGACATGCCGAAGATTGAAGTGCGTGAGGAACGGCAACGATCTGAGTTGTGCGCGGGCCTGTGAGCCAGTTTTGGCGAGTTGCGGGTCTCGGATCACGAGAAACGAGTCTCGTGTTCCGATAAAATCCGCAAGTGCTGGCGTCTCTGAATCGGGTGGGTCTGTCATTTTCTGGGGGGCTTGGTTTGTTCCGGGCGTCGGTGTGGGATGGTTGACGCCGCGCTCTTTCGTGTCTGTTTCCCATAGCGGTGGCTACGGGATACAGGCCACCTCTGGCCTGCTCACATTGAGTGCTTCCGTGAATCGATCACACCCCGGACAAGATAAAAATGTTGGTTGGATTATGTATTATGGGGATGCCTCTCCTCGTGACGGTGGTTACCACCTACCGACACGTAGTATGCGGTCACAGACCAGTTTATATTCAGACATAAAATAATTATCGCCGACGAAATATTTCTCTATCACTTGCATTAATCTGGGACAGTTTGGAGGCCTTATTCAGAAGATTGCTGAGTTAGGCACCTCTGGCTCTGTTTTCATCCCAATATCTCGATGACTGTTGTAATATTCCGGAACAGTAACGGAGTTTTGGATCGACATCATAGCTATGAGAACATACCTCGCGCCACTGGGATTCGACAGTCGACGTGTTGTTCGACCAGTATTGAGCGAAGGATTAGATGAATCGGATCGAGTTGTTCTCCTCCAACCCGCGAACGGTTCTGACCAAAGCGAGGACGCGTATGAAGAAGTGGAAGACGTTCTGACACAGGTAGTTCCGGACCTCAAGTTGGAGTCGGAGCATCTCCCGTATGCCGATTTTGTCGAAACGACGCTACTTTGTGCAGACTTCATGCAAGCAGCCGAAGGTGAAACGATAGTTGTACTCGGTGGTGGAGCAAGAGAGATCCTATTCCCCTTGACCGTTGCCACGTTCTCCAACGAGAAACATATCAATACTGTCCTCCAAGTCGGTGATATTGACAGTAGCGTGCGCCGGCTTCCGCGTTTGAACCTTCGCGGGAATATCTCCGACGCTGAAGCAGCATTACTCGGTGATCTGAACGATCTGGAAAGGCCGCTATCGATCAGCGATATTGCTACCGAGCTCGACAAATCGAAAAGCACTATCGCACGTCATATAGATAGTCTGGAATCTGAGAATTTTGTGAGAACCACGAAAGAAGGAAGAACAAAGATGGTCGAGATCACTAATAGTGCCCGGATATTCTTGAAGGGAAGGTATAGCTGATTAGATCTTTTTACTAACAATATGACCAATGGCCTCGAACCCTACTACTCTGTATTGGCCTACTTCTTTTTATCGTTAGAGATCAGTTAGAACATTCGAGAAAGTCAAAATCTCAATATTGGAAGCTATACTATGAAACGATTTCCTGAATAATTTCTGCGTCTATATTTGATCGCCCCCGTTCAGCGGCATCATCGACCGTGTAGCTACAGATCGAAAGCGCCTGTCGTACGTTCCCTTGTGAACTCTGTAAGATCAGTTGAAGGCTGTCCTCTTCGAAAATATCAGACACTGAAACCGTATCACCGGCAGCAATATCAAGGTAAGAATCGATGAGGTCTTTCAGGTGATCCTCTGTCATCGGTCGGAGGGAGACCTCTCGGCCGATCCGTTCGGAGAACGCGTGATATTCGCTCATGATGTCCTGCCAGACCTCCGGAGCGCATCCGAACATCATGCTGAGTCCGGAACTGTTCTGATCCATCAAATGGCGTAGACTGTTGAGCGTCGCCTGTTCGTTCTTCGGGGAGAGCCGCGCCACGCTTTCGAACTCATCCACGAAGACGAACACGCCGGTGTATCCGAGCTCGAGGAGCATGTTCTTGAGCGCAGTAAACGCACGCACACCCATCGTGTCGTCGTCAAGAGCGCTGTGAATCTCCATCTCCTTGCGCTGCTCGTACCGAATTCCCTCCGCGGTGAGCCACTGCCACGCGTAGAGGTTCGTGTCCTCATAGACCATATGTACAATCGCCCGAGCGAAGTCTGCGAATTTTGTGACGTCACTCAGCAGTTGGACAGCTTTTGGAACGAGTTCTGAGAGCAGAATATCTCCCTCGTCGATCAGAGATTTCATCGAGGCTGCCCCCATCGGATTCGTCTCGGTATGCTTCCGGGCGACGTGAGAAAGGAACTCGTACGCAAGTTCCTGTACACGATCGAAGCCGAGATCGTACATGAACTCGTGATAGATGTCAAGGAACCCTTCTCCGGGCTGAGCGACATATCCAACGAGAACATCTTCGCGGTCACGGACGAGCGAGCGTGCGTATTTGAGGGTGTGTGATTTCCCGTTTCCGTACTTTCCGGTTATGACGAGGTGTTTCGATTTTCCGGTACTGAGCACCGATGAGACGGTATCGCTCACCGCGTCCGCTACGTGATCCTGTCCACAGTAAACCTCAGGATTGTCCGAGGGTACTGGGCTGTAGGGGAACGGGTTTTGGTCGAGACCGAGGGATGAGTAGTCGCGCTGTTCGTCTGTAATCTCGAAATTGTCAGTCATTGTTGTTGAACTGGAGGTTGCGGTCGTACACCGCGAGGTAGTAGTATTGCTTACCGAGCTGTTCGACACCACGCATCACCTGCTCTGAAGACTGGTTGGTAGTGACGAGTTCGCTGTCGCTGTCGGCCAGTTCGATCGTCTTGAGCCCGTACCGTGCTTCCTTCGCGCCGGTGTCGATCGGTGCTCCGGAGAGCTCTATCCGACCGATATTTTCTTGCGCGAGCGTCCGCAGGGCGTCATCGAACGCAGCACGGTCACAACTGAGGCGCTCACAGGTATGTTCACGAAGTTCGGGGATCGAGAGATACCGCTTCTTCAGATTCACGCCAGCACTTTCTTCTAGGCTGTCAGCAACAGACAGCAACACGTACGGGAAGTTTGGCGGCACTTCGCTTTCTTCGACTGCATAGAAGGTCCCATTGAACGCGTTTCTTTGGATTGCGCCGAGGCGTTGTGCCCAAGCCCCGATGACATCTAATGATGTCTCGTTATACTCGTAGGTGGTAAACTCGGCTTGGTCCTCAAGCAGTTCCAGCGCCACATCTGGTTCGATGGTACAACCATCTTCGAATAGACCGAGAAACTCACCGTAGTGTGGACTGTGAGTTTGTAGAACCGAGCTGACTTTCTCCCAATCGCTCGCTTCGACGGCATCGATAAAACGCTCACCGACGGACGTTGTCGCGTAGGTTTCCTCGGCAGATATTTCTTCAATAAGATTGATGCGCGTCGATTCGAGGATTGTTTCTCGTGCACGTCGTTTGCTCACGTCGAGTGTATCAACGGCGTCATCCGTTGACTGTGCGCCGTCCCGACACAAGTGAGTTAGTTCGACCAGTCGGCCGAGGTTAACCGGTCGAACGGTAGGGCGTTCGTCACTCATGCGAGCCTCCTGACTTGTTGTTTCGCTAGTTTGTAGGCCCGAGCTGTAACTTCGTTGCCACGGAAGCGAAGATCGAGGTATGATTCAACATCCTCGCCTGCTTCCACCATGTACCGGAAGCGACGAAGTTCGAGTGCGAGTGCCCACAAGTTGTGCTTCACAAGAGCATCACGGTCCTTACGGACATCGTCAAGTGTGCGATCCTTACAGACCGGACAAGCACAAGGTAGGTATTCAAGATTCTTGATATGTCGGAGTTCCTCCCCTCCGAATCCAGGAATCAGGTAGTTCCGGTTACCAGCACTCCGGATAAACGCACTTGAGTCGAAACTGTCCACTCCGCAATAGAGCAGTAATGGTTGATACACGAGGCCGCCCAATCCGTACGCATGGAGATGCTTGTCAGTTGCTCGCCTCGCAGCTAATATCAGTTTTGTGACTTTCTCATAGTCGGTCCTGATAGGAACGAGACTACCGAGCGCGTACCCGTCGAATTCACCGTTTTTCTCAAGATATCGAATCCCGTTCTGTATTGTCTCAGGGTCGTACCCGTGTACACTAGCGAAAAGTAAGCCGTCGCCGTTATGCGAATCACTCGCGGAAAGTGCCCGCTGTATATTCTCTTCTGCCCGTCGGTCGTTCTCTCGCTCTCTATTCTCACGCGAAAGTGGAACGTCGACTGTCCCAAGAATATCTGCTTCGATTGCCTGCTGTGTTTCGAGCGATTTCTCTGGGGTGGTGTCTAGTTCCTCAGAGCGGAAATCAAATCCACCACTATCGGCGAAAATAATGGTAGACTTGGGTACCCCCATCTCACTCCGCAGGGTCTGACCGTCCTGTATTCTGTCCCACTGTGGTTCGCGCTGACGTATCGACCGAGCGTTAACCATCGCAGTCGAGAGGTCAGGGATCTCATCCGTGTACTCTGGGGTGTTATCGCTTGATCGCTTCCCGATGTTACGGACTGGAAAGAGAACAGGTGTCTCTAACTCCCCGTGTGGTGTTGATAACGATCGTCGCCTGTACAACATATGACGAGCTGCGGTAAGCTCAGCTGTAACTTATATCTTTTCCCGACTAGAATGTATGAAGACCGCATTCGGTCCACGAAAGTAGAAATATACCTATCCCGATAATATTAATCTGCTATTTATGTAGCCTGTAGTGTCGAGTATATTTGCTATTTATTACACCACGTCGAACACGCTTCTCGAGCACTATACTCGATATTCTGCTTTGATACAGCATCGGAGATTGGTCTTCATTCGGCACAGATTACATCTAAGCCGGCCGCTCCACGAACTCCGTAACGGCGTAGAACGGGAGCGTATCAATCAGCGCGACAAGCAGTTTCACGATGTACTGCCCAGCAACGATCGACACGAGCGCCCAACCCCACGTCGGGTCCCCGCCAAGGCCGAGTGCCGGAAAGATAGCGAAGCCGAGCGTGATGAACACGACTGTGTCCACGGCTTGACTAATTGCCGTGGAACCGCAGTTCCGGATCCAGCGATGCCGACCGCCGGTGCGACTCTTCAGATTAGCGAAGAGTCGGACGTCGAGATGTTGGGCAGCGGCAAGCGCTACGACGGAGGCGAGGATAATCGAGGCGGAACCACCAAGCGTCGAGACGAACGCTTCCTGGCCGCCGTAGAACGGGGCAGACGGCATCCAAATGGCGAGGAACACGAGCGCATACGCGATGACGAGCGTGACGACGGTTCCGTTGACCACGGTCGCAGCGTACTCTTTCCCGTGGTACTCGACGAGCAGGTCTGAAGCGAGGTACGCGACACCGAACGCAACGAACCCGGCAGGGACGGCGACGCCGCCAAGTCCGGGGAGTTCAATCCACGTAAGTTTCGCTGCGAGGACGTTTGCGAGGACGATTGAGCCGGCGAACACGGCAGTGAAGATCGCACGAGTGTCTTCAGTCTGCATCAACTGTCATCACCGTCAGTAACCATACAATTGCGTGCGGTGCTATGCTGCGGCCCGGCTGGAGATGATACCAGTGGGCGACGAGAGAGTCGATGGAGAGACGATTGTGAGTGGTGCTGCCGTTCCATCGGTGGAGTATCGAAACTCAATATTTATATATTCCCCGAATATTCTTCGAGTATGGCTCGGAGTATATCAAGAGACGAATCCGAAGCAGATGTGCTTCAGGAAGCAGGCCAACGAACACTCCAAATCGGAGACGACAACCCTATCCGAATTAGCTCGGGCCATCGAATCCTCCACCACGACGGGAAGTGCTCGCGGCCACACGGGCACAACTACGAGATCACCGTCGAAGTGACCGGGGAACTCACCGAGGAGGGGTGGGTCGTCGACAAAGGCGACGTCACGGACGTCATCGACGCGTGGGACCACCGGTTCCTCGTCGAAGAGGGCGATCCGCTCGTCGACGCGTTCGAAGCGTCCGGCGACGGCGACGCGCTCGTCGTCTTGGAGCACCCGCCGACGGCGGAGGTGATGAGCGTCCTCCTCGAACAACGCATGCTCGATACATTCCCGGACACCGTCTCGGACGTGTCGGTGTCGGTGAGCGAAACCGGTGAGCTCTGTGCGAGTTACTGATGCCGGTCGCTAGCGATATCGAGGAGCCCGCAACAGACGCTGACACGACTGGTGAGGGCCTCCCGATCAACGAGGTGTTCTACTCGTTACAGGGCGAGGGAACGCTCGCAGGCGTCCCCTCCGTCTTCGTACGGACCTCTGGGTGTAACCTGCGGTGTTGGTTCTGTGATTCGTACCATACCTCGTGGGAGCCGACCGGGGCGTGGCGCGACGTCGACTCTATCGTGGAGGAAATACAGTCCCACAAACAGGCTGGCCACGTCGTGCTCACAGGTGGGGAACCACTCATCCACGAGGAGTCAGTCGAGCTCTTAGAACGGCTTGACGCAGGGGGGTATCACACGACGGTGGAGACGAACGGGACGATCCATCGGGACGCGCCGATCGATCTGGCAAGTATCAGCCCAAAATTGGCGAGCAGCACGCCGACACCGGAGCGTGACCCGAAAGGAGAGGGCGAGTGGGAAGAGAAACACGAACAGAACCGGATCGACATGGATGCGTTGTCCCAGATGGTCGACAACTACGAGACCCAACTCAAGTTCGTCGTGACCGACGAGTCGGACCTCCCGGAGATCACGGACCTGGTTGATCGAGTGCGAGAAGCGACGGCGACGACCGTCGCCGATGATGACGTGTTGTTGATGCCGGAGGGCATGACGCGCGAGCAACTCGACGGGACGCGAAGCGAGGTCGCTGAACTGGCGATGGAGTACGGCTACCGGTACACGCCGCGCCTCCACGTGGACCTATGGAACGACGCACCGGGAACATGAGCACGTCACTCTCAGACGCCGGTCGGAAGAGCGAGGTGCGCGAGTGCGGTGTGGTGAACAGAGCGATAATCGATTCGACATAACTGAGCAGATATGAGCAACAAAAGCGCGGTGATTCTGGTGTCTGGCGGGATGGATAGTGCGACGGCCGTCTACGAGGCGATGGAGCAAGGGTACGAGCCCTACTTCCTCCATACGTCGTACGGGCAACGCACGGAAGACAAAGAGTACGAGTGCGCGAAAACGCTTGCTGAGGAGGTCGATGCGGCTGACTTCCTCCATATCGAAACGGGGCATCTGTCGCAGATTGGTGCGTCGAGTCTGACGGACGAGGAGATGGACGTGGCTGACGCGGACTTAGAGAGTGATGAGATTCCGACGTCGTACGTCCCGTTCCGAAACGCGAATCTCTTGTCGATGGCGACATCGTACGCAGAGGCAACTGACTCAGAGGCACTGTTCATCGGCGCTCATTCGGAGGATTTCTCCGGGTATCCTGATTGTCGCCCGGCCTTTTTCGACGCCTTCCAGAACGTGATCGATGTAGGGACGAAACCGGAAACGGAGATTGAGTTGAAAGCGCCGTTCGTTGAGTGGTCGAAAACGGAGATTGCGGAGCGCGGGTTGGAACTCGGGGTGCCGTACGACATCACGTGGTCATGTTACCGCGATGAAGAACCGGCGTGTGGGACGTGCGATGCCTGTGCCTTCCGGTTAGAGGCGTTCCGGAACGCCGGGTCACGCGACCCGATCGCGTACGCGGAACGGCCGGAGTTCTCGTAGTATATTAATCAGCACGCTTGGTTCGCTATCTACTGTGGATCATCCTAGGTGGGAAGGGAACCGTTGTACTGTGCGACACTCTGAAGATATTCCTCTGCGATTATAGGTATATGCCGAAGGTCAGCGCCGAGATCCCGCAAGAACTGCTTGATGATCTTGACGAACACGTCGGTGACGAGGGCAAATTCGTCAATCGAAGCGACGCGATTCGGGCATCAATTCGCAAGACGCTCGATCTACTCGATGAGATTGATAGACGTCATGGGCGAGTTGAAACGGACAAAGATATCTAGTGAGTTAACTAACAACTGCTGGTAGCAGCACGATTCGTTGGTTAATCTTGGTATTCAGCCACCACGGGATAAGCAATAGTTCACCGTGAATGTGGATAATTATGAATCAGGTCAAGGGCAACAGTACGATTATCGTATCTTGGGACCTGCTATTGTGGAATTCATCACGAGGTCTTCAGAGTTGGTTAGCGGCTAATCGTGTGGATTTGGGCCGCATCAAACATGTGTGTCTAAATTTCGCCTAGTCAAACTATTATCATGACTTGTGAAAATATAGCGACATGCGCCAACCGACGCGACTGATTCGTGACTCAGTCGATCGACTAAAATTAGAAGTTTCTCTTCCTGGCGGCCGATATCAACTATCGCTAGATGACAGAGCCATCATCGTACTCACGGATAGATTGGGGCTTGCCGAACGCGACACCGTTCCCGAGCCGTTTGTCCCGGTCTTCGTGGCAATGGGCGACGCCTGGTTCCCAAACCAGCGTGACGCAGATGCTATCATTGATGATCTCTCAGCTGATGGAACTCTCAGTCCGAATGAGCGGTCGGCGTTGATTTCCTATGTTACTGACTCAAATATCGCTGAACGGAACAGTGAGCGAGTTCGGGTAGCAATTGACCGCTCACCTATTGGTGATGAAGTCTCTGCTGAGGACCTCCAGATTGTTGACCTTCCATCTCTCCCTGATTCACTGAAACCCGATGAACCCGGGGAGAAATCAGACAATTCTGTGGAGGCAAAGCAAGAATCGATAGCTCCTGAAGAACCAGCAAAGACAGAATCCGATATTGTCTCTGAACTGGAGCGTATACCAGGTATTGGGCCACAGAGAGCGAACCAACTCGCGGAGGGGGGTATGACTTCTCTTGAATCGCTTTCTGACTCACGACCCGGGTATCTTGCCGACATCGAGGGAATCACTGAGGGCATTGCTGCCGTCGCCGTCGAGGGTGCCCGCGAGATTGTTGGGCGAACCAAGCCCGCCGACGAGCGGCTTCGTGATCAAACAGGTGTTTCAGAATCCGTATTCGACCCTGCTCTCGCATCGCTTGCTGCTTCGGGCGTTCCAGCATCCGAAGCGGTGCCAAAACTCCGGCTGCTGTACGGGCCAACTGTCGCTGATATTGATGCCGTCACCGGTCAACAGGCATACTTTCTCTACGAATCGGGGTATCAAACCCCGTACGATATCATACAGGCGTCTCAAGAGGAACTGACAGACGTGTATCAGGTCGGGTCGGCAACCGCAGCGGAGATTCAATCGGCTGCCCGTTCCATGTTCGACGCACGGTAGTCACGCCCGACAAGAGGATGTCCTTCAGATGGCAGCCAACAGTCATCGATTGAAACAGAGTACTCTCTGGAGTCACCTCGGAGGTATTCAATTAGATCCGTAAATCAAATTGGCCACTCGAAAGATCCTCAACGACCGACTCAGGAGGCGAGATATTCATCGTATCGAGCTGCTGGCCTAACTTTGTGAGTAAGGCCGTCTCGTCAATTGCCCGGAGCCACCGACGGTAAGTTTGGATACACCAATCCGTGCCCCCGCAACGGCCGCAATCGTATCTGTACCACCTCCTAGCATCACCTCATCAACGTTGGCGTCTTCCGCCTCTCAACAGTCAATCCGTGGTAGACCCCCGCCTGAAGTTTTGTGACGACATAGCCCGAATTAGCGCGCGTAAGACTCACAGAACGAGTCAAATTTAATTGTCCTGTACCGATTGCATTCGGTCAGAATATGTTATCTACGTTATTTTTCAACATGGCCCCTTCTGTTTCCCCAACTGTCATGGTAAGTATAGGAATAGGTTTGTAATCGTATCTCCAGCAGATGTTGATAACCTCTACAGTTCTTCATAGTTCTACTTGTTCCGACTAACCACGATACCCTTACTCCTACCAATCATTTGAGAACTGGAAGGATCTACAGATGTGACATGGGCGGTATCATGATTCACCCTGCTGGTCGGGACGATGCATTTGAGAACTACAAACAGTTCATCCGAGATGGTCACCCAACCTGAGATGGGTACCCAATTGAGGATATTGAGTCCAATCTCAATAACTAGGACCTCGAACTATTTCAGACGACATCTGACAACGATCTCAGCCACATCTGAGGGACCTCAGTAGCCGGGGCGTGGTGGAACGTCAAGCGCAACGATATCGCTCTCGTCGACCACAATAGCGCGTTCGTCGCGAGAAACCAAGTCCTCCAACTCCGACACTATGCCGACCTCGCGGAGCGTCTCTAGAGAAAACACGATCACTAAAACGAGGAACACCTGTGGGAGTACATGATCTGCCTCACCGATGTTGAGGAAGTCGATTTCGATATTGGGGACTTCAATCTGTACGCAGATACCGATCGACGCTGAGATTTCTGCCCATCTCACACACCACTATTTCAAGTGAAATACTAATCTAGTAGTACTGAACTGAGGAACAGTCCACAGTTTCAACTAAAACGTTGACACGTATTGCTCATATTGATTTGTAGTAGTTTGTACTTAGAGTGATTCTACGTATTGAGATCAGTATGCGTTACCCTTTGACTGCCTTGTTCTACTTCCACCCTCTACCTCAGTTTCTCGTCTTCACTTGCAAGAGTGGTGTGTCTCTGTCTTCCCACCCAATTCCGTGATCATACACCGACTTCGAAGTGAAGAGCCCTCTGTCGATATGAAATCTCAGATACCAAGACAGACACCCCGTCATCGAAATGAAATACCAAAACACTGTGTGCGAGCCCGTCCACGAGATTTCATCATGAGGAGTAGCAGCAGGTGCTTCGAAATGAAATGCTTGAACAAAATACTAATACTGCCGTATTAGATGTTGAAGATTGGGTTTAGAGCAATCTTCGCTGTGGAAGAACCAAATTCATATCGAATATGGGGTGTGAGAGCTACCGATATAATCTCTCGTTGTCCGCTCACAGTAGAAACGCCGTTTGTTTTCATATTATACATTCTCTTCATGAATTCTTTTTTATAGATATCTCTGACTGTATTGAACCCTGTCCCTATTAGGCTCACCTTCCAGTGGTTTCAATCTTAACCAACCAGTGGTAATCGAACCGCCAGCTGTTGGTTAAGAGTGAACGGAGTATATCGGCGGACAGAACGTGAAACACGGCCGCTGAAACGAGGAGCACCCATGGGAGTACATGACTTCTCACCGGTGTCATGGAAGTTGACTCCACCTCTGTACTGTGACGGTATCGCGCGTCAATCCCAGCCATCACCTCACAGCCGACCAATCACCTCGCCAATTCTTATTGCCAGTCCTCCCAATCCACCAACAAATAGACTGGGACACGACGATCAACCTCGGCGGGTTCGGTAACTCCGCACAGATGGAGTGGCAAACCGTCAAGAGCTGGAAGTCATTTACAAATTTCTTCGATGACGCGGTCCATATCGACGCAGTCACGTACTGTGAGTCACCCGAACTACTCCTCGAATTGTTTGATCAAGAGGGCTCCAGTCTGGAGACGATGGACGTCCTCGTCGGGGACAAAGATGAGTACCAGTCCGCCGTTGATGATGCCACGGTAGCGCGCCGACTTGAGCGATACTACGAGGAAGACAGGCTGACTGTCAGACTCAAAAACCGAAAAGTCGTCCACTCCAAGCTGTATCGGATCGTTGAGGCCGACGATACAGTGACGCTCATCGCTGGAAGCGCGAATCTATCCTACAACAGCTGGAAAAACCAGACCAACAGCGTTGTCGTGTTCAACACAGAGGTCGGGAGCCAACTCGATCAACAGTTCACACAGTGGATCGATCACCACCGCGAGGAGTATGCTGACACCATATTCATGGAGGACCTCGCGGCAGAGCTGGAAGAACTTGAGGATGAAGAAGAGGTTGAGCGCCGTATTGAGCTGTGGATAGACAACCGCAACACACAGCTCTCAGAACAGGGCGAGATCCACTCCAATGTTGGCCAAGAACTCGAAGCGTTAGGCGACGAGGTAGATCAGGTTGTGGGCGTGGCCGAAGACCCCGAAGAAGCAGATGAAGTCGTTAGCATTGATCCCGAGAAGATCGAATCCGACGATACTACGACCAACGGCGAGCAATCAGAAGCAGATCCAGTCGAAGGCATTACTGCAGCAAAAACCCCAGAGTACTCAATCACTCTCTCGACGCAAGGATACGAAACCAACGGCTATCTCGACCAGATGGAAACCGATCTCAGGCGCCGCGGCGCAGATGTCGGCGCTGACGCAATCACAACACCCGTTGAGGGCTACACTAACTATCTTCAAACGCGGTATGACGTGCCGAAGATGTGGATAGACGAGGAGAATCACCGCGTCCATCTTCAGTACGGTGAACATCACCGTATCTTGACCGCAGACCACGATCCCGATCCAGACCTCCTCGACGCAGCCCTTGAGAATATCGAGAACTACATCAAGACAATCGACCGCTGGGGTGAAACGAACAACCCAGAAGCTGTGAAAGCGCATCTCTACGAAGGCGTTCTCTACGGGCTCTGGGCGCCGTTCGTGAATCTGTACGCAGAGCAGTTCTACGGAAGCGTTACCCTCGATAATGCACTCCAATATCTCTACATCTTTGGCGAGTCCGACGCAGGGAAAGACAAGTTCACGGAGTTCGTGTTGCGGCTCATCTCTGATGACCTCGTTCGCGGTGGCGCAGACGCAGACGATGTCGGAAAGAACCAGATTCGATCGCTGCGGAACATCGATACGGTGTTCCCGTACGTCGTCTCCGACATTTCCAAGCAAAAAATCGAGCGTGTCGATACGCTGCGGAATTTCTGGCAAGACTCGTGGCACCCATCAAATGAGGTCGCGTATCCGACGCTCATCTTCACGAGCAACGACTCTCGGCCGAATGACTGGTTCCGGAACCGAGCGAAGATGCTTCACTTCGATGTCGCGTTCCCATCAAATCCCGAGGATGAGGGCTTCTACAAGGCGCAAGAAGACCTCAACACAATCCTCGATGCCCGCAACCCGATCTTCTCGTATGTGTCACGGCGCATCCTAACCGACGAGCGATATCTCGACGCTGGCGGAACTGTCGATGACGTTCGCCAGGTGTTTCTCGAATTTTACGACCGTGCTGACCGTGATGTCCCACGATTCTTCCCGAAAGAGCCGGCCAACCGGAAGTACAACATTGGCAAGCGCAAGTGGAAGCAAGCCTACGAGCGGGGTGACGTAACGTTCGACCGGCGGGAAAACCGGCTCATCGCCGAATTCGATCTTGAGCCACACGAACTCTACAGCTATCGGAAAACGCTCCCGACGAAAATGCGCCCAGAAAAGAGCGGTCGGAGCATCATTATCAAGAACCCAGACGGCTTCGAAGAATGGATCGACCTCGCTGAACTGAGTGAGAACAACGATACCGAATCATCACCAGGGTTCCTGGACCGCTTGCTGGGGTAATTCGTCTTATCCATCGATTAGCTAACCCCAAACCCACAGTAACTCAATAGACTACTGTAGAAGCTCACGGATGTCGTCGTGTATTGATTACGTAAAAAACACGAGCTATTGATCCAATACGTTCTTCAGAATATCAGGCAACGCCTCGTCGAGTTCTCCTGCCTGGAGAATAGTTATCGGTTCGTCTTCCTGTGCATCCACAGACGGCGTCTCTTGATCGAGATCCTGTACAACAAGAAGACCGTTCCACCCACTCCCGAAAATCTCCCCAGTACTCGTGTCCCGTCCAAAGACGTAGTCTTCGTTGATACGGAGAAATGCAAGATATTCGAGCGTCTCCTTGATCCCGGTTCGGATGGTTTCCTCGCGGGTACTATGCTTCACTTCGGCGATGAGATACTCATACGTGAGCGGGTCCTCAGATTGGACTTCGAGGACAATAACATCAGGACGGCCCGTGTGATTTTGGAAATTCTTCTGGAAGTACGCACTGGCAACGTCGCGTGCAGTTTGTTGAACGCGCTCGGCACGAGTGAGTTCGCGGTCCTCTGGCACGGTATCTGTACGGAAAGAGAGACCGCGATCACTGGCGGAGGTATCGTGGTACAACACAATCTCTTGACTGCCATCGATGCGAGCAATCTCTTGCCGTCCGCTCTTGATTGTTTGAAAGACGGGCGGTGTGTCTTGGAGGTCTTCGAGGGTGCCGATAAAACGGAAGAGGACGTAGAGCTCGAAGAGTCGGGCCTGATCGTCTGGGGTGATCGCAGTCTGATTAAGCAGACTCTGCAGCGCATCGGGATCCCCGTCGAAGAGCCGCTGGCGAGCTCGCAGCAGATCGGCAGCATCACGGTAGATTTCTTGCCGAGAGTTTTCGGCAGTTGTGAGCATTCGCTCGGTCGGTTCGTACGTTTTCGGGTCACGGATCCGCCGAACGTGGACGTTCCGTTCAACGGTGCGTTGGACATCATCGATGAGGTCAGTGTTCGCCTGCCACCGAGCGGTGACCCACTCGTAGTTGCCTTTCAGGTAGTCGTCAGCGTCACGCAACGTTGTGTAAATGATTGAGAGAAGCCGTTTGAGAACGATATTCTCGGGGATATCGTAGTCCTCGGAACGGTTTTCGGTGACGAAGAGTGAGCGGTCGTTCGGGTTGGTTGAGTACCGGGCTTTGACGGTTGAGCCCCAGTTGATGTGCCCGTCGATGCCGCCGCGTTGCGTCCGAGCCACGGTTTTGGTCTCGGTACGGACATTGCGCAAGCGCTGTGAAAGCTCCTCAACGAATTCGACGACGTCGGGCTTGAGGATAAAATGCAAATCAAGGAGGAGCTCGTAATCTTCGAATCGCTCGTCGAGTCCGTCAAACGTGAGTGAGTTGGCGAGTTCGCGTTCGGGGAACCCGCCGTTCATGACGTACGCGAGAATATCTTGAGTGAGTCCGTCGACCAGGGCTTCGCGATTCATGAGTCACTGTCGAGTGTAACTTGCAGCATATCACGTGCGGCTGTTTCCAACAGTTCCCGGTCAATCATATCGGCAGTTCCCTCGTGACTGTTGATGTCAGTAATGTGCCGCACGATCTGGTCTCGTTTCGGGACACCTTCGAGTTGTGGGAAAATGTAGCTGATAACGGCATTGGTAACTCGGTTTGGGAGGGTTCCGTTGCCGGTGTCGTGGTGGTTGGTAATGTATCCGAGCATGTCTTTGACGATTGCGGGGCCGATTGCGCGATCCTCGACGGCTTGGTTGGTATGTTTCCAAACGAGCCCGACTGCGCGTCGTTCCTCGGGTGTCGGGTCAAGACCGTCCCAGGCAGCGACGTACTGCCGCATCCCGTCATCAAGAGCATCGAGTGCGTCATCATCGGTCCCTGCCGGGAGAGTTGGCGCTGGGATCCGAATGAACGCGAAGCGGCGCATGAACGCGTAGCTCATCTCATACAGCGACGTCTTGTCATAGGAATTCATGGTCGCGAAAATGTGCCACGAGTCAGGGACGAGATACTGGTAATCCGCGGGAGTGCCGTGGAGATGATCGGTGGTGAGCAGCTCGATTTCGTTGTTGTGTTTCGTGTATGGGAGTTGGACTGGTTGGCCCGAGAGCAGGGTGAAAAGTTGGCCAAATCCTTTGTCGATGTCGGCCCGGTTGAGCTCGTCAATAATAATCGGTTCGTTGGCCTGAACACCTGTCTTTGTGTTTTTGAGACGGTTGAGAACGATCCCAGATGTGAACGCGAGGTCACCGCTCGTTTCCTCGTCAGTGGATTCGGTCGGCATATACCCGCCCACGGTGTCAAATGTAGACCAGTCGGCAGTGGCGGTCGTAACCTGGTACCCGCTGTATAGATGCGGGTAGTGGCGGGTGAGGTGGGCGGTGACTTGCTGGGCAATCTCGGTTTTTCCGGTGCCAGGTGGGCCGGTGAAAATGATGTGATCCCCGGCGCGGACAGCAGCCGTAATCTGGTCGGCAAGTTCGTTGGCAGACGGAACATCGTACGCCTCAGGAAACACGATACCAGAGAACGCATCCGGGTCGATTGTGCCTGAGAATTCAATTGTCGTTGCAATTGGCGACGACTCAGTTGTCGTGCCTACGAGTAGGTCAATGACGGCCTCACCACGACCGTACTCGGCATCATCGTCGAATGTGCTGATGAACTGTCGGCTTGGGAAGTGATTACCTGTCGCGTCATCACAGCGTTCGTTGACGGTGCCGATGGGGATACTCTCTCGTTGTAGTTGGGAGATGGCGTCAGTTAGTTCATGGACAGAGTCAGTTGCGTCTGGAAGGTCTGTCGCAACAGCAGCACCAGGGGTGAGGAAAAGTCGATCAAATGCAACACGGTATGGGTACGTTCGGGTATTGTGTATATCGTCGTACCACCACTGCTCGTCTGCTTCGAAGTGGCTGCCCACGACCGCAATGCCGAAGACGAAGCCATCGGGCCGTGAAAGCTCAGGATGCATTGGTTCGCCCCCAGCGTGGAAGATGAGTACATCGCCGGGGTCCATGTTCGCCCACTGGGAGTGCTGTGTGTCTTCGAAGCCTAAGGCCCGATACTTGAGTGCCGTCACCCAGTAGTCTGCAGGTGCGGTCAATCCATAGATCGTCGGTTCCTCAGCTTGGATGTGCTGGACTAACGGGTCGGTCGGATGGTCGAACTGTTCGGACTCGTCTGGCTCTGTGTCGTTCGAATCTGTCCGTAGAGTTTCTACCCGTTCAGTGGAACCCACCCGGTCGAGGTGGGGAAGTGTGTCACCGATGGCGGTGCGTGCGGCGGCGCTGATGAGTTCGATGAAAGCGGGCGGAGCTTCGGTGAGGTACGCGCCTTGGTTGAGGTTCAGGTTCTTACTGTAGACAACGGTGTGGTCGTCACGGAGGTCATGGAGGACGTCTTCGTTAGCTTCTGTGAGTACCTCATCGACGTCGAGCGGGGTCGCAAATTCTTCATACTCGGTGAGTGGGACCCGGTACGCGGGACGTTCGCCGGAACTGTACCCCATTTCTGATACGCCTTTGTTATCCCATTCGGTGTCTTCGAGACATGTCGTTTCCTCATACGTAGCTGCGGCCAGTGAGGCGGCGGTGAATGCGCGTTGATGCTGGTCAAGATGTAAGATGACGTCGCCTGGTTCCACGTCGGTCGCGTTGTCGTAGTACACGGAGCTCCCGCCGTCGGTCCTGGTTTGTGGACACCATAATGCGTCCCCAAGCCCCCATCCGTCGACGTCACGATCGTCACGGTTGTGGTAGCTTTTCTCGATCCAGACCGTCGGTTGGTCGCCGCTGTGTTGTGTTTTCGCCTGGTCTGCGTACGCTTCGAGTTCCGAGAAATGATCCGTGAGTCCACGGGAAGATTGCAGCTGGGATTTTAGCTCCAGATAGTCGTCAAATTCTTCGAAGGTCCAGCGATTGATTGGGACTTCGGGTGTGAACGCTCCACCGATCAGTTCATCGAAGTTGAGGATCCAATTAACATCCCGGTGGTGAGTGTTGACTGAGTTTCGTGCGGTCGGTGGGAGCTCGCCGTACCGGTCACTCGGGTCTTGATAGGTGTAGTCGCTGTCGATGACACCGATTGCCCGTATCGTAGCCTTCCCCTGCCATTTGTCATCGGAACGGTAGCGAAGCCCGTTTTTGAGCACGATGATATCGCCGACCTGGGCTTCATGTGCGAATTTTCGGAGTTGTACTGCGGGATTTCGCGGGTGCACCGAGTCGCGGGCCGTCGTCGCATCAATAATCGCCTCATGAGATGTTAATGCAGAAATGTCAGTTGTGACGTCCGACCATCCCATGCTAACGCTCCCTTCGCGTAAAAACAGGTTACACCACGTTTCATTATTGAACCCAACAATCCACGCCCGGCGTTCGGCCTGCTCACGATTGCCGTCGGCGGGAGACCCATTACTCATGAGAAATGGGTTACGACGCCTATGTCATATAACACATGATTCTGCTAAACAAACTTTCTGAGCCAGTGACTACCGTCTGAGGTCACAAACTCACAGTTCAGAGCGTGGTAGTGCTCTCAGGGAAACGAAGAGAGTATTTCGGCTGTGTCTGTGGGTTAGTCCCGCTGCCAGGATTCGAGTTCCGCAGTCATGTCTGCAGCCGTGTCCTCATCGAACCGGGTTTCATTAGCGGTCATTTTCTCATCCACTGCGTCAGCAAGGTCAATGTCGAGCTGTGTTGCAAGCGCAATCGAATAAATCACCACGTCAGCGAGTTCCTCTTTGACTCGGCCGTGGAGTTCGGTGTCAGCTTGCACTGTTTCAGATGGATGGTTGTCGTGCCAGAGAAAGAGTTCCAACAGTTCGTTTGCTTCAATGCTGATCGCTTCAGCGAGGTTTTTCGGTGTGTGAAACTGGTCCCAATCACGGTCTACGATAAATGATTTGTACCGGTCAGTGAACTCATCGAAGTCAGTCATCTACCGCTAGTCCCCTGTGGAGGAGTATCAAATTTCGGTGGTAACTCCATTATCCGGTCGCTGATAGAGTGAGTTTGGATAGCGCGTGGTGTCTGAAGAGAGCCAATTAATTAGGTACTGACCCAAGGTGATCAGAGATATATCAAGTAGATTGCTGTTCGGCTCCGGCAGCTTACTCTAACCGCCAAGTGTTGCTCAACACGTTGTTCTTATAATCTGTCCCACCAGTTGTGGGAATCCCGATATGGTAGAGCTGGTTTTATACGGTGAACCGAGAGCGTGATGTAAGCGGCAGCAACACCGATACGGTCAATCACGGAGCTTGCCGACGCTACCGTATACAGGCGAGCGGTTCAACACATCCATGTCATCGGATACTTGTGCGCGAGAACGCTATCGAATGCAGTGACAGACGACCACGGCGGGTTTGAACACGCTCGGGAGAACGTTGACGGCCACCCGATGGTGAATTTGCTCGGCTACGCCAAACGCTACTGGCCGACTCTCACGCTCGGCGTGCTTGCAGCGTTCCTTACGAGGTTTGCCCGGCTGGTTCCACCGATTGTCGTCGCGGCCGCCATCGATCGAGCGATCCGCGGCTCGGCCGACGCGGGACTGTTGACCGACGTGGGCTTGCTGCCGCCGGGTGAGATCACCGGCGAGGCGGCCCGCCTCGCGGTACTTGAACAGCTCGTACTCATCGCGGTGCTTGCGTATCTGGTCCGGTCGCTCGCTCGGTTTGTGTCTCGCTATCTGCTTCAAGCGACGGCCCAGAAGGTTCAGCGTGATCTGCGAAACGATACATATGACCATCTCCAGCGGCTCTCGATGGATTTCTTCGCCGATCATCAGACTGGCGGCATGATGTCGATCCTCAACAGCGATATCAACCGGCTTGAGCAGTTCCTGAATACGGAGTTTCGACAACTCATCCGTGTGGTCGCAACGGTCGGTGGGATTGCGATCATCCTGTGGACATACTCGCCGAAGTTGGCCCTCATCGCGCTTGCACCCGTCCCAGTCATCGGACTGGCTAGTGGGCAGTTTCTCACCTGGATCGAGCCGCGGTATAAATCGATTCGCGAGACTGTCGCTCGACTGAACACGCGGCTTGAGAACAACCTGGGTGGCGCGGCGGTGATTAAGGCGTTCGACCGGTACGGGTTTGAGCAGAGTCGGGTCGCTGAGCAGAGCGAAGCGTACCACGACGAGAAGGTTGCGGCGCTACAAATCCGACGTGGATTCTTTGCGACGCTACGGCTGTTAACCGGCGTCGTGTTCGTCCTCGTTCTTTACATCGGTGGCACTGATATTATCACCGGCGTTCCTGGCGAGGCAGGAGTGTTGACCCTTGGTGGGTTCGCGCTCTTTTTCCTTCTGTTGCGGCGGCTGTACTCGCCGATGCGCCGGGTCGGGAAGTCAGCAAATAAGTACCAGCTTGCGAAGTCCAGTGCCGAGCGCGTGTTCGGGTTGCTCGGCCGTGAGCCAACTATTACGAGCCCCGACTCACCGCACACTCCTGAGTCGATTGACGGGGAAGTCACGTTCGACGATGTGACGTTCGCCTACGGGGACCGCGAGCCTGTCCTTCATGATGTCTCGCTTGATGTGCCGGCGGGGACGACAATCGGCCTTGCTGGGGCGACTGGGGCCGGGAAATCAACACTCCTGAAACTCATTCCTCGGTTCCACGATGTCGATGACGGAGAAGTCCGGGTTGATGGGACTGATGTCCGGGAGTATGATCTACAGTCGTTACGGGATTCGATCGCCATCGTTGAGCAGAATCCGTACCTGTTCTCTGGGACTGTCGCGGAGAATATCGCGTATGGCGATCGCGAGACACTTGAGGCCGAGTGGGCGGAGGAACCTGACAAGAGCGCCCGCGCTCGGGTTAAGCGAGCCGCTGAGGCCGCTGCGGCTGACGAGTTCATCACCGACCTCCCGGATGGATACGATACGCAAGTTGGCGAGCGAGGTATCAAACTCTCGGGCGGCCAGCGTCAGCGCCTTGCTATTGCCCGGGCACTACTCAATGACCCCGAGATCATCGTTTTTGATGAGGCCACATCGGATGTTGATACGGAGACTGAGGAGCTGATTCAAGAAAGCCTTGAGCGGCTGGTCGAGGAGCGGACCGCGTTCATCATTGCCCACCGACTGTCGACGATTCAGAACGCAGACGAGATCGTTGTCATGGATCAGGGCCGGATCGTCGAGCAGGGCGATCACGAAGAACTAGTTGCGGGTAAGGGAACATATGCGAATCTCTGGCAGGGGCAGGCTGAGGCTTCTGCTGCTGACGACTGACGCCCGGCCGGGGCCCTGTTATGTTTACCGACAGGCTTGATGACGGATTCACTGATTGCCGAACAATCCACCCAGCAAAGCTTGTGTCGTACTGTGCTTATTAAATATCGAATGTTTTTGAATATTTGCGGAGCAGGGGTCCCCCTACAGAGAGGCCCCCCCTTGCGGCAGGCCCCCCTTCGACCTCCTTACAGCAGGACCCCCCTCGGGCCCGGTGAGGGTCCCCTTCGGTCCCCCCTTTCAGTGGAAGTTTCCATTCCTCTGTAACGCGCGGTCCCGCGCGCCAGTTGCGCCCGCGCACCCGGTGACCGCGCGCGGATACCACGCGCGTCAATTATGCGCTAGCGCACCCGAGGCCGAGCGCAGCCGGGGGCACACAGCCGAGCGTGCCTACACTCGGCCGCCCGGCCGCTCACAAGTGCGCACCTGCGCTTCACATGCGCCCATATACACACATACGTCCGCGAAATCTGTTGATAAGTAAAAGTATCGCAAGAAATTATTTATTACTCTCTTGTTTTTGTATTTCTGTGCTTCCGCGAGCCTGGAAGTCACTGAGGAACTGCTCGCTCACCGCCAGCCGAACACCACAACAAATGTCCGTCACACCCCACCCGACGACGCACCAGCCGCTCACGACTACCCACGCCACGCTGCGCCTCGCTGAGCGCTCCCCCGAGACTGACCACTCCGTCCAGACGCTCTGGAATGACGGGGTAACCGCAGACCTCCCTGACAAGGATTTCGACGGTGCTCGCTACTACCCGCCTGCCGATGTCGTTATCTGCCAAACTGGCAACGCCCTTGTGACCGTAGTCGATGCGGCCGCGACCCGTGTCCGGACGCCTGGTGCCGTACAGTGCCCGGAGTGTGAGAAGCCGCACGAGGCAGCACTGATGGACGCCTGCCCGTGGTGTGGCGTGGAGACACCCGAGGGGCGGACAACTGGGACGATTACGGTGCGCTACACGGAGGGTCGATAATGGCGGTTCGAGAGGGCCTCACTCACCTCACCGATCTGACCGGCTCTGGCGATAACGTCCTCGTGAAGGCGCTTGTCACTCACATCCAAGATCTCGACAGTCACAAGCCGTACCAGAAAGGCTTGCTGCGTGATCGGTCGATGAGTGACGATGAGGTCCGGCCGTTCGTGGTGTACGATGCAGACCTCCGTTTAGACAAGGGGAAGGTATACGTTCTCAACGGAACTGATTACGAGTACGCGCCGTCAGGTGAGATTCAGGTCGTGCTTGGAGAGGACGCGTACTCCGAGGAGATCGCAGACACGTCAGAGTAGGCCACCTAAGACGCGCTGAGTGGCGCACAATCTCCTCATGCTCTCGTTGGAGTCATTTTGAGTGGTCTTCCCCAAAATAGCTGATCAAATCTCTCTTGTAGCGTCTCTCGGATTCTTGATTGAGTCTTTTGCGCCAGAGATACATCGTGCGAGTCGGCCAGGAGAAAGCGACCTCACCTGGGGAGTCAGGTCTAGAACTATAACAGCCAGCTTGATTGGGCGATTGGTGATTACGACTCGAACGACGTCCCGACTCCGTCAGCAACCGCTTGGAGATCGGCCTTCCGGAACGGGGAGTTGTCGGCCGCCTCCGGCGACTCTGCGATGCCGACGTGCGCCCGGATGAGTTGCCGCATCTGCGATGTTGATGATTGCCCCGTCTTGTCGACATCGACTCCGAGTGCCTCACAAATCGCTTGTAGCTCCTCCTTCGTGAACGACGCCCTGACCTCCCGTTCGAAGCGATCGGTTGCCACTCGAATCGCGTTTCGAAGTTCTTGGACGGTATGACTCATGACTCTCCACTCTCCGCTTATTCACCTCAAAGTTCCTATGCAGTTGCGGTGAGACGTGTCCAGGGATTCGGACCTATCACCCCTGTCATTCCTGAACTCAGCCTCTGTATCTCGGACGGCACTCTTGCCCGGATAAAGGTGATTCAGCGGGCCGATCGGTACGCGCGTCTCCGGTGTTGACCTCGGAGAGGTCAGACTCTGTACCTACTATGAGTCTCCGTAGATCGCGCTACCCACATCAGGACTCTATCTCGTACGAGAGATGCTCACTCGTCCCAGAATTCTTCGATCCGTTCGTCAAGACGGGCAAGTACGGTGGTGAGTACGTCTCGCCACTCGGGTGGATACTCAGCATCCTCGCCTGGTGTTGCTGCGTCCGGAGGTGGATGGAAGTGCTCGCGGAGGTTGTGATCGTTGGGATGGCGATCCCATCGACACTCCCACGAATTGCTCGTCTGATACTGCTCAGTGTAGTGGATGCTGAAGTCGTCCGTCTCGAACCATCGGATCCGAAGTGAGGCACGTGTGACCCCGCTGCGGAAGTACCCGAGGTCGTAATCAGCAACGACAGCGTTTGGCGCGTATGCTGGCTGTGCATTGACACTCTCGAATCGGGCGCTTCGGAGCAGGTGAGCGGTAATCCGGTCGAGAACCGCAGCATCGATTGGGCCGGTACTGGGTGGATTGCCCGGCTGCTCAGGCATCGATGTGCCCGGGAGGGCTACCAGAGGCAGGGTGGTCACGTCGCGCCGCGTCGAGGAGCGTTGCTCGTCGTTCGAGCGTTTTCCACTCAGAGAGGGCCTCCCATGCGTCTTCGGTTGTCATTTCTCTGCTGGCTTCAACCAGAGAAATCTCGTTCGGATCGTCTGCATCGAATTGCGTTCTGTACGCTTCGATTTTGTCGAGTGTGTCTG
The DNA here is from genome assembly GCF_001261915.1 of Halorubrum sp. SD626R. Lineage (GTDB taxonomy): Archaea > Halobacteriota > Halobacteria > Halobacteriales > Haloferacaceae > Halorubrum. The sequence continues at coordinate 118,165 of NZ_CVRT01000030.1, forward strand.
TTAGTTCGTCAACGAGTTCCTGCTCGGCGTATTTGTCACGGAGACGGTCGATACGTCGCCACTGAAAATACGCGTTGTTGCGCTCGTACCGGACGGGCCGACCGTCGTGGCGGTGAACCATGCCCATCTCGTCGAACCACGCGAGATAGTCTCGGGCTGTCTCGGTCCCACAGTCGGCGAGGTCGGCGATCCCGGAGACCTTCGTGGGCGTTCGAAGCCCAGTGATGACATCAAGGAGCCGTTCGCGGATCGGTCCGTCTGTGAGAAGCGTTTCAGGTGACGCAAGTTCAGTGAGATCTGGTCGCGATTCCGCACCGTCATACGCTTCCTCAGGGATGTCAGTAACGTCCATGCGTGTCGCCTCGTTAGTACAGAGGTAGGTTTGAAGCGATATATATCTGTGGACTACTGAATTAATTCTGTTTACCTGTCGCTCGGACGACCGAACGCAGGGTTCGTCTCGCGGCTGCGATCGTAGCCATCAATCGGTTAACCCCAACCCGTAGTGGCTCAATCGGGGGCAGTGATCTCGTCGAAGCCAGTCCTTCACTACCAGTCCCCTCTGTGGAAAGTGACAACTTTCTCTGGGACTCACCAACCCACTCCATCAAGCAGCTACTGCTTGTGCCACTCACTAAGCAACACCTGCTCAGTCTGACGGAGCTGTTCAACCGATGGCGAGCCCTCATTGACCGTACACGCAACTGTCTCCTCACCAGACCGATCACAGACGATGACGTCATGACGCTCAAGCTGCGCGAGTGTGCGCTCTAAAGCAGCCTCATCATCCACGCCACTGAGCTGTCTGAGGTCACTGACATCAAGCGTGGTCTGTGGCTCGCTGAGGAAGGTCGCAACCAGTTTCGCCTCTGGATGGTCACCAAACACCCACGTCAGCGGCGTGTCCTCTGCATACGCGTCTCGCTGTGACCGCTCACTGCGCTCTTTGTTCCCACCAGTGTCGTTTGGTGCGAAACGTCTGGTGAGCGTGGCGCGGAGCTCACGAGCCCGGTTCACGGGCAAGTGATTGCGCAAACGCGCCCCGTTGTTGATTTTCGACGTGATCGTCGCCGTCGTCGGGAGCATCGCCGTCGGGTTATCGATGAGGTTGTGGAACATGGTCTAAGTGCCCGTCGCAAAGTCGCCTCCCGCAGTGTGGCCGTGGTTCGTGCTCATTGATCCTGCTTCGGGGGTGCTTGTTCGGGGAGCCAGCACGTGAGACGACTCACACTCCGCATATTGGTGGGTGGGGTCAAAAACTTTGTCCTAAGCAAGTTCTTGTGTGAACACTCTCAAAACACTTTTATCCAAAGGAGTGTTAACGATCCCCAACCACGGTGAGTGACAATCCCCGAAATTTCCCACCACCCGTTCGACACCGAAGAGGAAGCTCGCCTTGCGGGGCAAATTGTGTACAAGCTACTCCGCAAGCGAGTGCTGGGGAGTCACAAGAAACAGATCACTACCGTCGCAGGGTGGTTTCCAACACACAAGCAGGGCCGTGTGAAGGCACTGCTTGAGACGATGGCTCGGAAGCCAGGAGTTCCAGTGACGATGTACGGTGGTGGACATCGGAACAATGTCCAGCTGGTCGCCTTCGAGCCGGCGATGCAGTTTGCTGACCGGTGTGGGGCAGACACAGAGTGGATCCCCGACCCCTAACCCGCTTAGACACTGTTCGCCGGTCGGAGCGTCCCGTTAGAATTCGACGATAGGATTGTTGAAGTATGCCGCCGTCACCCAAATCTTATCTCGCTTGACCGTGCCTCCGACCGGAGGGCTTTTTTGAATCAGTGTACGCAAAACCCGCTTCAGCCGGTTTGGTGTCGGAGATGCTGCAAGATACGAGCGGATCTGCCCTCTTGTGGCTGGAGTTTGTTTGTCGTGGCCTTTCATCCCAAGCTTCCGGATAATCTTTTTTGCCAAAACCGTATCGTCATCATCAGAAAAGAGAGTGTTTGGGACGTGTGCCATCGCTGAACTGTGAGTACGTGCCACCGTCTGACATATCAAATTTTTCTAAGAGGTAAACCCCTCACAAGATACATTGAGAGTATACAAGCCTGCGGCACTAGAAACTATTAAGTCGCTGGCATCTATTGAATGGCGTATCCCTGCGGACGCACACATATCATGGCTCCAGACGATCCACATTCGGCGGTTGGACCAATTCCGAAGCACGACGGTACGTATGCTGAGGACACGCCACTCACGTGGGTGTTCGGCGCTCACCCAGAAGTGAAGGTGGTCGCCGGGTTTCTCAGCGAGCCTGACACGATACTTGATAAAAAAGGAATTGCTGAACTAACGGGTGTCTCGCGACCGGCTGTCCCGTCTTATTTGGAATCGATGGTTGAGTGTGGTGTGATCGATGTCGCTACAAGTTCGGGAAAACGTGAGTTGTTCCGGCTCGGCGAAACGGAAGCTGTTGAGCTCCTGCGGGAACTTGAGGCGACGCTGCTTTCTCGTGCATACGAGGAGTCGGGTGAGTTGCCAACAGGAGAGGTGCAGCCTCAGCCACCCACTGAAAAAGAGATTGCTGAGCCGTATGCCGAGGACACGCCACTGACCTGGGTGTTTGGTGACCACCCAGAAGCGAAACTGGTTGCTGCAGTTCTCAGTGAGCCTAACCACGCACTCAGTATCGAAGACTGGTCAACAATCGCGGGAGTAAGTCGCGGCGCGGTGAATAACCATCGTGAACAGCTGATTGAACAGGGGATTGTTGAGGATGCTGGATCGAGTGGCCGGAAACATCTGTACCAACTCGCAGATACGGCCGTGACCGAGCAGCTGTCGACGCTTGAAGCCCGACTCCTCCGTGATTGGTACGAACTACAGGGTTGAATGTTCCGTGCGTGACGGCGTGCGCTTACATACAGTATCTCGATAGGCCCGATCAGACGAGTCCTGCATTAATCAGCGCGGCAGCCGCGGTCACAAGCAACGACAAGAGTGCGAGAATGGCAGCTGCGTAGCGGGCGATAGTAATCCCCCGGTTGTGTTGTTCGCGAGTATTCCGGACATGGACCGGGATCTTGTGTGCGTCCTGTTTAATCTCGCCAGTCCCGGTCTCATACGAGAGTACCATGTGGAGAGCGTATTCGCCTGGCGCAACCGAGTTATCAGTCGGAACTGTGTACGTGATCGGTGGATCGCCGTTGTGTTTTTGTTCAAGATAGCTAGCTCCAAACGGGAGCGTCAAGTCACGATTCGTGGCTGGTGACTCGAAGAGTGCAGGTGACAGTGGGAAGTGACAGCCGTTCTGGACGAGTTCATTCGTCGTTGTATACTCACTATCTTCAGCAGCTTCCCCCGTGAGAATACCCTCGTCAGGGTCATACTCTTGTTCAGTAAGTGGAGCGAGACTGGAATCGATTGTTCCAAAATCGGAGACTAGATCTGGATGCGAATGGACGACAAAGAGTTGTGCTGTCCTGACATCGCCGCTCCCGACGATATACAGGTCGATTTCAATCTGCTCAGTTGGATCGATTCGAGGCTGTTTTAGAAGTGGGACGAGCGAATACGCACCATCCCGTGTAGCCATGCCGATTTGTTACTGGTTCGATGTATATATGTTTACTCGGCGCTGTTGAAGTATTCAGAAAGAGACATACTTCGCTCCGGTTGCGGTCAATACAATTGATTGAGACTTCTCCCAGTACAGAGGAGAGATCTACTCTGAAATATTCGCAACCGCCTCAATTTCAACACGTAACGCTGGATCGATAAGGCGATTCACCTCCACCATGCTGGTGGCTGGGCGAATGTCACCAAACACTTCACCATGTGCCTCACCGATTGCCTCCCACTCATCGATATCGATGACGAACATTCGAGTTCGAACCACGTCCTTGAGTGATGCATCAGTCTCTCGAAGGGCATCTTCGATGTTCTGGAGTGCTTTTTTGTCTGTTTGTACGCGTCGTCTTGACCAACTATATTACCGTCACCGTCAGTCGCTGTCGTCCCAGAAACGTGTACTTGATCGCCCGTTTGAACAGCCCGAGAATACCCGACTGTTGACTCCCATTCGGTTCCGGACGATATTCGTTTCCGTTCCATGATTCAAGCTCATGGCTATTCTTGAAAGAAGTTCGGTCGATAACGCATGAGAATCATTTCTACCGGCAGACCATTTCGCGACTCCTGACAAAGATTTAACTCACGTCCTGCACCTCGTGAGGTGTGTCACTTCCCCGTGCGAAATCGCCGCGTCAACTCTATCGCGAGGTCCGATCCTATGACCGTGTGATCACCCCTGATGGCCCCCTCGCAAGCGCGATCAACCGACAGCTGGATCGATCACACCTAGGCCCTTTTGCAATCCCGCCACGCCGACTAGCAGTTGGCCGGCGCGAAGAATCTGAAGACCGCCTCGCGTTTCTCGATATCATCGCCGAGGAGGACATCCCGTGGAAGCGCTGTGCGTACGCCGTCGGGAATATCCTCCAGTGCTGGGAGCATCAAGGATCACACGACGCGATCTTCGAATACGAAGCATACGTCGACGAGGCAACAACGCGCGCTGTTGAGCAGATTGGCGAGTTAGACACCGCGTCGATGCGGCTCACAACGGAGACGATGGATCCGGCACACGACGTGGTTGTTGTCGAACCAGCGATGCTCACTCATCTTGAGCAATCGTATCTCCCCGCCGAGTACGATACTGTCAGTCTCTTCACCGATGAGGCGTTTGAGTTGCCACCGGTCCGAATTCACGACTCCCCCACTGCAATCGTCGAGACAGTCGTTGATACACTCACAGCGGAGACAGCCGACACTGTCGGGATTGTTCTCGATCAGGAAAGTGAATACTCCCCACTCATCGAATCAGCGCTTGAATCAGCTGGGATCCCGTTTTTCGGCGGCCCAGGATTTACGGATCGAAGCGACCACCGATTATTCCTCCAGTTCCTGCGAACCGCATATCGTGGCACCGATACCCGGCTCACCCAGATTCGATCGTTGCTAACGGCGTCTGAGTGTGACGTCACAGATCGCGACACAAACAAACGCCTCCACGAACTCGAAACAGACGAGTTAGCGTGGCTGACAGCGTTTTGTCGCAACATCCACGAGTACACCTTCTCTGAAGCGCTATCAGTCTTCGAACGCCGAACAGATACCACGCTCGAAGCGTTTCGCGATGAACTGACGACCCTCGGTATTGCCAACGAATCTGTCACCGAGCACCGGCTCGACGAGCTCGCTTACTATCTCCAGACGTACGAGGTGCCTGTCGACCGCGAGAACAAGGGTGTGTTGCTCGCCGATGCGAAGTCTGCCTCCTACGTTGGGCGGGATGTCGTGTTCTATCTCGGACTCGATGACGGATGGACACACGCGGCGCCCCGCCGTCCGTGGGTCGATCAGGATGCACAGTTCACACGGAATCTCAACAGCTTCCAACTGCTCCTCCAGAGCGGAAGCCAGCAGCACTATCTCGTCCAGGACGCAGCCGGTGGGTCACCGGTCACCCCGTCGCTGTACTTCGAGGAGCTGCTGGACACCGATATCGACCGGTTCTCAGATCTCCCGTCGACAACACACCAGACAGTCACCAGCCAGCGGGATTCGGTTGGCTTCGAGCGACACCCCACCGACATCACGCCCGAACCAATCGAAACGATCAGCAAATCGAGCCTCAACACCTACGTCAACTCACCCCGTGACTACTACTTTAGCCGGATTGTAGACACTCCCGAGAAAGCGCACCTCACCGAGGGCACGCTGCTCCATGATTTTGCCGAGTTCTACGCGACTCACCCGGATGTTGTCGATGAGACCACGCTTTCAGAGATCGTTGAACTGCTGGTCGAGCGGGTGCAGCCACTCGTAAGGTCGGTCGATGAAAAGACGCGTCGCACGGAGTATCGGGCGGGTCTTAAGACGATCATGTCATATCTGGATGCGAATCCGCCCACGGATGGCGCCTTTCTGACACCGTCCAGTGGGGGTGACAACGCCGTTGCCACACATTTCGATATGGCCGTCGAGTCACCCGTCACTGAACGTCGGTTCGTCGATACGGATCGGCACATCAACGGGATGATCGACCTCGTTGAATCCCCTCGGGAGCTGCTCGATTACAAAAGCGGGAGCGAGGACACAGCACGAGCGATCGTCAAAAACGCCGCCATCGACGACCCGACTGATACACCCGACTTCCAGGCACCACTTTATCTCACGTATTGGCGCTCACAGACGCCCAACGAGGAACTCACCTTCACCTTCTTCTATGTTACCGAACTCGTCGACGAGGTCATCACTGGTGACGCCGATCTCAACGACGCGTTGACCACGGTCTCATACTACCCCGAATCACCAACAGACCACGTCCAGCGGGAGGCGTTTTTCGAGTATCTCCGCGAGCAGGGCTCTAAGAAATGCCAGAAAATCCTCTCGAAGATTGAGTACCCGACGTACGCAGCACTGTTCGATGCAGCGGCCTTCGTCGAAACAACCGACAGCGATGAACTCATTGAATCGGAGTTCGGTCAAACAATGATTGAACGACTCAAAGCCGAGATTGGCGATTACAAATACGTGACGACGGGCAGCAAACAGGCACTCCGCGCGATGGCCGCACGGCAGCAGTCTGCCTTCTTCAAGCCCGATCTCGATGCATTTGAAGCATTCATTGACACACAGCTGACGGAGCTGAACCAACGTCGCACGGGAGCGGAGCCGTTCCCCGTTGCAGGTCTGGGTGGCGAGCCAAACTACCGGCGTGTGGACAATCGAGACCTGCTTCTGGAGGGCGACCAATGAGTGAGGTGTCGCCAAACCCGGAGCAACAAGATCTCATCACCTCGCTTGATGGGTTGTACCTCGTTGATGCTGGCGCGGGAACCGGGAAGACATTCACCGTTACCCGACGGTACGCGAATATCGTCGACCAAGACGGGATTGATCCGACGGACGTGCTGCTGGTGACGTTTACGAACAACGCAGCCGAAGAGATGCGAGACCGAATCGTACGGCACAGCGAGTACGGAATGCGAGAGCTTGCAGACGCACCAATCCAGACATTCCACTCGCTAGCACACGATATCCTCATCGAACACGGGCATGACGCGCCGTCCCATCTCGGTGTCGATGAGCCAATCACGGACTCAACGCGAATCATCGACGACGAGATCATCGAGCAATCGTTGTTCCGTGAGTTCATCGGCCAGTTTACCGACACCCATCCAGAGTACGAATCGTTTTTCGCGGCAGTTTCTGAGTCAACAGAGCTGCTGTCGCTCATCAAAGAGCTCTCGGCCAAAGGTGTCTTCCCGACAGCCACAGGGTGGTATCGAAATGGTGAATCCCACCTCGACGGCGAGTTGGCTGCATTTGAGTCACTGTTTGCTGATCTGAACGAACCGCGGGATGACGGGAATAAGCAGTCGAAACTGCGATCGAAGCTATACCGGTACGGAGAAAACAAGACGTACCTCCCGGAGGCACCCGCAAAGTGGGAGCTTCGCGGCGATGGCAAACAAGCCCCGCCGGATATCGCAGAACGCGTATTCGAAGCCGATCGGACGGCACTCAAGGAGTTCGTCCACGATGTGTATCATTCGTATCTCGAATTCGCGCTTGGGCGGAACTACCTGAATTTCGGCTTCCTTCAGCTGTTTGCGTTCGTGCTATTGTGTGACGACCACGAGTTGCGCGAGCGACTCAGCTTTGAGTACGTGATGGTCGATGAGTTCCAAGATTCCAGTGAAATCCAGTTCAAGCTCATGCTGCTGTTGGCGAGCACGGACAACCTCTGTGTTGTGGGTGACTGGAAACAGAGCATCTACAGCTTCCAATACGCCGACGTCGACAACATCCGTGAGTTCAGCGATCGACTGAATGATTTTGCTGCCGAACTGAATCAGGGCACAGCCCGAGTGACATTCCCGACGGCTCCAATCGAGCGAAAGAAGCTAACCCGAAACTACCGCTCTACACAATCAATCCTCGACTTCTCGACGAAAGCGCTCACAGCGAAAGCGACAAAGAGCGAATCACTCGATAAGGAGGCGATTGCTGAGTCTGTGACGCCACTTGAGGCGACAACGGATCGGGATGAGAGCCACATTGAGGCACTCACAAGCAAGTCGGAACACGAAGCCATCCTTGCCAAGATCGACGAAATTGTCGGGAATCCCGAGTACGCCGTCGAGGGCGATGACGGTATAACCACTGCGCCAGCGTATAGCGATATTGCGGTGTTGACGCGGACACGAGATTTCGGCCGGGAGCTGCTTGAGACAGCAGCGGACTACGACCTGCCGATGGCGTATGAAGGTGGAATGGAAGTGTTCCGAACCGACGCCGCGAAGCTACTGTTGGCGTGGCTGCGGATTCTTGAACGCGACGCCGATCGTGGCTGGGCACTCGTTCTCGAAGCAGCCGGGTACACAATCGATGAGACAAACACGCTCATCGACCGTGAGTCGTATCCGGAGGCAATGACGGCGTTTCGTGATGAGCTTCGTGAGTTAGCGACACTCGGTGGAGTCGCTCGCCGTGTGTTCGACCGGTACGACCGCACTGGCCCGACCGCTGACGTCGTGATTGAAACGATTCAGTCCGTGCATGGAACAACGACGTTCACTCGTGGGGAGGTGATTCAGTTCATCGAGGAGGCGATCGCAGAGGGCAGCACCCACGAAGTGGAGGGCGGCGCCGGAACGGATGCGGTCACTGTCCAGACGATTCATGCGACAAAGGGACTTGAATATCCCATCGTCATCCTCGCAAATATGAATGCCAACAAGTTTCCGTCGACGGGTGGCGGCGGGAGTACGATCGAGTATACCGACCCAATCGGACTCCGACAACGCAAGCTCTACCGAGACGATGTACACGACGTGCCGTACGTCTACGACAGCTGGCAGACAGACGTGTTGAACGCGTGTCTACCCCAGCAGTACGACGAAGAGCGCCGGCTCCTCTACGTGGCTATCACGCGAGCTGAGAGCCATGTCGTGTTCACGAGCGGGCCTAACACGAACGCGTTCCTAGAATCGCTCCCGGTTCCCATCGAATCTGTCGAGCCGGATTTGTCGGACTTTGAATCACCGCCCAGTGAGCACGCACCGTTCACCATTGATCTCTCAGCGCCTGATGGGCCAGCAAGCTACTCGCCCCACACATTCATCGACGACGCTGTGTTTGAGGGTGATACCGGTGGGCGAGGCATGGAGTTCGGATCGGAGGTTCATGAGTTCGCAGAGCGGTACGTGCTTGATGAACCGGTCGAAGCCGACAACGCTGACAAGCAACACGTGGAGACATTCCTGGAGTCGTTGCACGGCGAGACGAGAGCAGAGATCGACGCGTTCCTCCCGTTGACCATTGATAGTGAGACCGTCTCGATCGGAGGCATCATCGACTTACTCCACATCACGCCGGAGACCGCTGAGATTATCGACTACAAAACGGACCGCACAACCCACGCTGAGGCCGAATATCGAAAGCAACTCAGTGTCTACTATCATGTCGTTGCCGATCAGTACCCTGACCGAACTGTCTCCGCATCGATTTTCTACACCGCCGATGGGACCCGGAGTACGATCGACCCGCTCAGCAAAGCAGCGCTCAAGAAGTTGGTGACATCCTCTCACCCCTGAAGGGGTGGACTTCCGCTCGCTACGTGTTAGTAAAGGAGATTGATATATGGACGTAGAAGCTCAACCTATTCACCTCGTGTCAGGACCTATGTGGCAAAATAGAGCGTGTAGTCAGCAAGTCGGACGCTCTTACTCAATTCAGCTCTGTTGAAAGCCTTAGATTGTGATACGTTCCCCTCAAGGTCCGCTCAGTATAGGGGATTCACGGACCGCTCAGTACAGGGGATTCATGCATCGCTCAGTACAAAGTATTGACAGGGGATCAGGTCTCCGAAACGGTGATATCTAATTCGTACGTCTCCTCTCCGAGCGTGAGGGGGTTTCCAGTCCGCTGTATCGAATATCTCCCCGGAGGGGCGGCAAATTCATAGGTCTCAGACCGGGTTTCTTCGGGAGAGAGCCTAACACTGATCCCGATGTCGTTCATGCCGGTTATCCGACGGCCGTCCGTTTCTACGTGTTGACTCTCGACGTACTTTTTGTTCCATAAAATTGCTTCAGGCGAATCTGGATCGTAAAGCGCCCCGAACGGGGCCGGAGCACCGGTCCCGTACTCAATTGCACTCTCCGTCTCGTTTTTTGCTATCAGTTCGATTACCGCCGGGGACTCTTCTGTAATCTCCGAACGAATAACGTCAGAATTGAGACTAATTGCTTCATCGCCGGCCACATGTGTGAGCGAGATCGTAACCGAAGGTCCGCCAACTGATCCTGAACCCTCGGCTGTCCCATCTTCAGTACGATTATTCAAACACCCCGAAAGGGCAAGTGCCGACGTTCCGACAGCCGAAAGAACACATCTCCGGTTCATAGCTTCGATTAGTAACTAGCTACGAATAATTTTGTTGATGGAACAAATACCCATTTGAGAATCCGTTCGCAGCTTTCATCGACCGGCTATTTCAGGCAAAAATATGTCTGAGGAATGGGATTTTAACAGAGCCCCCAATTCTTATCATCAATACTTTTCAAGTAAAGATATGCCAACACTCACCAAGAGCGATCGACAGCAACTTCGAGCCGAATTCCATCGACATCTCGATGTCGGCCTACATCACGGTGCCCAACTCGCCGTCTACGTTGACGGGGATCTCGTTGTAGATTTTGCTGGCGGAACGACCGGACCGGACGGCGACGAAACGACCGCAGAAACGCGGCATCTCATTTTCTCGTGTACGAAGCCATATGCTGGCGTCGGCCTGCATCAACTCATCGAGCAAGGCGAGGCCGCGTACGATGACCCGGTTGTCGAGCACTGGCCCGAATTCGCCACCGACGGAACACAGAAAGCCGAGATCACCATCCGGCAGGTGCTTAGCCACACCGCCGGTATCCCATATGGCGATTTCGATGACCAGCCCGAAAAATGGGGAGACTGGGACGCAGTTGTCCAGGCCATGGAAGATATTGATCCGGTGTTTGACCCGGGTGAACAACCCGCGTATCATACGTTCAATTACGGCTGGGTTGTCGGTGAGCTCATCCATCGTTTATCCGGTCAACACGTCGACGAGTATGTTGCCGAACACGTGTTCGACCCCTTGGAAATGGACCGCTCGTCGATTGGACTTAGCTCGGATGAAGATGACGATGTGGCTACCCTCGCCGGATTCGAGATGTTCGACCGCTGCCGGGATGCCGGTGAAGGGTTAGGTATTCCAGCGTCTGAATCCGCGGACGCGTTCAACAACGAAGCCGTTCGACGTGCAGTTATCCCGGCGGCAAACGGCATTGGCACCGCCCGAGACATGGCGCGGTTTTACGCATGTATGGCCAACGGCGGTGAACTCGATGGTACACGCCTGCTTGCTGAGGAGACAGTTGCTGAAGCGACTCGGACCCACGCTGAAACGGATTCCGACGGGACACTCTCGCGACCGGCCCGGTATGCGCTTGGGTTTTGGACTGGCGGATTGGCGAATGACATGTTCGGATCGTTCAGTCGCGAGCGGATGTTCGGTCATGCCGGGCTTGGGAGTATTTTTGGCTGGGGTGACCCTGAACTAAACGTCGGCTTCGCATACGTCACCAACGGGATCCGCGAAGAATCGTGGGAACATGCCGCTCGCGTTAGTGGGATGTCCGATGCCGTCCGGTTAGCGCTCTATGAGTGAGGTATCGTAGCAGTCGGCCCTCCAAGATCTGGCATCTCCGGGCTATCTTTGGCGTGATAGAGCGATTCATACTGAGATCAACATGAGAGGGAACTACGTCGGAAGGCTAACTGCGTGTTCTAACCCCCACTCGTTATCCAACACTGCCTCTTTGTCGTCCGTCCCACCAGTCGTCACCACTCCGAGGTGGTACAACTGATACTTAAATTGGAAGTGAATCCCTGATCTGTAGATCCTTGGGTCAGTAAGCACAGAGTCGTCAATATCACCAGCTGCGGTGAGCACATTGTTCCGCCGATGCTGGCTGAAAAACACCTCAACAGCGAGCGGTTGGTTGATACGGGTTGCTTCAAGCGCCATATCAGCGATCGTTGCATCGCGAACCCCCTGATCGTGGAGTCGTTCGAGTGACTCAACAATCAGCCGAGTTGGTTCGTACTGAATCGCAACTGACCGTGCGAGTTGCGCCCATCGCGGTGCAAGCTCGGTGAATCGGGTTGAGCGACCGGTCCAGCTATCGAAGATCTCAAGCGCAGCTGTGACGCCCCCATGTTGGTCGCGAGCGAAGCGAACAACCTCAGCACCGAGGTGTGTGAGTGAGTCCCCGTTTGGCTGGGCATCAACGAGGTTCAACAGAATCGCACCGCGACGCCCATCAGAAATGGCGTTGATGACGTTATCGGCGTAGACAACGTCTGTGTCACCATCGGCGGCAATCGCAAGCGCGTACCCGAGGTAGTTTTTCGGATGATTCACCGGGAAACTGCCATCGGTGAGCCGATGCGTAGTTGCTTGGAGTCGCACTGCATCAATCGTCGTGGAGAACTCACCAGCCCCAGTAACACGGGCAGGTTCGACGAGACGTGTAGATCCTGTATCGTGGACGGCGATGACACCAACGTTCAGGTTCCGTGCATGTGAACGTGCCGCGTCGGTAATGCTGGTGGCCGGCGCAGCAACGTATCCAAGGTTGACTTCAGGGAGATGGGCGTGAGCTTGCGTGATGCCGCGAGCAACGTCTGTATCGCCCGGGTCGGAGTTGTGGCCTTTCGCCTCAATCACCGTAACTGGCGTCGTCGCTGCATCACCATTCAGTACCTCCGTTGCCGGCATGCCGACACCGAGTAAGTCTGGCTCGCCGGCGGCGAGTCGGAGCGTGTTGTACGGCGCGAGCCGCTCACGAAGTGCATCAGGAATTGTCCACCCACCCCACGTGGATTGCGTGAACTGCGTCTCCGTGACCGCATATTGATCCGGGCTTGTGTCGATATCCGGATATAGAGTGTCTTTCGCGGCAGCAAGCACCGTTGGCTCGGCAAGCGTGACTGCCATTGTACTGTCCTTCAGCGGATCGATGATATAGTTGGGGGAGCAGATGTCGCGAAAAGACGCAGTACGAGTGTATGACACACTAGCTGCAGCACTCACCGCGAGACTACAGTCCAGCTACCGCAACTAAATAGATATTGGAGACAGATCCGCTCTGAGGCGGGTTTTTATATGTATGATATACGAAATAACGGTATGAGCGATTCGGCGTCGCCAAGCGCCTCCGTCTCGCTATCTGAGCCGACAGACATTCCAGCCGTATTGAATCGAGTTGGTGTCGATTATGTCGATGTCCACAATCAGCGGCTGTTAGCGATCTATCAGACCGGTATCTTCAACGTGTCAACCAAGCCTGAGCCAGTATCGAACGCGCACACACTCAAGATCGAATGCTGGGAAGCCCCACTTCCGTCTCGTGGTGGTAAGCGATCACCACAAGAGCTTCTTGACGAGTTCGCCGCGCTGTTTGAGGACGACGAGAATCCCTAGGCGGTGTCTAGGACCGCTCGGTTGAAACGGGAGTGACCGACCAAGAGTGTCAGGAACACTAGACTCAAGTCATCTACCACGTATTACGGTAAACACAATTTATGGAAATTTCTGAGACACTCCAGACATTGTACACTGCGACTGTCGAGCAAGATGATGGAACGTATCAGATCACTGTACCAGACCGCGAGATAGCCACTGGGACGATTACTGAGGGTGAGACATACCGTGTTGCGCTTATTTCGACGTCAACGTCAGAGGCTACCGATACGGAGACGACTGACACCATCCAACCTACTGATCAAAAAAATGAGCAAGAAGAATACGACGGGCCACCGGTTGAGGAAGGTGAACAACGAGAGGTCGAAATCGAGAATCTCGGTGATCAAGGCGATGGGATCGCGAAAGTTGAGCGCGGCTACGTTGTAATTGTCCCTGAGACGGATATCGGCGATCGTGTCACCGTCGAGATGCGACAGGTGCGCGAAAACGTTGCGTTCGCCGACGTCGTTGATCGCAAGCCTCGCGAAGAAGTCTGAGACGCGGAAATCGCCACAGACAGGTGGTCTTAGAGAACGCCTCACACCTGAGTCGAAATCGCGCATTAAATAGTATTTCATATTGGCACCGCGACTACCCCGATTCACCCCCCTCAGAACCGCTACAAATATTCGGGCACCGAAATTTGATAGACGCAAATGGCGACCAATCGAGTTCATTTCGTGGATGTATTCGCCCAGGGGAAGTACACGGGGAACCAACTGGCGGTCGTCCGTGACGCATCGAACCTCTCCACGGACGAGATGCTCGATTTTACCCGTGAGACGAACTTCTCCGAAGCGACGTTCATCGAATCGTCCGACACGACAGATAGTGGATACGATGTCCGAATCTTCGACCCCGCTGAGGAGATCCCCTTCGCCGGTCACCCCACACTTGGCACGGCATTCGTTATTCGTGAGTACCTCTGGGACGAGCCTCCGGAGGAAGTCAAACTCAACCTCGGCGTCGGGGAAATTCCGGTCTGGGTTGAAGACTACGACGGCGACAAGACATACTGGATGCGCCAGATTGAGCCAACCTTTGAGGACGAGTTCTCACAAGGACTGTTCGCAGATATTCTCGGCCTCAACAACGAAGACATCGGCGAGTCCCACCCAATCAGACTTGTCTCAACGGCTGTGTTGAATCGCTGTAAGGCGGAGAGATTCACTGTTTGACGAAGCGTTTGATGTTATAGACGACACACATCAGCGCGATTTCGCGGAACTCACGGAACCATGACTGCGCTCGCACGGCGAAGCCGAGCGAGCGCTTGACAGCCGAGTTCACTGTTTCGGTCATAGAACGCTGATTGTAGCTGTTATCGTCGATTCTGGCGTTGTGTGCGTGGTCGTACGGTGCGAAGATGCGGTGCTTGATAACCGGTCTGATCCCGAGATCACGGAGACATTCACGAAGCGATTGCTTGTCGTAGCCCTTATCGGCCGCAAGAGACCGCAGATCGCCCGCGTTTCGGCGGGCGATCTGCTCAGCAAGGTCTGCGTCGCTTCCTTCTCGATTCGTTGAGCAGTGAACGTCTAGGACGGCCTGAGACGCTGTATCGACGAGTTTCGTCACTTTGAGCTTCTGAACGTGGTAGCTGATTCGCTGGCAGTAGTGGCGGCTGGCTGGTGAGCGGTCGTAGAACGTGGCGTCGATCGCGGCGTGTTCTGAGAGATCGTGCAGCTGCGCCGATTGGCGCAGCAGCACTCGACAGACGCTCATGCTGATCCGGTCGAACGCCTTACACAACGTGGACGGCGCGGGGAGATCGACCGCGTTGAGGCCGATCTCTCCGGTTATTTGTGACATCTCTTTGAGCAGGTCGATCGTCATGCGGTACGATGAATCGAGGTAAATCCGCAGACAGTGAAGGGAAACGAGTGCGTAGTCGGCGAATCCGCCGCCACATTCCGGGGCGGCGGATTCGCCTCCATCGCCAGTAACTCTTTGAGCAACCGGTACAACCTCCCCGATGAAGCGGGAGATCTGCGTCATGAACAACCGGATTCTCCCGCTTCAACTCCTTTGATTTAGCGGCCTACCTCGTTGCTGTATGGCGATTCAACACAGCCCTTCCAACACAACCAGTAAGAGAAAGACTTCCACCGACACCGAATAACTGGATATACCGACGACGGTCCACAAGATATGATACCGTGTAAAGTCACAAAAATACTTGTATGTAACTTTTTTAGTTTCTTCTAGAGGAGTAGTGTTCTTTTACCGAGATGTGTGATAGGTATCCTGTTCTAACCGATCGCTTATCAAGTGCTGGTGCAGCCATGTTCGTCAAAATTGCCTCCAAAGAGTATATGAAACGGCTGAGTAATCCGAAATCAGAAAGGCTCTCATCAGTCCATACAAGAACGCGGAGGAAGGTGCCAAGACGGGAGGGCACTATGCGACGCGTTCTGAGAGTATCGTCAGGTTTGCTGGTTTGGGAACACCATCACCGGAACATCTGCCTCTCGTATGAGCTTGCCTCCTGGGTCGCCGGTGATTACCCGCTCCCACGTGTCCATATCTCGAGGTGTGAACGCAACGAGTGTTGCCTCCACCATGTCGATCGCATCAACGAGTGCCTCCGCAACCTCGCGTCCTTTGAGTGTCGCCCATTCGAACTGGATATCATCACGGTAGAGTATGTCTACGAACCTCTCGTACGTCGCTCCAGCAAACTGATCTCTCCCGGTTTTTATCGTTGTCTCTGCAGCTGTACCTCGGGTTACGTGGGTGACGATAAGAGTCGTATCTGAGTCCAAATGCGGCCGAATCGCACGTGCTGTCTCCTCAGCGTCGTCGGGGCTCGCAATCGGTACGAGGATACGGTCGAATAAAGCGTCGTCCATAACTGTACTGTGTCTGACGCTAGACAAAAGCGTGCGGGGTACATCCCACGGGCTAGGTCACCCCTTCTCTTGTTCAGGCTTCCAGCCACAGAGGAAAGCACTATCCGGAACCATCTTGACACTTGGAACAGATTATCTTGCTCTGCTGAATCCGATGACAGCACGGTGATCTCCCTCTCTGCGGGCGCGTGCATTTCGCTCTTATTCTCAACGGCGTTTCTTTGTGAGAGGCCACACATTCATCTCGCTGAGGCCACAACCGATGTGCATGGACATTTTCGACCGGGACCTACCGCGTCGCGAGTTTTTGAAGGGCGCGGTCGCGATGGGTGGGGCCGGCGCGCTGTCGGCCTGCCTAACCCGGACGGAATCTGAGCCGGTTCCAACTGGCGACCCAAATGCGAAACCTGCCCGTCAGCACGCTTGGCGAGACTATATCAGACATGATGACGCCGGCAACTCGCTCCTTCCTGCTCACCAAGTGTTATTATACCTGAATTTAGACAGCAGCGGGCCACCAACAAACCAGCAGCGTGAGACTGTTGCCACGACGCTTGCGACCATCGATCGGGCTTACAAGTGGAGCCACGAGGGGTTGCTCTACTCGATTGCCTACTCGCCGGCTTACTTCAACCGGTTCGAAGCGTCGCTGCCAACGACTGTGGACCTCCCGGCTCCGCAGTCACTGTCCGACTTTGAGACACCAACGTTCGACACACAAGACGCGGTCGTCCACCTCGCAAGCGATCGCGCTGATACGCTCTTGGCGGCTGAGGAAGCACTAATTGGTGAACAAGAGCGCGTGAACGACATTGATGTTGAGGCGCGACTCACCGATGTGTTCACCGTCGACTCCCGCCGAACCGGATTCGTCGGGGCCGGTCTTCCGGCACAGAATCAAGACGCTGCGGGCATTCCTGACTCGAAGCCGGTCCCTGAGGAGTCGCCGCTTTTTATGGGGTTCATCGCTGGCTTCGTCGGCAACCAAGCCACCGAAGATTATGTGACATTGGAGAAGGGCCCGTTCGCTGGTGGAACAACAAAAGCGATTGCAAACATCCGGCAACGACTTGACGACTGGTATGTTGAACAGGACCACGACGACCGAGTGATGGAAATGTTCAGCCCGGCCCACGCAGAGCAGGGACTCGTTGAGGGCGTTGGCGCGAATCTTGGTGACAATAGCGGTATCGACGAGATGCTTGACGATATCGTCGATCAAGCCCGTGAACATGCTCGAGTGGGACACGCCCAGAAGGCGGCGCGTGAGAACCGAGATGCAGATAACAACGTGCGGCTACTCCGACGGCACTTTGAGTCAACCGATGATATCGGCTCTGATCAGAAAGTTGCGAGTCTCCACTTCCCTTCGTTACAACAAGGCATCTCCGATTTCGAAGATGTTCGGCAAGCAATGAACGGCGAAGACCTTACAACAGAGACGCCGGCGATCAGGCAGCGAGTCAACAACGGCATCTTGGAGTATATTTTCACCCGCCGCCGGGGGAACTTCCTTGTCCCACCTCGTCGGCATCGGGTACTCCCATCGCCACAACCAGAGTGAGCAACTAGTAGACCATAGCCAGCACCACGAACCCTATTGCTGGTAGTTGGCGGTGAATGTGATGTCTTCCATTGCTCCAAGTTCGCCACCGAAAGCAGTCTCGTAGCCTTCGTGACGCGCCGTCTGTGGCTGGAGCGTCGGCGAGAGTATCAGTTGGTCACCGGACTGGATGTCGTCAATGATGGTGCCATAATGATAGCCGAGAGTAGGGTCCAGCGTTCGGGTGAGCCGTCGGTCAAAGAGTGTCTCACCGTCGCGAATCTGTGTTGCTGAGAGGCCCATCGCCGGAAGCACCATCCGGTTGTACTGTGACCGCGCTGAGACAGCGAGATATGCTCCCTGACCAACTATGCCAACCGGCGGCGAATCAAGCACGGTCGTCACAAAAACGGCTCCGTCGGTACGGCCAGTCCCAATAACGCGACCAGGAAGGCGATCTACGCGAGGGGCAGTTGAGTCTGGGACCATTTCCATCGCCATGGGCTCGATAGCACCGGGAGATCCAGCATCCTCAAGCCGGCGGAAGTTGATCTCGTCTCTTTGCGATTCGCTGTACTCAAATGGGATTGCCGCAGTCGCAGGCTCTTCGAACCGATCCTGAAATGTGTCGGTACGCCGGGTCGACAGGCCACCAACGCTGAGCCGGACATCGTAGGTGCCATCCCCGTCAAGTCCGAAGTTTGCCCCGTAGTGAAAGCCCATAGGCTGTGACAGCATCGGGTAGATAGCTTCTTGAGAGACGAGATCACTGTTCCGGTAGATTTCAACACTTAACCCCGTCTCTGGGAGGATCATTTGGGTTTCAGAATCCCAGACGCTAGCCATCAGATGGATATCGTCGTCGCGTCCAATCTTTGTTAGTGATGTGGTTTTACCGTTGACGTTCCAAAACCGATGGGCGAAGCTGTACATCAGTCCAAAACCGTAACCGTCCCTCTCCGTGGTTCCGATCATCTGCATCCCCTCGACGTGGCCCGGTAGGTAGATTCCGTTGGGGCGATTTTCGACAATAGCGGGGGCACGCGTGGACTGAGGAGTGAGCTGGTCAGCACAGCCAGCGAGGCTGGTGGCGGTGGCGAGCCCGACACTAGTATTGAGGAACGTACGGCGATCCATGCTATATTGTATGAGGCGCGTCAAAAAGGGGGTTCTGGTCCGCCTCTCAAGAGTTGCAGATTTCAATCAATCTAGCGAGGTTGCCACCTCGCGGAGTCGATCATGAACGCGTACAAAGCTACTGAACCAACAAATAAGCCTTCTCGCTGCGTCTGTCCCTCCGGTATGTCCATACCGCAGTTAGCATCGTATCTTTGCTAACTGGGTGAGACTAGATGGTGGGTTCCAACTCTGTAGAGTAGATTAAAATATCGTGTGTAACAGCGTCCAACTCTTCCACGTCCAACAGTGGGGGAAAGGTGACGGCTGATCCAACCTAGCGCCGTCAAGTCTAGAAGCAGCACGCCAACATCATCGGAATATATCGGGACAGATATGCCAAGCAAGTCACCTGACACTGCTCAGCTCTAATCAACCCACACGCAACCATGCGAGACCGACCGCCACACTCCCGAGAGCAGCGCTCAACGCGGCGTGTCGGCAGAGTCGGTCCTGTCGTGATGGCTGTCTCGTGCGCCGCACCTAAGGCTGAGCACGTCTCACTGCCGCTGGCACACTCAGATAGTAGGTCAACAGCCACATGGAAGAACACACCGGCGGCAACACCGAACAGTAACTTGTGCGCCTCGGACAAGATGAGCGAGCGATGGACCCACTCAGGACAAATAATACTCTCAGATATACTCAATCAACTCAGCAATTGAGTCAACGACATCCTCCGGCCGATACGCAAACCTTGTGAGTTCGTCACGGTCGGTCGAACCAGTAAGCACTAGATACGTGGTCAGGCCAGCCTCAATGCCGGCCACAACATCGGTGTCCATGCGATCCCCCACCATCGCCGTGGATGCAGAGTGCGCTCCAATTCGGTTTAGTCCACTCCGGATCATGACCGGATTGGGCTTTCCAATGAAATACGGTTCGTTTCCAGTGGCTTCCGTGAGGAGCGCGGCAACAGAGCCAGTAGCCGGGAGCGGACCTTCTGGTGAGGGTCCCGTCGCGTCCGGATTCGTTGCGACAAATCGTGCGCCTTGGTCGATTAGTTGGACAGCCCGCGTGATATTCTGGAATGAGTACGTGCGGCTCTCACCGAGGACGACAAAATCTGGGTTGGTATCGGTCAGAGTGTAGCCGACTTTGTGGAGTGCGGTTTTTAGTCCGGCTTCACCAATAACATAGGCCGACGCATCGGGAACCTGATTTGACAGAAACTCTGCTGTAGCCACGGCCGAAGTCCAGATTTGTTCTTCCCGGACGTTGAGACCGACATCCGAAAGTCGAGCCGACAGGTCGCGTCGTGTGTAAATTGAATTATTGGTGAGTACCAGAAACTCCTGTTTTTGTTGTTGGAGTCGATCAATAAACTCCTCAGCCCCCGGGAGGGCAACTTCCTCATGGATTAGTACCCCGTCCATATCAAGGAGCCACGCTTCGGGTTGTTCCTGTGTATCAGGCATTTTCCCAGTAGAATGTTTGTCGCCAGTAGTCGATTATATTTTCCCTGTAAATAGATTTAAATATTAATGAGAATTGATATGATCGGTCTTAGTCATAGAATTGTGCTTCCGTTACATTTTTATGAAATAGTGACTAATTTGCGGTATGGCATTTGAAACAGATCCTGAGTGCGTGTCGCCAAACACCAGTCTGAACCGAGAGAAGCGCCCCTGACTGAAGCGAATGAAGACGTTACCAACCGACTGAACCACACACTCGCGACTACCTCATGATACGCACACTACTCAGCAGCATCAAAGAGAATCTCATTTTCGTCGTCGTCGCATCACTAGCTACTGGTCTCGCGTTTGGCCAGGTTGCGAGCACAGAGACCACAGCCATGTTAGAAGCTGCAGTTGTCCCGATTCTATTATTGATGATCTATCCGATGATGATCAACATCGATCTTCAGGAGGTCATCAATGTTCGTGAGCACGCTGGACCAGTTGGGCTAAGTCTGCTAGTTAATTTTGGGTTAGCTCCATTACTGGCGGTCGGTCTTGCACGTGGATTCTTTAGTGGAAACATCGAGTATGCTATCGGTCTATACTTCATTGCGCTTATCCCCACCTCTGGGATGACTGCCGCATGGACTGGCCTCGCTGATGGTGATCTGGAAGCAGCACTCGTTGCGATGGCGGTTAACCTACTAGCTGCAGTCGTGATTCTTCCTATGTATTTATCGGTGCTTGTGCCTGCCGACGTTGGATTCGATCCCTCAGCGCTGTATCAACAACTCGCACAGATCGTCGTCGTGCCAATGATTGCTGGAAATCTCACTCGACGGGTGTTACTCTGGCGGTACACTACAAGAGAATTTAAACAACTCAAACCTGTGTTCGGAGGATTGTCATCCCTTGGTGTGATGCTAATTGTGTTCGTCGCGATGACAATGCGGTCCACTCAGATCCTCGCAGATCCGATTACATCAATAAGCACAGTCGTCCCCTTAGTGGTCTTTTACGGATTAATCATCGGGAGCGCTGCAGGCTTAGGCCGGATCCTACTTGACCCTGCACGTGGGATTGCGCTGGTCTATGCCACCAGTATGCGCAATCTTTCGATCGCATTGGCCGTCGTCGTTGCCGCAGATACAGTGCCTCCCGCCGCGATTCTGCCGATCGCGCTCGCCTATGTCATACAACCACCGTTAGGTGCAGTCTATATGCATTATCGGCGTGACATCGTTGACGAGGGCCGTTCCATACGCGAAGTGATTACACAGATCGTCTAAGTCGCAACACGTTATCCCGAAGATTAAGCACTTGATGAGATATTTGGTGTGACAGATACGCCAACAGGCTCAATTTCTCATACTAGGTTACTCAGTTTTATAACATATTTCATCGAATTCGCTGATGAGTTGGTTCATTTTCACGTACCAGTTACTGAGTGTTCTATACATCTCGCTAGCGGCCTCTTTTGGGTCGGTGACAGAATATTGGTGATAGTAGCCACCGTCATCGTAATTTATCTGTTCTTCTTCGATAAGCCCGGTTCTGAGTAGCCGCTGGATAGATCGATACACCGTTGAACGGCCACAGCTGATTTTCTCTGCGACATCGTCCACCGTGACCGGTTCACTCGACGACGCAATTTGCTGATAACATTCTTTGTCCAGTTCGGTGTGGCTATAAAAACAGCTAAGTAAAGCCTCACATGCCATTTCCCGCTCGAGTTGTTCGGAAATGGAATCGATCATACAGTAATAACTATGTACTGAAACCAGTTAGTAGTTGTGTGAGAAACAACCAATAGTATAAGTCGAATAATCGCTGATTGAATTTGTATTTAGCGTCTTAGACCCCAATACTGATAGATAAATCCATCAGAGGGCGATGTAGACTAGCTCTATGTAGAGTGGTTGTGTATATAAATCGCACTACTCACAAGTATTATTGTCTGTAGCGCATCTAAAAGAGAATATGAGCGTAGCACTCGGAGTAATCGATGCATCGGTTGGTGAGACTCCTGCAGAGGCGAACCTGCGTCGAGAGCTCGATGCGGATATTACCGTGTTCAAGCTAATTGAAGGCGAGTTCCCGCCGTCGAAATCTGCGTCCGAATGGGAGTTCGATGGTATCATCATTAGTGGATCTCAGACTTCAGTATACGACGACTATGACTGGATTCATGAGGCGACAGAGTGGGTCCGCCGGGTTCACCACGTCGGCATTCCAATTCTCGGTATTTGTTGGGGCCACCAGTTCCTCGCACAGGCGCTAGGCGGGCGTGTCGTTGATATGGGCGAGTACGAACTTGGATACGAGCAAATCAGACGCCTTGGGGACGATCCGCTTTTTGAAGGCCTCGCTGAGGAATTTACCAGTTTTGAAACGCACTCTGACCGAGTCGCAGAACTCCCCCCGGGTGCGACCACCCTCGCACGCAACAACTACGGGGTACAAGCCTTCCGCGTCGGAAGCACGTACGGCGTGCAGTTCCATCCCGAGTACGATCGCGAGACTGCGGTTTGGGTGACCGAGAGGAAAGACCTCCCGGACGAGCGAATTCACTCCGTTCTTGATGGAATCACCGATGAATCAGTCGAGGCAGCACGGGAAAGCAAGACAATCTTCGAAAACTTTCGGGGCCTTGTCGAAACTCACCAACCTATTCAGCAGATCTGACTGTAATCCTGCTGAGATGGGTTGCTCATAATAAACACACCTCGGTGGATAGTATTGATCCCCTGTTCGTTAGTGTCTGAGCCCTCTCGTTCGAGAGGTACACCAGACGACACAAGCCCGTACGTAACCGAGAAAGGCTATGATCGAGTCATTCCTTCGAATTGATGTTGTGCTTTTTGTTCTCATCGGTGTGCTCGGCGGCGCACACTGTATTGGGATGTGCGGGCCGCTCGTGACAATGTATTCGAAGCAGATGACGCCGCAGTCTGACGGTGGGACGGTGACAGCCAGCGACGGGCGTGCCGGTCATCTCACGACCTACGAGGTTCGCCAGCACTTCCTGTTCAACGTCGGCCGGGCGACCACCTACGCGATTCTTGGGGCTTCCTTCGGCGCGCTTGGGAGCGTCGTGTTCGTCACTGCTGACCAGCTGACACCGATCGCTGACCTCCTGCGAGGTGTTGTCGGTCTTGCGGTCGGAGGGTTCATTGTGGCGACAGGCCTTCGGTACGTCATCGGTGGAAGCGGGGGCGATATTCGTATCCCTGGCATCCAGCGCGTCACGTCGTGGCTCGCAACGAGAGTTCACCGGCACGTCAACAGTCCGAGCATTGTCGGTCTCGGGGCCGTCCACGCGTTTCTTCCCTGCCCGATGCTGTATCCCGCGTATCTGTTCGCCTTCGCGAGTGGCTCTCCGACCACCGGTGGAATCGCTCTCGGTGCCCTCGGTATTGGGACGATTCCGGCCGTCTTCCTCTATGGGACGATTATCCAGTCAATCGACGTTGCTCACCGGCGACGCGTTCATCGGCTACTCGGTGTGGTGTTCGTCGTGCTGGGGTACGTGCTGTTCGCGCACGGATTGATGGCACTCGGTGTTCACCTTCCCCACCCGATGTTCCCGCATTACCAGCCACTCGGGGGCGCGATGGGGCACTGACCGAGCACTGGACCTTTTTGACTCGATACAGCTGACGGGCTCCAATCAACAACTACGATGGCGAAAAGGACGGTAGTTGGCCTCCCGGAATCCAGGAACTGTCACGCAGTGGCCACTCGTTCGAGGTCGTCGACGAGCCGTTCAATGTCGGTTCGCGGCCCTCGTGAGTACGCCCGTTCGATGATCCCTTGCTTATTGGCGAGGATGATGAGCCCGTAGTGCGGGAAGCGATACTCTAAATTCTCGATGTCATCTGCCGGTTGCTTCTCGATCTTCAGACCGAAGTGCTCGTCGTGTATCTCTTGGGCCCGCTCGTAGGTCTCTGGGCGGAGGAAGTGCCAGTTACCCGCGTTGAGGTCAACCCCCTGCTGCCCAGCGTACTCGCGAAGCGTCTCGGCGGTATCGCGTTCGGGATCAAACGTGATAGGGAGAAACGAGACTTGGTTACTGTACCCTGCCTCGGCAGCGACCTCCTTCCCACGACGGAGTCGGAGAATAAGTGCTGGACACACTCCGTCCGGGCAGTTGGTATAAAATGACGTCCACAGCACTGCGCGCTCCCCTTCGAACTGGGATGTCGATATCTCTTCGCCGTGGATTGGATCGGGGACGGTGAACTCAGGCATTTTGTCACCGTAGCTCGGGAATGACGCCTCGCTGAGGTCTCGCTCCGGCGGTCCGAGAATGGTCCCTTCAGCGCCACCAGTGCCAAGAACACCAAGACAGCCGGCAGTGCCGGCGGTGACTCCCGCGACGCCAGCGGTTTTACAGAAACTCCGTCGGTCCATACAGTCGCGTATCGGTCCCGCGGTTTTGAGGTATCTGGTGTGACCCTCGAACGCGTCGATCGCATCCAATCTGGGCGGGTCCAGCCAGTCAGCTTCTCACTCGAAGAGGCTGTCGACGGTCCGAATGAAGCGGTCGACGAGCCGGTCTGGCAGCGAGGGCGACACCACCTCAAGCAACGCAGCCGTGCGGTCCGGGCAGGTCAGCGTGACCGTCATCGGACGATCATCAGACTTCGTGACGATCCCAGCGTCGCTGAGGTTTGAGACGTGCCACGAGACCGTGCTCCGCGCGAGGTCTAACTCTGTGGTTAGTGTTTCCGGGCGAAGAGGACCGTCTGCATGGAGCCGCAGTACGATCTCGCGGGCAGTTTCACGTCGGAGAAACGCGAGCGCACGTCGTTCCCACGGATCGAAGGTTGGATCAAAGTAGTGAGCTTGACCAGCGATCCGTTCAACAACCAATTCCTCATCGTTCACCAGCCGCCGGAGGTGATACTGTGCCTGTCCGGTGGCGATGTCCAGATCGCGTTCCACCTGGTTGAAGTGGACGCCGGGCGTCTCGTAGACGTGTCGTCGCACCCGATCTCTGGTCGTCGCCATCGTGAGTACTCGCCCGTAATCGGCTGAGAGATAAAACCTGTCGGGGGGTTCTCCCCGCACGGGAACGTTTCTCCCCGTGTCTTCTTATCACTTCGAACGCATACTGACCAGTGTCGTGATCGCATCGCTCATCTCCCGGACCGTCTTCCCGGCGCTCGTGCCCCTCACCGTCCAAGGGTCACCCGTGCTGCTGGCCGTCATCGCGTGCGCCGGGATCGGAACCGGTGCACTGTTTCTCGTGAGTCTCGTCGCGTATCGACGCCGCCAGACTGGCCAGTACCGACTGATCAGCGCTGCGGTCGGCGTGCTCGTTCTACGGTCGCTGGTCGGTGCCGGGACCGTGTTGGGGGTCGTCCCGATGCCGGTTCATCACTTCATTGAACACAGCCTCGATTTCCTGATCGCCGCGATGGTTCTCTACGCTGTGTACGCGTACGCACCCGGTTCGCTAAATGACAGCTCCACTGCGGACTGACTCGACCAGACCCAATCGCAACTGTGCCCGCGCTGCGACAATCAGTACTGGCCTCCCTCTCGATCCGTCCGGTTTATCGACTTAGCTTTCCGATTGTCGGATCCCCTCGATTAGGGTGCGGTCGATCTCTTCGTAATCAAATACTTGTCCGCCGTGCGTGTCGATGAACGATTGGGCCTCCTCTTGGTCCGAGAACGGGTGGAGCGCCGGGCCCATCCCACCCATCACGTCGCTTTCGGCGACGTAGAGGAGGTCGCTCGCGTCGGCGAACGTCTCCGGTGCCGTCGGCGACGGCATTCGCGGCGCACCGTCACGCTGCCGCACGGTATAGTCGACGCGCGAGAAGTCGGTGACGTAGACGATGGCCGGCTTCCAGCCGCGGTCAAGCCGATCGAAGTGGTAGGGAAAGAGGCTGTGGACGAGGGTGTGGAACCACGCCGGGTTGCCCTCGTCCCGCGGATCGGCGTCTCGGTAGAAGATCTGCCCGTTCGCGCCCCCGTGGGGGCCGATCGCCATCCCGTGATCGGTGTCGAACTCTCCCTCGAGATCCACCGGGTCGGGGAGCGCTTCCTCGGAGGCGCTCCCGCCGAGACAGCCGGCGAGTCCGGTGACCGCACCGCCGATCCCGGCAGCGATGACGCGGCGTCGGTTCATACTCATGCTTGCGCTCACCCGATCATATCCGTTCTGGTGGGAACGTCGAATTCGTCTCACGCAAAGATTGGTAGTTGAGGTCGCGAAAAGAACGTACGACCCGGATCCCGATACGCTCCCGTGACCGGGTTCCTCACTCCGCGAACCGGAATCGGACCCGTTCGATTACGGTACTCATGCGCTCCCGGAAGGCGAGCGTTCCGACCGAAGCGAGGCTTCCGAAGAGCGCCCACCCCGCAAGCGAGCCGACCGCCCGGCCGACGTCGACAACGTTCCCCTCCTGCGCGAACGAAACGCCGATCACGGTCTCGAAGACGAGCCCGCGGAAGGCTCCGTTCGGCATGAGCGCGGCTCGTCCGGCGACCGCCGACGGGTCGGTACCAGTCATTAACGACTGAATGAGCGCTAGGTCGCCGCCGAGCGTACCAACGAGGAACGCGAGGACCGCGAGCGCGGCCGCGCCCCGCCGGCTCGTCGCTGCTGCCGACACCCACATCGACAGGGCGAGGAACGCCGCTCCGAACAGCGTGATCAGTGCGAGAAAACGGACGTACAGCAGCGGCGAGTCGACACCCGCGTGGGTCGCGAAGATTCCGGTGTCAGGGGCGGCGGTCAACCAGATGTAGCCGCCGATCACGGCGAATGGGAGGCCGACGACCGCAACCAACGCGACCAGCCGTGCAAACAGGACACCGACGACATAGCCCGCGACGCCAAC
Source organism: Halorubrum sp. SD626R (assembly GCF_001261915.1). Lineage (GTDB taxonomy): Archaea > Halobacteriota > Halobacteria > Halobacteriales > Haloferacaceae > Halorubrum. Next base: position 145,593 of record NZ_CVRT01000030.1, read on the forward strand.
CGGATACGTCCGGATCACGGCGAACTCCCCGCTGACCGCGTCTGCCAACAGCGTCCGATACCCCAGCACGACCGCGAGCAGCGGCACCAGCAGCTCGGCCGGCAAGAGGAGGTCGACCACCGCCGGAACGAACCCTGTCGCGCCGCCCCCACCAACGGCGACTAGGAGCCAGAGCACGGCAAGTAAGCCGACCGCGAGGACGCCGTATCCCGGGGTGCGCAGGACCGTCGCGAGCTCTCGCCGGAATATGGCCCCTACGCCAGCAAATGCGTCGGTCACGCCGAAATCCCCGGTCATCGTTCGGATACCCCCGTCACGTGGACATCGCGGTCGCCGTCGTCGCCGGACCCGTTTTGCTCGTCTCCGGCCGCCGCACCGCTTCTCGATGGGTTCGCATCGTCGGCGGTTCCGGACAAGGCAGCGTCGCGTCCTGCGGCCTCGTACAGCGCCGCGGTCGTGTCGACACCGTACTCGTCGCAGAGGACATTGAGGTCGCCGGCAGCTGCGACCCGTCCGCGGGCGAGCATGACGACGCGATCAGCGTGGGCATCGACGAGGTCGAGATTGTGTGTACTCACGACAACCGTCACGTCGTCGGTCGCGTAGGTGGCCGCAGTCCGGAACGCCCGCTCGCGCATTCCGGGGTCGAGCCCGCTAGCCGGCTCGTCGAGCACGACGAGCGGCGGATCGCCCAGCATCGCTTGTGCGATACCGAGAAGCCGCTGCATCCCGCCCGAAAGATCCTCGACCGCTTTGTCGGCGGCGTCCGACAGTCCGACCGACGCGAGCGCGGCGTCGGGATCTCCGTCAACAAGTCGCGCGTAGAACGCGAGTGTTTCCCGGGCGGTGAACCCCTCACGGAACGGGACCTGCTGAGGGAGGTAACCGATGGACTTCTCACTCATGTCCTCGGCGTTCGGCCGTCTGATCTCTCCGGTGATCGGGGGAACGGTTCCCGCGAGCGCACCGAGCAGCGTCGACTTTCCGGAGCCGTTCGGCCCAATTACCGCGGTGAGTCCCGACCCGAACGTGAGCGACACCGAATCGAGGACCGGTACGCCGCCGTACGTCCGGGTGAGGTCGTCGACGACCACGCGATCGGGTGCAGCGCCGTCGCTCGGTAACTCAGAGTCGGGTGTCGTCTCCGTCGAGGAGTATTCTGTCACGGAGACGCCTCCTGGACTGCCGCCCGTTCGTTCGGCTCGGTACCCCAGTTCGGCTGCGTAGCGTTTTGGCCGGCAGCGGTCATAGGTTGGTCGTCAAGTTGGAGAGCAGCATGGCTGCGGTCATCGATCTGCGCCCGCCAGTCGGCATGGACCGCCGTCCCGTTCGGGTCTACGGCCGCTGTGACCCGATCGGGAGCGTACGGCTCCGGCGCTGGTGCCGGATCGATGATACTCCCAGAACGCGCCCCCGCGACGGTGCCACGGAGCCGTTCGAGAAGTTCGTTCACCGGTGACTCGCGGAGCGCAACGACGGCCGGTTCCCGGTGGAGGGCGGCGTCGATCGGCGACGTCGGGCGGTAGGCACGCCCGCCCGCCTCGTGGAGTCCCGCGTTTGCTCCCTCCCAGTAGTTGCCGCGGTCACCGTCAGCCCACACGCGTAGCGGTCCTGCTCCCGCCCCGGCGTGGCGATCGTTTCCCACAAAATCGTTTGCGACCACGCGACTCGCAGGCACGACCGTCGTCGCTCGCGCTCCCTCTTCATTTTCCACGACAACGTTGTGCTCGTATAGTGAGCCGCGTGAGCTGGTGGAAAAGCCCAGATCGTTGTGTGCGAGTGTGTTGTAGCCGACGTACGTCAGCGTCCCGGAAGCCTGTATTCCGGCCCCTGAGCCACGCACGTCGTTGCCGACGATCGCGTTACGGGCTGGCCGAGTCATTACCGTGACCCCCGCGAAAATCTCATCTCGGAACGAGTTGTCCGCGATCAAGGCGTCGCCAGTGTACATGAGATGGACGCCGTAGCGGTTCTCTCTGAACGTTGAGTTCCTGACAATCGACCCGTCGGCGCGGTGGAGGTATATCCCGTCGCGACCATTTGTGAACGTCCCGTTGGTGACCGTCACTTGGGATTCCATTCCGGTGATTCCCATGAAGCCGTCGTCCCACTCGGCTGTCCCGTTGACCTCAATATCACGGATCACCGCGTCTGATCCGTTCCGCAGGAGAACACCGCTCGCGTTCGTGTCGATCATCACGTCGTCTATAAACAGCCCCGGCGCGCCGAGTCCGCGGATCCCGGCGTCGCCGTAGCCGTATCCGAGTTGGATGTTCGTGTCCCATGACTCCGTCTCGTTTCCTTGCGCGGCCTCTTTGGCCCGTCGTTGAGCCGCTTCGGGATCCCGAGTTCGATTACCGGTGCCGTCAATCATCAGCCCCGTGATCGCGACGTTTGGAGCCCGAACGGTGATCACCGAACCGTTTCCGCCACCGCTGACGTGTGCGCCTTCGCCGGCGATCGTGAGCGGTTTCGTGACGTTGATCTGCTCCTCGTAGGATCCAGATGGCACGACGACCGTCGTGTTCGGCGGGGCTGCGTCGACCCCGGCCGAAATTGTCTCGACATCCTCACCGACGGTGACCGAGACGGGGCGGTCGGCGGTTCGTTCTGCGGCTGTGACCCGTCTATCCGCCATCTCCCAGCGTTCCGGTGCCATTGCCCGCGCGACCGTCCCGGAGTCAACGTCGAACGATCGCGTCCGAAGCTCCGCCCAATCGACGACTTTCCCGCCGTGACTCCCGGTGAACGCTGTTGCCGCGTCCCGAGAGGAAAACGGGATAACCGTCTCGCCGGCTGGCGTCCGAGCCTCACTACCGACCACGTAGACCGCTTCTTTGGCGGGTGTCCACGACGACGGTCTCGATTCGGCTGCTGTGAACAACCCCGTCTCAGTCGTCCCCGGCTTGGTCCCATCAAAGGTTTCGACATACGCGACGAGTGGATAACCGAACCGGCGTTCGGTGTAGCCTTCGTTGAGTCGATCGACGAAGGACTCGACGCCGTTGTATCCAATGACATACTGAAGCTGCGAGTAAAACACCTGAACGCGCGGGATTCGGCCGGAATCAGACATTAGCGAATCTGTCTCCGTAGACAGCCCGAGTTCGACGGTATCATCGTACGCGACGGGGTCAGGGGCGTCCGCCGCAGGGTCGGAAAGGAACGCTCCGGCAACAACGAATCCGACGATGACCGCGGATACGACAACGCAGGCAAGCACAGCCCGCGATAGGTCGCTATACGGGTCGGAAATCGCCACAAAACCGGTACCGGTCGTCGGGATATATCTGATTTGGTTCGATTCTCGAATACGAACGCCTGTCAGTGATGGGAGTATTCACATAATAGTTGAAGTATGAGGCGGTGCGTCCTCAAGTTCGCGTCAGCTCAGGCGTACTGGCTGATCAACGAGCGCAGTTCGTCTTTCTGTTGGACACCGACCATCCGTTCAACCTGTTCGCCACTATCGAAAAGATACATTGTTGGGACTCCTTGAACGCGGTATTGCTGTGCTAGTTGTTGGAGCTGGTCGACATCGATTTTAGCCACAGTAGCGTCAGTTTCGGCAGCCAGCTCCTCAACGACCGGTTCGAGCATCTGACATGGACCGCACCAGTCTGCGTAAAAGTCGGCCAGAACGACTCCGTCTTCTGCGAGGAGATCGTTGAAGTGATCTCCGCTCTCAACATGAATGGGTTCGTTTCGGTCATCAACGGTCTCCGTGCTGCCGTTGTTCGCTACCTGCTTCCGTAGTTCTTCAATCTTTTTTTGCCGGATTTGGTCTCGATCGCTCATCATACGCACTTTGTGGTCGGATCGTAATAATAGTTTTGTAGTATAGATACAAGATAGCTTAGGAGAGTAAGCAGATAGTCACGATCTCGATAGATACTATTGCTAAATGGATTATCAGATTGGCCGGGAGATAGCTTGTTGAAACCGGTTATAGAACCCTTTGCTACCAATATACCTACTAATTGGTTCTCTTTGATATCAGGATCTCACGCACAGTGCGATTAGTGGAGGGCCGGAATGTATAAGTTAGTATAGTGAATATCTTACAATACAAATGCCCGGTGTAGCCATTATCGGTGGTGGACCGACTGGATTGAACGCAGCAATCTACACGGCCCGTGCCGACAAGCGAACGCTCGTGTTTGACGACGGTGGCGGAACAACCCGTGATGTGGACACGATGGAAAACGTCTACGGGTTCCCAGAAGGCGTTACCGGCCCGGAACTCGTCGATCTGGGTCAAAAGCACGCACAAAAATACGGTGCTAACATTGTCGAAGAGGAAGTGGTTCGGATAGAACCAGACGAGGAGCAATACTGTGTCGAGACGACAGCTGACAAGTACACCGTCGACGGTGTGATCATCGCGACCGGAGCGGACTACGAACGGCCAGCAATCGCGGATGTTGAGTCGTACGAAGGTCACGGTGTCTCCTACTGTGTCGAATGTGACGCGTACTTTTATCGCGACAGTCCAGTCGCAGTCGTTGGTAACGACAACTACGCCGCAACAGAGGCACTGATGTTGCTTGACTACACCGACGATGTCCGAATACTGACTAACGGATCGCCGTTTGAAGCCGATAAAGACCTCCAAGATCGTGTCGTTGAGGCAAACATTCCAGTTATTACCGATAACCTGGATAGGCTTACCGGCGAGGAGGTACTCGAAGCCGTCATCACCCAAAACGGAGAGGAGGTGTCAGTAGACGGACTGTTCGTCGCACTAGGTACCGCCGGCGGCACGGATCTCGCGGAGATGCTCGGTGTCCCTGTTGATGGTGACGACATCATCACCGACCCTGATCAATCGACGCCAATTGATCGAGTGTACGCGGCAGGCGATGTCACTGGTGGCCATCAACAGATCGCGACTTCCGTCGGAGAGGGTGCCCGCGCAGCCATCAACTTGCTTGAAGATCTCCGTGGAGCAGACTATATTGACTACAAAAAATTGGATTCGCAGCCGGCCTGACTGATTCGATCGGGTGAGGTCCCGGTTGGCGGATTCGATCTCAGGTTGCTCCAGCTGATGTTTACCGTCAACTCATTCTGTTGGCTCATAAAAAGACTCAGAAATGTACACTTCTCGTTGATAAGCAGCCGGTAGACGTATATAATACTACATTATTTGCCGTACCTCTCAATGTGCATCTTGTTTTAGGTATACCTAAATGACGGCTGCGCTGGTGGACGTGCCTTCGGAGGAGTGGATTGAATTAATCGACGTGCCAGACGACGAGGTGCGTGCCCGGTTGCTGCGACTGGGCCTTCTCGACGGCCGTGTCAAGTGTCACAGACAGATCCAAAATGGCCCGGTCGTCATTCAGCGTCACGGGACGGAACTGGCGCTCGGCCGGCCGCTCGCCGAGGAGATAACTGTCGAGCGTGCAAGCAGTGACCGGGCACCGCGATGACAAGAGAAGACCCCATGCGGAGCTTCACCTCCGACGATACCGAGACATCTGTCGCGCTAGTCGGCGCACCCAACGCAGGCAAGAGCGCGCTGTTCAAAAGGCTCACAGAAGAGTACGTTGATGTCTCGAACTACTCCGGCACGACGCTCAAGACGACGTCAGTGACGATGGGGTCGACAGAGTTGACTGACACTCCGGGGATCAACGGCGTCTCGTCGTTTTCCGAAGAGGAGCGAGTCACAAGAGGAATTATCCTTGACACAGACGCGGTTATAAACGTTGTTGATGGCACACAATTAGACCGAGATCTGTTCTTGACCCTACAGCTGCTAGACATGGGTGTTCCAACTGTTGTCGCGCTGAATATGATGGACGAGGTCGCGGCAGCTAATCTTGAGCTTGATATTGACACGCTGGAAACTGCGCTTGGTGTCCCGGTCGTCCCGACCGTCGCCGTTACCGGTTTGGGCGTTGACGAACTGCAGAATCGCCTCTCGGAAGCATCAGCGCCCGCATCAACGCCCATCGATTCGTACTACGACGCGCTTCCTGACGACATCGATGCCACCCGCGCAGAGAAGACGCTACTCATCGAAGGCGACGAACCAACAGCCCGCCGCGTCGACACCCGCAACCTAGTAGCTGATGGGGGTGACACCTCTCCCGCCGTTGTCGATAAACGAGAAACGGTCTATCGTGAGCGTCGTACCCGGGTCCAATCGACCGTAGAGACGGTCGAGCATGCCACCACATCTGGGGAACCCTCTAAGAAATGGCTCGAGGACCTGCTTATGCGGCCGGCGACGGGTATTCCGATTGTGTCCGGACTCCTCATCGCGGTCTTCTATTTTATGGGAGTAGTGGTTGCACAGATGGTCGTCGGCTACACAGAAGAGATACTCTTCGGCCGATACTATAATCCCGCTGTTGAGACAGTTGTCGATAATCTGCTCCCGACAACCGAATGGGCCGCTCACGTTGAGTTCTTGCTTATCAACGATAACTTAGGATTGCTGACGATCACCGTCCAGTACATTCTCGGCGTGTTAGTACCGCTCGTGGCTGCATTCTACCTCGTGATCAGTATACTTGAAGACGCCGGCGTCCTGCCCCGACTTGCTGTCTTAGCCGATAGGGGGCTCAATCGGATCGGGCTCAACGGTCGCGCGGTTGTCCCGTTGATTGTCGGTATGGGATGTGTGACGATGGCGGTCATCTCCACTCAGATGGTCGGGTCGCGCCGGGAACAAATCATTACGACGGCGTTGCTGGGTCTCGCTATCCCCTGTTCTGCACAGATCGGTGTCATTTTGGGGATACTTGCCGGGCTCGGATTCGTCTGGTGGGCTGGCTACTTACTTGTACTGCTCGGTGTCCTCGGGGTTACCGGTATCTTTCTTGACCGGGTACTCCCCGGCGATCAAGAGGCACTAATCGAGCAACTCCCACGTGTGCGCGCCCCACGCCCACGAAACGTCGCTCGTAAAGCGTCGAATCGGACGGCCGCGTTCCTCAGGGAGGCGGCACCCTTGTTCGCGGGCACTGCGGTGGTGGTGTCGACGCTTGACTACGCTGGCGTGCTCGACGCGATCATAACAGCGCTCCGGCCGCTGACCGCCGCACTCGGGCTACCGGCGTCATTCGGACAGGTACTCGTTTTGGGACTGATCCGGCGTGACTTCGCCGCCGCAGGAATGACAGACTTGACGCTGGGAGCACCACAGACCTTTGTCGGACTGGTCGTCATCACGCTGTTCGTTCCCTGTATACTTACTATGACGATGATTCTCAAGGAACACGACGCGCGGAGTGCACTCCTCATGTGGGTCGGCTCTTGGGTGACAGCGTTCACCGTCGGTGGACTCGCCGCGGCCGCTCTGGAGGTGATCCTGTGATCTGTCCGACTTGTGGGTATGGGTTCGATCCTGCCCGTGGGTTGGCGTGTCCACGCTGTGGCACGTCACTGTCCTGTTTGGAGGAGTCGTGCGCAGAGTGTGGTGCCTGTTCGGGTCTCGTTGACCGCCTCAGATGTACAGTCATGGAGCGATTCAACGGCGAGAGAGAGAACAACGACGAAGACACCGAAAGCGAGTCCACGAAGGAGTTCTAGACAGAATCGGCACGAGACCACACGAAGGTCTCGTCAAGGCGTTACTGGGGATTTCAACTCTCCGCGGAGTATTCTGTGCGCGATAAGGGTAGTGCTCTCGACTTACTGCGCATTTACTATCGACTCCTAGTTAGTTTTGTTGACAGTAACTAACGTGGTTGGGACGATAATCGCGATTGTTAGTATTGCTCCGCTGATCACCGCAAAGGGAGCGACTGCGTTCACGGGATAGGCGAGCAGGTTGACCGCTGCCCAGTTCACAACGCTCAAAATAACGGTGTAAGCGATAGAGGCAAGCAGGACGACGACGCTGAACGCACCGACAACGACCCCCACAAGAGAGGGCGACTCTTCGGTAGAATCCTTATTCGAACTCATTGGTATATTCTGTTAGAGTATAGTACATATTACACACAAATAAACACGGCGAAGCCGCCGACCAATTCACGTGTTATATGCTAATCACGACGGTGCGACTACGGTCTGGTAATATCCGATATATTCGCAGTCTAACAGACAAGCCCACACATACACCGTACAGCAGCCGCTTGACGGCATACATACACAGCAGCCACTTAGCTGTGCAAAATAACAAGAATAAAAGCTTTTCTAAAAAATAGGATTGTGAAAATAGTAAATAGATTTTATTATATTGAAAGCTAAGAGATGCTTGTAATGGCAGTTGAAAACGACGACCTACGATCGAAGCTCGAAGAGAAAGGTGAACTGATGCTGGCTGTTTCAGAGTTTGAAGAGCCACTAGAGATACATCTCCACGATACGGACATCGAAGATGGGACAGTTAGAATTGAACTAACAGACGGTATCCTCACGTTTGATACGGACGAAATCGTTGCGGCATGGCACCACACTCATTCGCTCGCGGACTTCGGGCTGGAGGACTGATCGGCTCGTGTACGCTATCTAACGCGGACCCAGACGGTGAGGTGCTCGCGTACTGCAAAATCGGGAAGAGCTCCTATATGGCAACGCGGGTGCTGGCAGAGTACGGTATACCCGCTCGCAGCCTGACTGGAGGTTACTACCGCTACGAATCTGCGGCGGCAGACGGCACAGAGAATTGAATCCGTACCAGCAGAGTACCCCGGAGACACGTCGAAACGATCGTTTCAGTCGAGGGTCTGCCGCGGTCGATCACAGTCCGGTACGACCGTGCTACCGCTGAGGCTCAGCGGGCGGCAGGTGGAGCAGATGAGTCTTGAAACCGACGGAGCTGAGTTTCGACCAACTGTCGCACCTCAGCCGACAGAGTCCCAGTTACGGTACAGCGCCACGCCGAACGCAAAGATGACCCCACCGACCCCGACCTGTCGACCCACCGTTCCGAAGTTACCGCTGAGACCAGCGATAACCGCTCGAACCGTCATCACGAGCGAAACAAGCGCGACGAGCGCGAGCACAGCGTGATGTGTCTCCATGCGTGAACCCACCCGCCTCGTGGACCAAAAGGATCGGTTGGCGCAAGACAATCAACGCGACCGCGGCGACCACACCTGAAAAGTCAATACTTGGATCGACGCCGGCAGCGGCGTCGAAACCGGCGTGGGGGCATGCAGCCTTGACCAGCTAACTCGATTCGCTGTTGTGCGAAACCGGACACCGGTTGCGACTTGTCCTGTGACAACTCCGACGTTATCCGGGAGCAGTCGCTAATAACGAGGGGAAGCACCGACTGCCGATCGGCTCGAAAAATGCGACGTCCACACTACTCATCACCACGTACCAAATGATCGACCCAGTACTCGCAAGCCGGTTCCAGTTCGCCCTGACGACGATCGTTCATATCATCTTTCCGGTGATGAGCATGGGACTAGCTCCTTTCCTCATCTACTTCACGTGGAAGGATATTCGGGGCGGTGACCCGGTGTACGAACAATTACGTCGCTTCTGGACCAAGATCTTCGCCGTCTCGTTCGTCGTCGGGACAGTAACTGGAATTGTACTTGAGTTCGAGTTCGGAACGAACTTCGCCGCGTTCTCGACGACTGCCGGAGAGCTGTTCGGCGGTCCGCTCGCCATCGAGGGGATGATGGCATTCATGCTGGAGGCGACGTTCCTCGGTATTTTTGTATTCGGCCGCGAGCGGGTCTCTGACCGGCTTTATATGATCTCTAGTCTCGCTGTCGGAATCGGGACGTGGCTGTCAGCTGTCTGGATCCTCATCGCGAACTCGTGGATGCAGATGCCGCGCGGGTACGAACTCGTTACTGAAGATGGCCAGCAGGTGGTACACCTCGTTGACCCAGTCGCGGCGTACCTGAATCCACGTTTCGGATACATGTACGTCCACATGCAGAACGCCGCGGTGGAGTCGGTGGCCCTGTTTATGGCCGGCGTCGCAGCGTACTACATATATCGGCACCACGTCTGGGGGAACAAGACGAAGAACATCGTTTTTTGGCACAAGACCCTCAAGATCGCACTGGTCGCGTTACTGATTACGGCACCGCTGCAGGTACTCCAAGGTGACCTGTACGCACGCCACATATACGAAACACAGCCACAGAAGTTCGCCGCCATGGAGGCGGTCTGGAACACCGAGTCGTACGTTCCCGAGTACATCTTCGCCATCCCAACAGACTTGAGTCAGCTCACCGACCCGCGTGCGAAGGAACTGTTCGGGATCGGCATTCCCGGCGGCGCGTCGTGGCTCGCCAGCGGGGGCGACGCGACCGCGGAAATCCGCGGTCTAAACACGTTCGATACTGAAGCCCCGCCGGTCGCCATCGTCTTCTGGTCGTTCCGCGCGATGGTCGGGATGGGCTTTTGGTTCATTCTGCTTGCGTTCTGGGGCGGCTACCGGTGGTACACTGGTGAGCTATTCGAGGATGGACTGCTTCACAAGGCGCTGATGGCTTCCAGCCTCCTCGGTTTCGTCGCGGTCGAACTCGGGTGGGTCGTCACCGAGGTGGGCCGCCAGCCGTGGGTGATTCAAGACATCCTCAAGACGAGCGAGGGGGTCTCGCCCGGGCTTACCGGGAGTGAGGCACTAATCACGCTCGTCGGGTTCGTCGGCGTCTACACGGCGATCTTGTCGCTATACAGCTACGTCGTCATGCGCATAATCCGCGGTGGCCCGCCGGACATGAGCGCACTAGAGTCGGCAGGCGATCGCGACGCTCCGTCTGCAGGGGTGCCCGGCGATGACTAGCCCGAGCGTTGAGGCGCTCGCCTCGGGGCCGCTGTTCGACCTGCCGCTGCCGGAACTGTGGTTCGTACTCGTGTTCGGGCTGTTGGGAACGTTTCTGTTCCTCGATGGGTTCGACTTCGGGGCCGGCGCGATCTTCGCGACGCTCACAGACGACGACGCACGCGAGGCGGTACTGTCGGCAATCGGGCCGTTTTGGGACGGCAACGAGGTGTGGCTCGTTGTCTTCGGCGGTGCGCTGTTCGCCGCGTTCCCGTCGGTATACGCCGGGCTGTTCAGTCGCCACTACTTGCTGATGTTCGGCATTCTCGGGGCACTCATCCTCCGCGGGCTCGCCCCAGAAATGTACGAACAGCGACACGACGAACGCTGGCAGCGGTGGTGGGGGCGATCCTTCGTCGCTGGCAGCATCCTGGCGCCGTTCCTCCTCGGTGCGTTCGCGGGAAATTGGCTCGTTGGGACTTCCCGGTCGTTCACCGTCATCGGAATCGTCGTCGGGATTACGGTCACAGCGTTAACTGTCGTGTCCGGCGCCGCATTTCTCCGATTAAAAACCCGAAACGCACTTCCGAAGACGGTGACGCGGATCGGGCTCGGGGCCGTCGTTGCGTATCTCCTCGCGGTCGTCATAACCCTCGGGGTCTTGACGGTCCGACTCCCAGCCGGCGTTGACGCGGTGCTGTCAGCACCGGTACTCGTACTGGTCGCCGCGTCTGTCGCGCTCGGAGTCGGCTACGGCGTCGCACTCCGACGTGGGTGGAACATGGTCGCGCTTGTGGCAGCCGCAGGACTGACCTATGGGCTGATTGCGGTAGTCGCACTTCTCATGTATCCGAGTATCGATCCGGCAGCGGGGCTGACTATTAGAGAGGCTATCGTCTCAACGCTTCCATTAAACCTCATGTCGATCGGGGCAGCGCTGCTTCTCCCGCTCATCGTGACGTACTTCGCCGTCCTGTACTCGGCGTTCAGTGGGCCGATCACGCCCGACGAGGCGTACTGACATGAGCGATGATTCGCGGACCGGAACGCCGGCGGGGGCGTCGACGGTCGGGACGCTGCTGATCTCGCGCGTGGTGGTCACGTGGGCAGAGCTGCTCGTCGTCGGGTTCGTAGGGGCCGTGCTCGGCGGGGCCGCGTCTGGCCCGTCCCAGCTCATCGTCTACTTTGCAACGATTTTAGCGTCGGTCGCGGTGGTCATGTACAATGTCGACCGACTCGTCACCGTTCGGATCCGAGGTGCGACGTGAGTAGTGGAGTACGCGTGGCCGCCGCGTTTCAGCCTCCGCTGCCGAGCGAGATCTGGGCATTCGGCGGAGATGAATCAAATAGACAGCAGTTGACGGGACGACAGATCAACAGGTCTCTGTCCGTTCGCTCGGTGGGGGACGCGAACGGTCAGACTCCGTGGCGTTTGGCGACGATACCGAACAGCAGGACCGCGCTCGGGAGAAACAAAAGCGCCCCCAGCGCGGTGACGATGTCGTTACGGATAATCCCGAAGACGATTCCGCCGAGCCCAGCAAGGAGCGCGACGACTGCTGGGATCAGCAGTTGGCTTCTGAGCGCACCCAGCGTCTCGCGGGGCGAGCGTGAGAGAACCATACAAGATGATGTAAGTACGTTGGGACCATATCAGACGTGTTGTCGAGAGCCAACCGGATCGAGAACCGATGCGCGACGCAACATACCCCCTCTGTCACCGATATCGCGGCCGTCTCAAACCGATGCGGTCCCTACCAACCAAGTTCACTGCCAGATGCACGATTTTACCTTCGAAATAACGTACGACATCGGCGCCGACGAGTACGTCGATCTGTTCATTGATCGCGAGTCCCTCCGATCGGAGGCTGTCTACTCGTGTCTTGATCCCACGGAGCTGTGGACGCTCGAGTCAGTGACGGGCGATCCGACCGACCTCGCGGCCGTCGACGAGCTGCTCTTAGACGAGTCCGTCGACCGAGAGTCGATCAGCACCCGATCGTGTAACTCGACCCGAACGACGAGCTTGTTGACTGAAGAGCAACGACGGAGAGTCGCGTACACGTACATCTCGAATGTGGATTACTGCGAATCGGTCCCGCTCATCGCGGCGAAGTACATCGATGGCGGGGTCCTCTTCGAGCAGACTCGAACCGGCGATAGGGTTCGCTGGCGCGTGTTGGTGCAGGACGATTCGAAAATCGGACTTCTGTACGACACGCTGTCTGCGAAGCTCGGCGAAGGGTTATCGTTCTCGTTTAAACACCTAACTGAGGTAGACCACTGGGAGAGCGGGCTTCTCTCGCGAGCGGACATCCGCGCGGAACAGCGGGAGATTCTGAACGTGGCTGTAGAGCGTGGCTACTTCGAGACGCCGCGGGAAGTGACACTTGACGAACTCGCCGACGAGCTCGGGTTACCCCGGTCGACCGTGTCGTACCGCCTCCGACGAGCGACCGCGGAATTGGCGAAGCGATTCGCAGAGCAACAACTATGACGGCTGAAAACCCATCAGAGAACGGTGAACATACGCAGATCGATGCATCGACAGCAACACAGTATCCAACAGACGTGCTAGTCAGCCCTGACTGGGTTGACGCACGACTCGATCAGTTTAGCGCCACCAGTTCTGACCTCCGGCTGCTCGAAGTCGATGTCAATACTGCGTTCTACGACAAGGGCCACGCACCAGGTGCCGTTGGCATCGACTGGCAAACTGACCTCCGATCAGCGGAGTCACACGACATCCTTGATCCCAGTGAGATGCGTTCATTCCTCGGATCACATGGGATCACCGAAGAAACGACCGTTGTCGTCTACGGTGATAACTCGAACTGGTTCGCAGCCCACCTCTACTGGCAACTCTCCTACTACGGGCATCCAGACGTTCGGATTATGGACGGCGGCCGCGAGTACTGGACAGATTACGATTATCCGATCACAACGGAACCGTTCGATCCACCAACTGTGGAGTACGACAGGAGGCTTGATTCATCGACCAATCCAAAACTTCGTGCCTATCGGGAAGAGGTACGAGACGCACTCCATACCGAAACTGCATTTATTGACGTGCGTCTACCAGAGGAGTTTCGCGGCGATATTACAAAACCACCCGGAATCAACGAGGGAGCGATGCGTGGTGGCCATATTCCTGGAGCGATCAATATCTTTTGGGCCAAGAATATCCGTCCCGACGGCCGGTTCAAACCCCCCAGCGAACTCAGAAATGTGTATGAGTCGCACGGAATCTATCCTGACGACAAGGTGATCGTCTACTGTCGGATCGGTGAACGCTCATCAGTTACGTGGTTCGTGCTGGAAGAATTGCTTGGGTATGAGCACGTACAGAATTATGACGGTTCGTGGACCGAATGGGGGAATATGATTGGGGTCCCGATTGAGGTTGGTGACTGAGTCAGGGGAATGACCTCCATTCTGTTTACTGTAGAGTTCCAATAGAGCTAGAGCCATCTAATTGAGACGGGTTTGTACTTCGTTCACAGACAGTAATAGACTTGGCTAGAGGATCGGGGTAGAGAGTTGTCCTACGACAAGTGGACACACTAGCCGATCGGCTCATAACTTACAGTGATGCGAAACACCTGCTACCAGGGTAATGACGCGAGCGCAAGGACAGATACTGGCACACACACATTGAGATGGTCAAAATGAGCAGTTTCGACACTGAGTCTGAAGACTCACAGTCTATTGAACAGATCCTCAACGCACTGAGCGTCGAAACGAACCGGAAGATCTTATCTGCGCTCAATAAGCCAATGACTGCCGCCGAACTCGTTGATGAATGTGATCTCTCAACCTCAACGGTGTACCGAAAACTAGACCGACTCAGTAATTCGGGTCTGATAAAAGAACACCTTGCGGTTGACTCCGAAAACGGACGGTGTAGTCAATATGAGCGAAATATCGAACGTGTTTCAGTCTCCCTGAGTAGTGATGGTCGAATGACGATTCAAGTTGAGCAACCAAGCGGCAGAAGAAGAAAAAAGAAAACATGGAAACCATATGAGAAGTAGGCGGGTTTTTAAACAAAACACTTCGCAAATTGTGCTTTCCAGATCATATCAGGTAGCACTAATATTCCCACTAGCTGCAAACATATCTACAATATTTACCCTTATATGTAATAGCGAGTTCATGGCCCAAAATGAGGTTGAGAACGGGGTCACGGAGACCATTGGATCTGACAAAGAGTTTGATCCGATCGGGACACTTACGCTCATCGGGATCTACTTCGTCATCCTGCTGCTCGCGTGGGTGTACATCTATT
>NZ_CVRT01000031.1 GCF_001261915.1 Halorubrum sp. SD626R
CGTGGGTGTAAACTGGCTTAAATTCGCAATTACGGCACCGAACTCGGTCGTGTTTCTCCCACGTCATAATGCTCTGGTGACCGCAGCGAGGACAGGATGTATTCTCCCAGAACCGCTTGAGTCGCCGCTCGATGCGTAATGAGTGAGGAATCTTTTGTGGGGTCGGTTCGATGTGCTGGCAATGGGACGCGAGCGACGCAAAGAGATCAAGCGTCACATCTCAGAGGAGAAGCTCGACGAGCTTCTTCGCGACGCCGAAGACAAGCACAGGATTCGGCGTCTCGGGTTCGTGAAGAATCTCTACCAAGGCGACACGATTGCGGAAGCTGCCGACCGGGAAGCTCGGTCGGCAGCGACCGGCCGCCGATGGGCGGATGCGTGGAACGAGGGCGGAGTCGAAGAATTGATGCCGAGTTTCGGGGGCGGCCGGCCCCCGAAACTCGCCGAGGACGAACAAGAAGAACTGCTTGAACTTCTCCAAGAGGGCCAGCCATGGAAATCACAGGAGATACAGCACCTTCTGGCTGAGGAGTTCGGTGTCGAGTACCACCCAGATTACCTCGGGAAGTTTCTCCGAGATCTTGGGTTGTCGTACGCGAAACCCCGGCCGAAACGACCGAATAGGCCGGAGAATCCCGAGGAAGTCCTCGACGAGCGCGTCGCTGACGCGCTCGACGAGACTGACGACGAACCCCACAACAAGGAGGAGGGTGACGAAGAAGACGGATGGGTTGTTGACGACGATATTTGTACAGACGGCGGTACGGTCGTCGGTTTTTTCGATGCCTCACACCCCCAGCCGTACGATAATTCGCGGCGGGTGTGGTACGTCGATGACCCACACGTTGAACGGCAGTTAGTCAAAACCGAAGATTCGGCGGTTGGATTCTACGCATTGAACGGAGTAAGCCTGGTTCGCTGGACCGAAACAGAAGAGAAAGAGAAGATCTGTAGCGTCTTAGAGACGGTCCGCGAGCAGAATCCGGGACAGCGGATTCTGCTCGTCTTAGATAAGCACGGATCGCACATCTGTGAATACACGCGCAAGCGCGCACATCAACTAGGGATCGATCTGATCTTCCTTCCAGCAGGTTCGCCGCATCTCAACCCAATCGAGCAAGTCTGGAAACAGATGAAATGGACGATGTCGCCGATCATTGTCGGCGACGAAGACGAATTTCACGAACTCGTCAAAGACGTATTTGAACAAGTGACACAGCGAGTCAGCT
Source organism: Halorubrum sp. SD626R (assembly GCF_001261915.1). Lineage (GTDB taxonomy): Archaea > Halobacteriota > Halobacteria > Halobacteriales > Haloferacaceae > Halorubrum. The sequence goes on from NZ_CVRT01000031.1 coordinate 1,230, forward strand.
ACGCCAAAAAGTGGTGTGAGAAGTTTCTTAGCGTTCAGAAGTTATCTTGATCATTACGCATCGAGCGGCTCGGTGTTGATCTCTATGACTCCGAGCTCGATCAACTGCCGAAACATCCCGCCGAACGCTGACTCAGTGGAAGACATATCGCCAGATTAGAACTGTCTGAGTGTAATTATACGGGCTTTCCGCGTTTCTACATAAGAGCGAGCATTTTCGTCTGTGTGTAGGACCAACCCTCCACCGTTTCCGAAGCTTTTGTTGAACAGAGATCTTGAGGACCCTCACACCACCATTTCCGGAGCTATCCACGAAAGAGAAACTACCGTCTCGAAAGATCCCGCAAAAACAACCGGGAACAGAGCCCTACGAGTGAATCTTATACTTAGCAGAGAATAATATAATTTATTTTATTTTTATTGTTAGCTCTATTGCGGTTACTGTTTTAATTATATTGTCTTAGTCTTTTCTTTGTCTATTTGATACTTCTTGGGATGGGAATACACGTATCTCGATAGCTTCGGAAACAGTGGAGTGACTGTGTTATATAAATAAACGTAGCTTCGGAAACGGTGGTGTGTGTAGTGTTTATATACATAGTAGCTACGGACGCTTCGGAAGCTAAGGAAGCGGTGGTTTTATGATTTTGCTCTCTGAGACTTCCTGACATGGGAATGTTCCAGCGGGATCGTCAGGTGTTCGCTGACGCCGAACCGCTTGACGATTCCTACGAGCCCGAAGACATCCGCAAACGGGACGAGGAACTCGAAAAGTACCAGCGTGCTCTCCAGCCGATCATCGATAACCGGCCAACGTCGAATATCTTCCTGTACGGGAAGACGGGAACGGGAAAGACCGTCGCGACGAAGTTTATGTTATCGCATCTAGAGGCTGACACTGCCGAGTACGACGATGTTCAGCTCTCGACAGTCTGGGTCAGCTGTGAGAACCTCTCCTCGTCCTATCAAGTTGCTGTCGCGCTTGTCAACGAACTCCGTGATAACCAGGATAAAGACCGCATTAGTGCTACTGGCTACTCTCAGCAACGAGTTTTCGATATTCTCTACGAAGAACTTGATGCGCTTGGTGGTACCGTCGTTATCGTTCTCGACGAAATCGACAATATCGGCCACTCCGACGACATCCTCTACGGACTCCCTCGCGCACGATCGAACGGCTATGTCGACGACGTCCGCCCAGTGATCGTCGGCATCAGTAACGACTTCCAGTTCCGGGACAGCCTTTCGCCGAAAGTCAAGGACACACTCGCGGAAAAAGAGATTCTTTTTCCTCCGTACGATGCGGATCAACTCCGCTCGATTCTCAGTCCACGTGCCGAGAAAGCGTTCCACGACGATGTGTTATCAGATGATGTTGTCCCGCTCTGTGCGGCATTTGCTGCTCAGGATACTGGATCGGCTCGACAAGCAATTCGACTGCTTCGTGAGGCTGGCGAACTTGCGCAAGCTGCTGATTCCGACGCGGTAACTGAGGAGCACGTTCGGAACGCCCAAGACGAGCTCGAAAAGAACCAACTCTACGAGGGGATGCAAGAACTCACGACACAAGGACACGCTGTCCTCTGTGCGCTCGCATACCACCAGGCGCTTGATGATGTCCCTGTGCGTTCTCGTGATCTCTACGAACGATACGTGAAGATCTGCGACCGTCTCGACACCGACAGTGTGAGCGAACGTCGTGTCCGGGATCACCTTTCAGATATGAATATGCTCGGGCTGATCAATCTCTATGAGCGGAATGAGGGTCTCTCGGCTGGTCGGTATCACGAATACGAGCTTGATGTCCCATTGAAAGCAGTGCTCGAGGTTCTTCTCGAAACAACTCGCTTCCAAGAGCTCGCGAACATCATCCAATCGACAGCCGATGATAACAATCTGCTCCAGTCGGATATCTCCGACTACTGAGTTCCTCCTCTGTGATCTTCAATACGAAATCTCACCCTATCTTGCTTCCAAAAGCTTCGGAAACGGTGGAGGGTCTGTAGTTTCTCAAGACTCCGAAAATAACGGAAGCAGAGCGAACACGGCCACTCTGGTCCCACGCCACGATCGTTCTGAATTGTTAGTCAAGGGGATCAGACCCGCTACTGAAAGCTCCGGAAACGGTGGAGGGGTAATACCTTGTGAGCTCAGTTGCTCCAGCAAAATTCAGACAAATAGAACAACCTAAAATTCTGTATACTGAGCTCTGTATTAGTCTAAACTAACGCTCATACCCCAGTTTGGGTATCTGATAAGATAGCTAGTTCACTAGAAGAAATCATACGGAATAGCAGCCTGTCATGTAGATCCACAATCAAATAAAAGGAGATATAAAACGAGAAAGTTACTGTGGTGGATATGCGCGATATACCCCGTATTCGATCTGCTCTCCAACAAACAGACTCAGCGAAATTCGAGGAACTAGTTGCTGCTGTGTGGTCTCAGATGGGTTGGTCAACGCGGGTATCACAGCAAGGTCGAGACCAGGGAATCGATATTGTAGCAACTAAATCGGACCTGATTGAACAAAAAGCGATTATCCAAGCTAAACGGTATAGTGATTCAAACAAAGTTGGTAGACCAGACATTCAGCAATATTCTTCGCTGAAAACTGAATATCCCGATGTGGACTCCATTATTGTTGTCACATCTAGCTCATTTACAAGCGAGGCGAAACAACTAGCTGAACAGTTAGGTGTCAAAATTGTAAATGGTTCTGAGTTGGCTGAGGCTTGCGTTCAGAACATCTCAGAAGAAAATCTCTCAAAATATATTGAGTATACTGGGTCGGGGAAGGATATCGTGGAGAGTAGTGGTCAGGTGAACTCTGACCGGATTAAAATAAATCAACTAACTAGTTCTGAAGAAGACCTAGCAGACTTCTACTCTGGGTATCTACGACGACTCTCTGAAGCGGTTCAGCACGGCAATCGTGAGCGAACATTTTTCATCAAGATTGACCGAGAGCACAACGAAACTAGTGAGTACACAGTACGGGGTACCACTCACCAAATCCAGTTTCCCGCAGAATCTCCAAAACTATTGGGACAATTACAGAAAACCGCAAAAAAGTATGGCTGGACAGTAGTCAATTCTGAAACCTATGGCTCCGGCGCTGGCGGTGTTGAGATGGTCGTACCTCCCGAAGAAGCAAATATGTTCTTTATATCTTTAGACACCACTTTACCAGAATCTCCTATCCCTAGGCGCCAAGCACGCATTATAAAATTGATGCTTGAACGAATTTATGACCAGGACCTATCTGGTTCCGAAATTACTGACTTGGTTCACGGCGCTCACAATGACCCCACTATAGAGTCTCATACACGGGTTATTAGATGATCTATTTGATTCTGATTTAACACGTTCCTGGAATCAGATCTCCTACGGCAGATGGGTCGGTGAAATCTTGTCTATTTAACAAAAGGTGGCATCGAAATATAAAATTTGAAGAATTAAGACAGGCGAGATGCCTCTGACCTACTCCTCCCTCCCCGGTGGTTGAACGACATCTGCGAGGGATCGAACCAATTGGATCCCATTATCGTAGTCAGTCGTCACCCGATATCCTTCTTTGTCCTGCTCAACGGCCCCTACGCTTGGATGCGCGAGCAGTTGGAGGGCGGATCGAACCTCTTCGGTGGTTGGGATATCGTTCGAGTCCTCCATGCCCACGACGATCCACCGGACGTCCTCCGCTGTCTCCACGGCTCCGTCGGCACGCTCGAGAGCCCGGATGACCGCAAGAAGAGTCTCTCCAGCATCGATCCGGTCTTGGATGTACTCATCGAGGATGTCGAGTCTGTCGTCTTGGAAGGCTCCTGAGCGTGTCAAGAGGGCCAATATCTCCTCAGGTGGGACGGCATACTCCTCCCGGCGATCGAGGAGTTCGACGAGGTCGTCGACGGCGATTGTTGTCAGCTCAGTCGTCTCGGCATTATCGATCACCTTCGGGGCGAAGCCTGGGGCGACCACGATGGCGTGATCGGCTCCACGCTGGCGTCGGTGTTTGTCTACGTTGGTGACTTCTAGCGAGTTGACTCGGCCGTTCCCTCGGGCCTTTACCTCGATAACGACGTGTTCGGGAGATCGGATCTCCACGTCGGTGTCACCCCCTCCTTCGATCCAGTCGGCGGCACAGCCCAGCCGAGAGAAAGCCTTCGCAACGAGTTTCTCGAACTCCTCGTGGGCGTTCCCGTCCGTGCTGGCCGCCTGGAGTTTGTCGGCGAGGTCGGGAGCTGGTCCGTCGTCTTCGTCATCGACCGGGTGAACACGCTCGCCGGCATCGGTCAGGTCGGCAATAGCGGTCTCGACTGATTCCTCGCCAGAGAGTTGGTTGAGGCGCTTGTCTGCGACTCGTGTAAATCCCTGCGGGCGGTAGGTCTCATCATAGCCAACGAGCTCGTTGAATTCCTCAATGTCGACGTCGACTTCCTCAACATCGGTGAGGAAGGTCATGTACTCCCACGGGCTTTCCTCGTTCCAGCGACTGTGTTCAACGTTCTCTCTCCAGAGATACTCCGCAAGGTCGGGGTCATGTCGGAGTTGGAGGACTTGACCCCTCGCGACGAACGCGCCATCGTGGTAGACGAGCGCGATGTCGTTTCGCTCGACGTTCCGCCACGTCCCGTCTACTGAAGTACCCCAGACATGGACGAGATCGTTGTCAGATGTCGTCCGAAACAGTTCGAGATCCTCGTCATTGAGGTAGGACTCAATATCCTCAATTGGGTGCCCATCTCGGATGAACTGTTTGTAGTCCTCGAACGCGTCGTCGCGACCAGCGGGGAGGATCACGATTCCGGTCATGCTTGAGTGGAAATTATTGCTGGGGAGAATATAGCTGGCTACAACTTCATTGACTCTGTTGAATACAGAGCGCGAGTCAGTCAGCGCCATCAGCACCGTTTCACGACCACACTATACTCGTCTCAGCGACGGGTACGCAAACCCCTCAATATTTGAGCGTCGCCGGAGACAACACGCGTGATGCCCTCCATTATCGATGAGACCGTGTTCGGCGAGCCCTCCAGAAGGCTTGGACTGGTTTTCCTCTGTGGCGCACTTCTGATAGCCGGGCAGCAAGCGTACTACGTCATTCTAAAGGAGGCGACGCTCTACTATGCCACACTATTTATTGGTGCTGGGATGGCCCTCTCCGGCATTGCCGAGTCCTTGCCAAAATCTCGACGGCGGGCTTCTGGTGCCCTGCGACTCACAGCGATCGCTGTACTGGCAGGTATTCTCGTGATCGGCTTCGTCAGGCCCGAGCTCCTCTTAGTGTGATTGAGCCGATTGGGTTGAGTTCACCGCTCTTGTAAGGAGTTCATTGACACGGAGAACTCATCAGGAGTGACCGAAAAGACAAGAGGTAAAGTTGCTACACACACCCTCTGTATCCCGCACGGAGCTCCTGACAGGTAGCAAAAAAGGTTGTATCTTGGGCAGTACGTGAGTCCACTGTATTGACCGATATTGATCCGGATATGTGGACTGTTCTATGACATCGCGCACGATGGCTACTCACGACCTGCGGTCACGCTGCTGTCCTGGAACAGTACTTTCTCCTCGCTCGCCCCGAGTATAGGTCACAGAGTCTCTAATTTTGAGGAGAGGGAGCACCGCTAAGTCGGTTTCAACAGCCGGATTAGCTCCAAAACAGAGTCACACGCTCCCTCTCTCCCTCGAAGTAGCCTGTGAACTCGTGAGCATGACCCCTGATGACCCAGAGACGATCCGTGGCGACTGCTCGTTCTGCGGCGAGACAGTCACAGGTCGGCACGCACTCATCCACTACGAGACCACTGACGGTGATCCGGGCGTGTGGGCCGAATGTCCAAGTTGTGGCGAGGTCGTTGACCCCACCGGTGTTCATTAAAATAAGTTGATCACAGCACCAAGAGCAAATCCGACTCCCAACGCAAGGGTTGAATAAGCAGCTTGTTTGCCCGTAGCACGAAAAATACCGGAACACGATATTCCAACCGAGCATCCGAAAAGGAACCCATGAACTGGTTTTCCGTCACTCCCGACAACTCCTGATAATACGAATTCAACGAGGAGTATACCAACGAGGCCGATTAGAAACAGAGAGCCATCTCGCCAAATGCCCCGCTCTCGTTTTTTAATCATACATATTGTGAGTAACTGTCTGTCCACAGTGGATGTACGTCTGGGTACACTCATTGGACTGTAGTTCAGGGTGATTGGTGGCTGCGTCGAACTGGATTGGAAGGCCTGCGCCGATGTACGGCATCGAATGGTCTTGGACGTGAAAGTGGAGGTGTGGTTCACTCGAGTTCCCAGAGTGGCCACAGCGGCCGATCGACTCCCCCCGCTTGACGTGATCACCTGATTCGACACAGATACTTCCTTGTTTCAGATGCGCAAAGAAGCTGTATTCGTTTTCAGCGTGTTTGATGACGACGTAGTTTCCAGCGAGGCGATACTGGAGCGGGTCAATCCAGCCGGTAGTCCGATGATGATCCCGGTGACCATCTTTCGCCCGCACCACAGTCCCATCAGCTGGTGCCCAAATCGGCTCGTCAAAGCAATAGAACGACTCTACTCCATCACCGCCATCTTGCGTACTGCCGGTGTCGTCAGTGATGACAAAATCGTATGCGTACCGTTGTCGAGGCGGAAACCAAGAGTGCGAATACTGTTTATCTGGGCTCCCGTTCAGTACAGTCCACTTGTCGTCAAACGGGGGGCGGTACTCGACCGTCGACTCGAACGTCTCCGGACGCGGAAGCCGTCCGCCGTGCCTGAGATAGGCGACGATAGCGCCGGCTGTCTGGAACAAGCCACGGATCGCGATAGTCGGATGAACGAACAGCGCCAACATTTGGAGGGTCTTGAACGGACTCGGCTCGTACCCGAATTCGATCCACGCACGCGGATCATTTTTGCCGATCAACGATGTCCCTCCGTGTCCTGTTCCTGTCACCTGCCGGAATACTGAATAGATTCGATTCCAGAAACCACGTAACAAAACGAGACCTGGGGGGATAAAAAAGAAAAGGAAAAACAGGTAAAATATCTCTGCGATCTCGAACACCCAGTAAACGTCTTGGAGCCATCCGAGAAAGCCAAGCGGTCCTAAGAGGCCAAGAAGCAGTGAGATGCGGGCAACCCGATCGACGAGGGACTCCTCTGCTGAGGGATCAACAGGATGAGTCGCGGACGATGTCATTGATTATGCTCGTCCAATAGTGTCTGCTGTGTGTATCTTCCGTGGAACGCGACCAGATCGATGCCCATTGCGGTAAGCGAGAGGCCGCCGAGGCCCGTGACTAATAGGAATATCGAGTCCCATGCGGTACCGACGAAGCCAAGTGGGAGCGACAGTCCCAGCAAGATGTTTCCGAGGCCGCCCCAGCGGTACCACGCCCAACCGCCGAAGCTGCCGGTGGCCGCGACAAGATCACAGATGCCTGCTAAAGCAATCATCGAGACCTGTATGGCTAGTACTGAAGTCGCAAGCAGATCGCCGCCGAGCAGCACGGTCACAGCAGCCGCAGCCGCGGTCAGGAACACGCCCGAAAGCGCGTAGAGCCGTCGCTGATTTTGGTAGCTACTCATGCTTTCCAGTCTGGGGAGGAGCCGTACTCGTATCGGTCTGTCCAGAGGGCAGAGGGACGTTGGTCAGGGTGTCGCAGTACAATTCGGTGGGGGCTCATTCTCTATCGACCAGCCGCGAGAGTGCGGCGCCAATCGCGAAGATGATACCTACAGGTCCAATCGCGTTGGCGAACTGTTTGAACGCGGCTGTCAGTCCTGACTGATCGTCCGTAGTGCCGAGAAAGAGTATATACGGCTCTGTCGACGGTCCATAGATGCTCATTTCTCGTCCCTTCTCTGAGTAACACATGTCGAGTACTTCGATTAACCCGGCGTCTTGGAGGTTATCAACGTGGTAGGAAACCGCTTGTACCGACATATCCAATTCGGCTGCGAGGTCTTTCACAGGCTTCGGTTCCTCGTTGAGTTCACAGAACACTGCCTGGCTCGTATCCGAAGAGAGCGTCGAGAGAATTTTGCGGGCCCGTTCATCGTCGATACACAGGAGACTCGGATCGTCGGACCGGTCGATGGTTGCGTCCGATTGGGTTGGGAGTAGCCCAGACATGGGATCAGTGTGGCAGAGATAAGTCTGAAGGGAAAATAGTAATTTGGGTGACTAAAGCTGAATTTTCAGTAGCTATCCCCAATAGATTGAAGAATTCATCATCATATGTGTTGCTAGGAGCCTCCATGATCCCTCCGCGTGACGACATCGACGGGTGTGGGTGTATTCGCTGTCGCGGTATTGATCCAGCGATTCTCGGGCGATCAACGGCAGGTGATCTTCGGTGGAGTATTGATCTGCTCCAGAAGCGGCTGTCAGTCCCGGTAACAGCCATGATATTCGTCGTCATGCTGGCAGCACTCGAACTCGTACTGGCGCCGTTTGAGCCGACGGTGGGGTGGGTCGATACTCCAATTCACAATCTAATCGGAAGCGTGCTGCTGGGTGTCCTGCTCCGGGGGTACGTCTCCACCGTCGTCGCAAGCGAACTGACCGACCAGCAGATGACAAGGCGAGAGACAGTCGCATTCGCCATACGCCGGCTTCTGCCTCTGTCAGCTACACTGCTCGGGATGATGATCATCGGTATGATCGCATTTGCGCTGTCGCTCATGATTGTCTCGTTACTCGTATTCGACGCAGGAGTGCTTGGACCAAGCGTGTTTGAGGGAGTAACGCCGATACTCCTGTTCGGCCCGGTTGTGACGGTCGTGTTCTACAAGTTCTGGCTCGCGCCGGATATCGCGGTTGTCGGTAGGGCAGGGCCCGTAACCGCCCTTCGGATAAGTTGGACAACCACAACCAGTCAGTGGCTACGAGTCGTGTCTCTGCTGGTGAGCTTTATCGCGACTGTTGCCGTGCCCGACATCCTCAGCGGCGCGCTCGCGGCAACTAATGCGGAATTCGTGCTCGGCGCCCCGGGAAGCGAGACCCTCGTTAGCGGGTTTCGATGGTTGACCGCGTCTGTCTGGTACTCCGTTGGCACCCAGATATACGTCCGATCGATTCTCGGCGGGTCCGGGATATCGTAAATGGTGTATCTGCGGAGTGTTGGCTGTTATTACCGGGGGGAATAGCCCCGATCGCCGCTGGCAGCACGATGCCGGACAGCAGCAGGACCCGCTTTCGTGTCGCCATGATTCTACGGTCAATTTGGCTGAATTTATAAATAATTCAAGCGACCGAAAAAGCAAGAAGAGAACCGGAGAGAAGGCTTCTCAGACGACTAATGCGGCTGAAAGTACGAGAGACCGGTCCGTGCTCTACTGCTCTCTAGATCGGTACGCCTTCCGGGCGGACAATATGAAAATGAAATTAATCGCTATCGGTTCCTAAACGACCAGTATCCGACTATTATTGGAGCGACGATCCAGATTAGTACGACGACAACTCCGGCGGGTTCCGAGAGATAGAATGGTACATCTCCCTCGATCAGATCTGATGTTTGACGGACTGAGACGTACTCGGCGTTGCGCATCCACTCGAATCGTGCGACAGTAAGGTCGCCGATGGCTGTTCCAGGATTTAGCCGTGTCAAGAATGCGAACCAACCAGGCCGGGTGTCTCCACTCGGGAACGACCCGTTAACGAGCCAGTATACCGCCTGCGGGATTCTTTCCCAGAAGAAAAACAGTACGACGTAGGCGCCGAACGCACCGCCGACTGCGCCAGTGGACGAGTCGACACTCGCGGAGATAGCGACACCGACAACCGCGTAGACGACGCCCACAGTGACCAGTCCAACCACTACTAGAAGTGGCGGGCCCAACGAGGTCGAATCGTACAATCCAACCAAAACAAGTAGGCCGACGACACCGCCGATCCCTGTAACGCCAATCGTCGCTGCTACCCGTGATAATGCCATTCCGAGGACGACGTCGAGCCGTCGGTTTGGAAGTCCGAGCAGGAACCGCATCGTACCGGATTCGCGTGCGCCAGCGATCACGCGATAACCGAGACCAAGTGCGACAAATGGCACTACAGTACCGAGCGTAATGAACAGCGTCTCTACACCGAGTGTATAGCTTAGACCTGAGCCATCAGTAACCAATGCTGGAACCGCTGTACCCAGCCCACACAGTCCGGCAACGATAGCGGTCGCCAGCCAGATTAGCTTTGATCGGCTAAGCTCGCGGAGATCGGTCTGGGCGATGTAGTGCCAGTTCATGCGTCACCTCCTGTCTCGGCGGCTGCGGACATCCCGTTGCGGGTCATCTCCTCATCTTGATCCGTCACCGTCGCGAAGAACTCCTCTAACGAGGGAGTGTACGTCTCGATGTCAGTCACAGTTGCCCCCGCAGCCTCTGTGGCGTCAATAACTGCGGCTTTTCGGCTGGCCGTCGTCAGTGAGGCGGTGAGAGTCGTGCCGTCAATCTGGACATCTGAGATAGCGTCCAGCCCACCGAGCCGATCGGGGAGGCTGTCCGGTACGCTCTCGACTGTGAGGGCGAGTCGGTGACCACCGAGGCGTGTCCGAAGCATCTCAACGTCACCCTCAGCTACGAGTTGCCCATCCCGGAGTACACCAACGCGGTCACAGACCGACTCTACCTGTTCCATACTGTGGCTAGAAAAGAATACGCTTGCCCCACGCTCAACTTCCTCACGTATGATGGATCTGACAGTTCGGGCACCGTTCGGGTCTAGTCCTCGCGTTGGCTCATCAAGCACGAGTAAGTCCGGATCGCCAGTCAGTGCCATCGCAAGTGCGAGCCGTCGTCCCATCCCCGTTGAGTAGCCACTCGCCCGCTGGTCTGCGACGTCGGCGAGGCCGACTCGGGCAAGGAGATCGTCTGGACTCTCGGTCACATCTTTACAGTTTTGCGCGAATGCGACGTGTTCACGCCCAGTCAGTCGCTCAAACAGCCCGAACTCACCCGGAAGGAGTCCAACGGCTTGTCGGATCGATATCGAGGCCGCTTGGGCGTCGTACCCGAGTACGGACACAGACCCGGATGTGGGTCGGGTTGTCCCAATCAGGGTGTCAATCGTAGTTGACTTGCCAGCGCCGTTCGGCCCAAGAAACCCGTACACTTCACCCTGTTCGACAGTGAGGTCGAGATCGTTGACAGCGACGATGTCGTTATACCGTTGTGTCAATCCGTCCACCTGGATCGCTGGATCGGAAGAGCTCATCAACGAAAACGGGTGGTGGGAGTATACTATGGCTGTGGGATGTTCAAATTCCGTTTTGAGCACCGTACTGCGGGGAAACATCGTCTACGACGCTTCAGGACGGTCAAGTGTCGAGTATACGTCTATCTGGGCACCAACACGGGTGGTATTGAAAAAGATGGAAAATGAGACAGTCAAAAAAACCGAGTAGTTCATACTCAGTCTCAACCGCCCTAACGGTGACAGCGAATACGCCGTTACAAATCATGTTCGGAGGGGTCACAAAGTGCGATACGCGCCTTATCAGCAGAAACGCTGATTATCACGACTTCTAACCCGTGTTCAGTGGCGATGTTGCGTATGCGTTCCGGGGCGTTTTCTGGTGTAGCATCTACGGCACCACCGTCACCTGATAATGCGTCGAGAATCCGTATCAATAGCGATTGATTCTCGTGTTTTAGTCCTCCCTCGCGTGCGATTTTACCGGATACCCACTCACCGGATAGCCCCGACACAGCCGTATCGCCGCTATCGAACTCAAATCCAGAATAGCCAGCCTCTATGAGTTCCTGTTTCACACGTTCCCAGTCCGTCATTAACTGTCTGATCGAACAATACGAGCGTAAATATACCGCGTATACTGGATGAGATGTAGTTCACCTGTACTGAGCGGTTCTTGAGTATGTTGTACTGACCGTACTGAGGCAGAATATGTCATATTCGGTGGGTTTCAATGAGAGCCGCCACGGTCGATGTCGACTGTGACGAGTGTTCTAGAGGTATTAATAAAGAGCAAGACACCTAAACACCCGCCGAAATCGGGTGGGTATAGTAGCTCCTCAACACCGTCGTAATTCCTTATGTGACTCTTGCTTCCTGGTGTTGTCTATATGTTACATAAGGAATTGATATCGGACATCGTGTGAACGAACCCGAAAAACGCCCGTTGCGGGTTTGTCGTGCTACCGAGTGGGAGGAATTAGCGCAATAATCATAACCACAGTTGACGCTCTGCTATCTTCGACTACGATATGTGAGGAGCCCTATGAGTGCCGAGGCCACACCTTTGACACCAAGCATAGCCGAAAAGCAACCCGTACGTCCGCTTACTAATTCTTTCGGAGGCGAATATTAAACCAACAATCTGGACAGCGAGTTACCCTTAGAAGAACTTCTCCGACTCATCGATCTTCGCCAACTCTTCCCTCAATACTATCTTCCGGTCAAGCCAGTCCTCCCTATCCTGCCAATAGCTACGCTTCTCCCTGCGCCGTTCCCGATACAACTCTTTCAAGCCTTCACGGATCTCAGGCTCATCCTCTCTGGAAGCGCTTTCCAACCGATCCATCTGAAGATGTATCTCCTCATCCAGTTCATCGACTAATTTCAAAGGGGGGGCCTCAACCCTTACTGTTGTAGGAGAGCGATTCTGATGACGAGATTTCCAAGCTACAAGCCGTCACGACCAGCCGCTTCATCCTCAAGCACCGCCAGAAGAAGATCGACATAATGCAGGATCTGCATCGCACGCCGCTGATCGATTGAATCCTCATCTCTATGACTCGGGGGATTACGTAGCGCTCCAAATCCACCGGCAAACAGATACATCCAACCACGTTTCTCTGCCTCAACATCGGCAAATGTCAGCGGGCCGTCGTCCGTGCTAAACGCTTCTTGAGCCATTCCCATTCCAGTCGAATCCTGAGGGAATCCTCCTTCCTCACGTATTCTCTCTTCAAGCACCCGGAAAGCTGTACGGACAGAACTCTGGTAATGGCCGTCAACATACTCCGGAAAGGCGTCACTACGAAGATCGGGATGAGTAAGCTGGAGAATAGGTCCTTCATCTGGATCCTCGAAGATCTCATCCACCATATCCAGGAAATCTATCGCATTCCGCCTCTCCTGATGCGTGTTATCCACAGATCGATGGTAGTGACGAATCTCTCCTCGATGCCCTTGAGCATCCACCTCCAGCCGATAGTCATCTACTGTGAATCTTGCTTCCTCAATATCCTCGATATGATGTCCGAGACGGCTATTGAATCCCGTTCCTGAATCTAACGGGACAGTTATCGACCTGGTCTGATCATCCTGCTCTCGGATATATCGCCGCAGTAGTTCGGCTACATCCTGTAAGTCAGACCAGTCCGAGAAGACAAAGGAACCACCAAAGGACTGAGTCGACGTACTGTCCCCTGGATACTGTTCGTGCGTACTGATATCAAAAAGCCTCTCGTCGCTATCCAGTTTTAGGATCGTCTCGACACGGAAACTACAGTCATCATTCTCCAAGTCCTCCTCTGAGGGATACTGGGACGAGGTAAACTCCCGTGAGATACGCATCTTAGTAGATATGTACGACGAGACTGTAATAGGCGTTCCCTCGAAAGCCAAATCCGACCGACCAAGCGCTATTCTACAAAGCTGTCTGAGTAGTCCCGTTCAGCGTATTCTGGATTCTCCTTGATAACCTCTCTAGCGAACTCAAAATCCTCCAAAGGAGAGAAAACCTGCCGACGTGAGTGCTCAACCTGTAGCTTGTTCTGGAAATTGACGTGCTCCTTCTCCCTCAACTCTTCACGCTTCGACTTCACGAAATACTCTCCTGGATCGTATAACGCCAGAACAAGATCCGTGCTCAATGGGACGTGGACCTTAGACCCTGGTCGTTTAATCCCCCTCTTAGGATCAGGCTCCGGATTAATCGGGTTGAAGATCGCTATCGGATGATCGGAGGTCCACAAGGGGTACTCCGTCTTGTTCACGAAGAGGAACCAGTCCATCCGATAAAGAATGTCTGCAAAGCCTTGTAGAGCGTTCGCTGTCAACTGGGCCTGCCACTGCTTCGCACCTTCCTCCGTCGTACCAGCTTTCACGGCCTTCCGTGCCTCTTCTTCGCCTTCATCCTCCTCAACAATCTCCAACGTGTGCTCCGAGGCCTGCTTAACGATTTCCCGGAATTTCCTTGTCCGGATATGCTGGTGGGAGAGAAAAAGGGAGATAACGTGCCTTTCCTCCGGTGTTAGAGCGGTGACATCGGCGCTGTCCACTAATTTGTCGTAAGCCTGAGAGAATACGGCTTCAAAATCTGCGAACTTGTTCTCGATAAACTGCTCGTCAGAGAGATCGTAGAAGTACTCTCCCTGTGCGATGTCCATCGTGTTAGAGCCGAACACCCTATCCTCCGGCAGATCGTAGCAGTACAGGTAGTACGGTTCTTCAGTGTTTTCAGAGAACGTATTTAGGTAAAATCGTGGGACGAAGTGCTGTCTCTTTGTCTCACGACCCATGAGCTTATCTGACTACAACTTGCGAGTGGATCCGTATAAACGCAACCTCAACTTATCCACGGGAAAATAGGGAACAAGACATCCACTACCGTTATCCGACGTACCAGTGATCTTCACAGTAATGCCGGAACAGCTCTCTCTAAAGGAACTCCGCCAGTACACCCTCGCAGCCAACGAACGAATCGCAGAGCAGGAATCAGGATACGAATTAGATGAGGAACCAGGCGAGTTTACTGCCTTCTATCACCGGGATCGAGGCGGCGTCGAGAAAGACGTCTTAGTACAGGATGTCGAGGAGATCATCGAGGAATCAAAGTGGAGCCCGCTGCTTGAAGATGGATTCGAGCGAGTGGCCTACTTGCTGGAAGGCTCGAACACCATCCCTGTTGGCGAAACCGATGAAGGAGAAATCTTCGAACTCGTTGACGGTGGCGCAGATGGACTTGCCATCTCTGACCGAGTCCAGATCCAGCTCCGGCAAGAAGAATAGGCAGTCAGAACGTACGGCTGGAACGCTCTTTATCGGTGAGAGTCGGATAGAAAGCGTGGAGATCTATATCTTGGTACAGACGCTCATCCATATCATCGACCACCGTAACACATCGATCGGCCATGTTCATCAGATCGTCCCAGTCGGAGATGTACAGGATCTCCAGAGGTGAATGAAGGAAACTATGCCGCTGAGTTTTCACCCTCTTCACCTTATCGTGGCCAAGCAGTCCTGTCTCATCCATCAAATGGGCCTTGTCCGCTAGTGAAGCCCTTCTACCGTCCAGCCACTCCATTATCTGGGTTCCATACGGCACCTCACTATTCTCATCCAAAGCCCGATCACGATTCTCCAACATCCATTCAACAATCTTAGCGCCCTCCTCCGTTTCATTCTGGAGATGATGGAAGCAGAGAATCGAGACGCCTGCCTCAAAATAGCTGACGGTCAAGCTGTGGATCTCGTAAGTTTTCAATCCGACACCGCCGAAACTGAACTCCATCGGCAGATCATCATCTTCCGCCTCCTCCCTCTGCTCCCGCAGCTCACCGTGTAACCGGTGAATCTCATTATGAAATCCATCGAGAAAAGCCAGTGAAAGCGCGTTCTTCACGTCGTGCGGCATATCACTCGTATGCCAGTCCTCCGAGTAACGGTCGTCATCACCGACAATCTGGGAGAAATCCATACAATCCGAGTCAAAGCCTACCCACAAAAAGGAACCTGCCTCTTCGCCTCTAAGAGTGATACCTGTGAGTCTTTCAGGCCTCCTCCGGATTCACCTCTCTTGATCCGTTAATTCGTAGTAGACCTCGAAGGCCTGACTCACCAAGTTGTCGTGCGGATTCACCTCCTGTCGATGTCTCTAAATCTGGATGAAGGACTGATCTGCTCTGTTGAATCCGCAGAAGGCGTCGGGATAGCGTCGCTCTGAAGGTGGAAGCGAAGCGGAAGAGCCGAATGTGTCCAGTCCCCTCTTCCGCTTCGTTAAGTAAGCCGCGTCGCTGGCTCAAAAACGCTGTGCCGCCACTCCAACGGCGGTGAGTGATCCGACTGGCTACAGATTTCCCGGCTGGAAGCATGTCACGCTCCACTTTTTTGCGGGTTCATATGGGTGCGACGTACCGCGAGATTGTCGACTGGGCGAGTGAAATGGATCGGGTTTGTGGACTGTTACAGCTCGCTCGAACGGCATTTCCCGCACCCTCAACGCTGTACCGGTCGTTTGAGAGGGTGCCCATGTCTGTGTGGCGTGGCTTCCTCCGTGAGTCTGCGACCATCTGCGATCCGGGCTCGCACGGAGCCATTGATACAACGTTCTTCGACCGCGAAACGGCATCGAGACACTACCAACACCGCTCGGATCGCCGCATACGGACGCTCAAAACGACGGCGCTCGTCGATACAGATTCGTGTGCCATCCTCGATCTTCACTGCTCGGCACACTGGCCTCACGACACCCAAACTGGCCGTCGAGTTGCCCTTCGTAACACCGACAAAACCGAGAGTCTCGCCGGCGACAAAGGCTATGACGACCAATCTCTCCGGGACGCCCTCCGTCTAGCGGGAGTCCGGCCCTTGCTGCGTCACCGGTTGTTCGCTGCGTACGATCACGCCCACAACGCACGGTTGGTAGCGAGCTATACGGCCAGCGGTGGATGGCCGAGACCGCCTTTTCGGCTATCAAGCGTCGGTTCGGCCCCGCTGTCCACCCTCGCGCTTGGTACCGCGAGTTCCGTGAACTCGTGTTGACCGCCGCAGTCTACAACCTCGAACAAGCTCTCAAACAGTAATCCCCGCGCCGTCATCGGATTCAACAAAGCAGAAGAGAAAAAAGCTCTAGATTTCGCTTTGGACGTGCGTTTTGTTTCTCAGCACACGCGAGAAAGTACAGAAGAATAATAAATCAACAGAATGTTGCTCTTCTTAATGCCTATCGGGTTCCTTGAGTCGGCAACACCACGCCCATGGAAGTCAGATCGGGTTAGTGCCGACTGCGAACTCTATCTCGGGGAGGGATCCAATGCCCTCGAAGTGGTTGTTACTGAACGTGACGACCGGCCGCAAAAAAACTGGCTACAGCAGCTCTACACAGACCGCCGGAATCAGCGAATCAACCCGATTCTCGTTGTCGTGCTTCGAGATGACGGCCAGACAGTCGACATCATCGGACCCGCCGGGGAGAATCCAGATGTTAAGCGCGATCTCGAAACATCACAGGTAGAGCGAATCTGCGAATCGGCTCTCGATCGACCGGACCATCACGCCGCACAACGCTTCCTTAGCGCCGTCTTAGCCCAAATTGATGAGGAGTTAGTCGGTCTTCGCAACCAGGGCCTTCTTTCGACACACGAACTGAAAACCGGAGTACCCGATCGTGCCGATTGGAACGATGCTGTTAGTCGAGCCGAAGGACTACTTGATGAAAAAGGCCGAGACCTAGTTGAAGGGCTCGGCTACGAGATTGAACGACTTCAGGACCACAGTTACATTCTCAAGGACACGAGTGATGGTCGAGAACAGGCGGTTGCCGTCTTCCTGAACGAGGACGAGTCCTTTGACCACGCACAGGACCGTTTCACCGGTCAAACACCGGTCTCGTACGCGCTCAGCGAAGCAGATACGAAGAACTTGGACTACGTCATCGCCAGCTCTGAGAGCCGTCTGCGACTATACACTACAAACCCTGATGCTGGGTTTGGTTCTCGTGGTCGAACAGACACCTTCGTCGAGGTCAACACTGACTTACTCACTGACGACAACGCGGGTTACCTATCGCTGCTGTTCTCGTCAGGGGCTCTCCAGAAGGAAGGATCGCTCCACGAGATCATGGCCGACTCGAAGGATTACGCTGCTGAGTTGGGTCGACGTCTTCGTGAGCGAATCTATGATGACGTTATTCCCGACCTTGCTGAGGCTATTGCCCACGCCCGCGATCTCGAGGACCCCACGAAGGACGAGTTGGACGAGACCTACCGGATGGCGCTGATCAAGCTCTACCGGCTTCTGTTCATCGCGTACGCTGAGGACGAAGGGTTCCTCCCGCGGCACAATCCTCGGTACGAGCGTCGTTCACTGAAAGCGAAGGCCCACGAACTTCACGACCTTCGGCAGGAGGGGATTGAGTTCGATGAGCGGTCGACGACACACTGGGACGACGTGATGGAACTCGCCCGAGCGATTCACGACGGCCACTCTGAGTGGAGTCTGCCCGAGTACAACGGGCGACTGCTCTCATCTGACGAGGACATCTCGGAAGCGGGGGCTAAGCTGGCCGAAATTGAACTGACTGACGACCAGTTCGGACCGGTGCTGGCGAACCTGCTCATCGACGAGTCTGAGGCCGACGACATAGAGGGCCCAGTCGACTTCCGCAACATCGGCGTCAGGGAATTTGGTGTCATCTACGAGGGGCTGCTCGAGTCTGAACTCTCGCTAGCTGATCAGGACCTAACCGTCGACGACGAAGGACACTACACGCCGGTCGACCCGACGGGTCAGCAAGAGTTAGGCGAGAACGATTCAGACGTCGTTGTTGAGCAGGGCGAAGTATACCTCCACGGTCAGTCCGGTGAACGAAAAGCCACCGGGACGTACTACACCAAGACCCGGTTCGTCGAGCACCTTCTCGACAACTCACTCGAACCGGCACTAGATGACCACCTCGAACGGCTGGACCGACTGCGCGAGGAGGAAGGTCGAACAGCGGCCGCGAAGGCGTTCTTCGACTTCCGTGTCTCTGACATTGCGATGGGATCGGGGCATTTCCTCGTCGGCGCCGTCGACCGCATCGAGAACCGTCTGATGAAATATCTGACTCGGGACGATGTACACCTTCCGCAGGTCGAGGAGGAACTCGATCGCCTGCGCGACGCCGCCGAGGACGCCTTCGAGAGTAGTGAGGAAATGCCCGAGGTTGAACGTAGCCAGCTCCTTCGGCGGCAAGTCGCTCGTCGATGTATCTACGGCGTCGACGTGAACGACCTCTCGACAGAGCTGGCGCGACTCTCACTGTGGGTACACACGTTCGTTCCGGGACTTCCGCTGGCGTTCCTCGACTACAACCTCACCACGGGCGACTCACTGGCTGGCATCGGCACGCTGGACGAGGTGAGCGACATCCTCGACGTCGATCAGACGAATCTTGGGATGTTCATGGGCGGATCAAGCGTGATGAAAGAAATTGAAGACGCCATCGACGATTTGGGGAGTTTCGCGGACGCTGACGCTCAACAGGTCGCTAAGGCTCGGGAGACGCGCGAGGAGATCCGGGACCAACTTGAGGAGACCCGTGCGGCGTTCGACATTCTGGCGGCCTCACGAATCGACGACGAAATTGACCCCGAAGTGGTTAACGACGACGACGGGGTGAATCTGCTAGAATCGGACGAGTACGAAACTGCACAGGATGTATTGGCAGCGACCAGCCCGCTACACTTTCCGGCCGCGTTCCCCGAAGTATTTAACGGTAATAACCCCGGATTCGACGTCCTCCTTGGGAATCCACCGTGGGATGAATCCACCTTGGAAGACAAAGAGTTCTGGGCTAGGTACATCCCCGGTTTTCAGGGCAAGTCTGAGCAGAAACAGGAAGAGGCAAGACAAAGACTGCTGGAGCGACGGCCAGGACTGGAAGCAGAGCTCAAACGCGAGAAGAATGAGAAAAGACAGAGAAGTACTATCCTGAAGAACGGCCCGTATGGCGGTAATAGTTCGGGAGGTTCTGCTCCGGAGATGTACATCGCTTTCTCGTGGAGATTCAAGCATCTTGTTGGCGACCGAGGGCACGTAGGTATTATTGTTCCCCGAGGAGCGTTCTCTGGGGACAACACTTCAGACTTCAGAGAGAAACTTTTCGACACCACCACGGTAGACGACCTGACTTTCCTAGTCAACACAAACGAGTGGGTTTTTGAAGGGATTCATGGCCAGATGACAATTACGCTGGCATCTTATCACAACTCTGGGGATCCGGGTGAGAAACTGCCCCTTCGAGGACCGTATTACGACGAAGAAGAGTACGAGGAGGGAATACAGAGAGATCCCCATTACTTCAGTATAGAGGACATTCGAAGTTGGACTACATCTTCGGTTGTCCCACTTCCGCCAAGCGACGAGGCAAGTGAAGCGTTTGAACAACTCGTTTCACACCCCAAGTTTAGCTACGGCGGTGGTGACTGGAAACCAGTTCCTGTTACCCCGCTTAAGCTCGCTCCGTACGAAGACGAAGAATTGGACGACGGAACTACGCTTCTTCACCGTTCAGACCAACCGCCGGAAGAGGATTTCCTACCCGTGTTAGGTGGAAAGGCGTTTGATTTCTGGTCAGTTGATGTGTCTAAGGCAACTGTCTGGACTGATCCTGATCTGATATTTGATTATCTTCAGGAAAAAAGAGAAAACTCGTACCGCATTGGCAGTCGCTCTCCCTTCTCAGAGATGCCCGAGGAATGGATTCACAATAAATCGACACTTCCATGCTATAGTGCTCGTGTCGTATTCCGCGATTCTACGAACAAAACTAATACGAGAACTGTGTTGCCGGCGCTTGCCCCACCAAATATAATTTTACTTGACACTTCCCCATATCTGGTTTGGCCACGGGGTGATGAGAAAGATCAAGCGTACCTGATGGGGATTATGGGATCTATCCCCTTCGATTGGTGCGCAAGACGGTTCGTTGAAAACCATGTGAGCTTCTACCTTCTCAACGGATTACCGGTCCCGCGCCCAGGACGTGAAAGCCGTTTGTGGTCTCGGATGGTGGAACTGTCCGGAGCCCTTGCGGCAACTGATGAGCGGTTTCGGGAGTGGGCTGACGCGGTCGGGGTCTCCTGTACTGCTCACAGCAAAGATGAGCGCGAGGAGATGATGCAAGAGATCGACGCCCTCTCAGCGCATCTCTACGGCCTGAGCCGTGAGAATCTTCAGGTCGTCTTCGAGACATTCCACGAGAACTGGGACCACGAGTCCCGTATGAATGCGGTGCTCGAACACTATGATGAGTGGGCCGAGCGACTGGAGAGTGAAGAATGACCAGGCCAGAGTTCATCGACAATCGTGAGGGAAACACCCTCGCCGTGGCCATCAATGAATACATCGACGACCTGCGGGAGAAGATGGGTCCAGAGCCCAACCTGGACATCGCGACGGGCTATTTCAACCCCCGCGGCTACTTCGAAGTAGCCGACGCCCTCGACCAAGTCGGTGAGGTTCGTCTCCTGTTGGGCGCACAACCAGACCAGAAGGACACCGAGCGCTGGCGCCAGCCGGGCGAGCCACGTGGCGAGGACTACAACCAGAAACGCCTCGAGGAATCGCTCAAGACTCTCGATCGGAACCTCGACCAGGACCGGGACCTGTTGGGGTTCTCTCGACGGATCGACAGCCGGCTCCAGCAACTCGTCGACTTCCTGCGGAGTGATGATGTCAAAGTCAGGCGCTACGAGGAGCGATTCCTTCATGGGAAAGCGTATCTCTTCTCCCACGATCAGGGCACTCTGGTTGGTTCCTCCAACTTCACGGGTGCAGGTCTGACCTCGAACATGGAGTTGAACGTCGGCCAGTACAGCCCCTCTGTGACGGGGCAGGTCAACGAGTGGTTCGAGGACATCTGGGCCGACGCCGAGCCCTACGACCTAGCGTCGATCTACGAAGAACGGTTCGAACCCTACGACCCGTACCTCATCTACCTGCGCGTCCTCTATGAACGCTACGGCGACGAACTCGAGGAGGAAGCCGAGGACGACGGCGCGATCAACCTAACCAACTTCCAGCAGGACGGGGTTCGCCGCGCTGAACGATTCCTCGACGAACACAACGGTGTGGTCGTCGCCGACGAGGTCGGCCTCGGGAAGACCTACATCGCCGGGAAGCTCCTCGAGAAGACGGTCAACGAGAACCGCCAACGCGCGCTGGTGGTGGCGCCAGCCTACCTCCGTGACGGGATGTGGGAGTCGAAGGCCCCAGAGTGGGGCGTCCAGTTCGAGACACTCTCGTACTCTGAGCTGCGGAACGAGCGCCAGCTTGGTGGTGACCGATCGTACTTGGACCTGGACAAAGAGGAGTACCAACTCGTCATCATCGACGAGGCACACGCGTTCCGCAACCCCGGTACACAGCAGGCCGACGCGCTTAGACAGCTCTTGCGTGACGACCCGCCCAAGGATGTCGTGATGCTCACGGCGACGCCGGTGAACAACTCGCTGTGGGACCTCTACTACCTCTTGTACTATTTCATCAAGAACGACGCAGCGTTTGCCTCCGAGGGAATTCGATCGCTGCGTGACCGGTTCAAACACGCACAGTCGGAGGACCCCTCAGACCTGAGCCCTGATCTCTTATTTGATGTTCTCGACGAGACGACCGTTCGTCGGACCCGTCGATTTATTCGGGAACACTACGAGAACGCCACTCTCCCCAATGGCGAGGGCGGTGAAGTTAGGATCACCTTCCCTGAATCACAACCCCGGCGTATCGACTACGACTTCAGCGACACATTCGGGGACGCGTTCTTCGAAGATGTCGCAGAGGGGTTGGCGGCCGGGGATCGTGACGAGTCAGAGCTCTCGCTAGCACGATACCGCCCCTCGTACTATCTTGAGGGCGAGGAAGACGCTTCAGAGCTGTCGCTGGTCGGGTTACTCAGAACGGGCTTGTTGAAGCGCTTCGAATCTTCGAGCAAAGCGTTCGCTAACACGCTAGAGCGGATGATCAATCAGAATCGGGCTGCGCTGAATCTTCTCAATAATGGGATGTTCCCAAAGCCCGATGCGATCGAAGAGTGGGTCGAGGCCGACAGCGATGAGGCACTCGATGAGGCTTTTGACCAAGCAGACAACCAAACAGCATACAATCTCGGTGCGACAGAAACGGAAGTTGAGGAGTTCCGTCAGGACCTCAAAGCCGACTTGGAAATCCTACAAGGGTGGTACGAGCGCGTGAGTGTTGTCACGCAAGAGCAAGACGAAAAGCTCGATACCCTCGGCGAGACGCTCGTCGATATCGTTGAGGACGCCGAAGAAGATGCGGGGACAGATCCCGAACTCGAGGTAGAGGAGGCGTTCCAGCAGAATCGGAAGGTCATCATCTTCTCGTACTACGCCGACACCGTCGAGTGGATTCTGGACTACTTAGAAGAGCGCGTCCAGAACGACGATACCCTATCTTGCTACGAGGGACGGATCGCTGGCGTTACTGGGGACGGATCAGTTCGAGGCATCACGAGAGAGGACGCAGTTCACGGCTTTGCCCCCGACTCCGCAGATGCGCCAGCGGGCGTCGGAGACCAGTACGATATACTCGTTACAACTGACGTGCTCGCCCAGGGGGTCAACCTCCAACAGGCCCGCAACGTAATCAACTACGACCTGCCGTGGAATCCGATGCGTGTCGTCCAGCGGAATGGCCGGATTGACCGGATCAATTCGCCACACCCCGAGATATTCCCGATGACGTTCTTCCCAGAAGACCGCCTCGACGATCTATTAGAACTTGAGCTCCGCGTTCGACGCAAAGTGACACAAGCCGCTCGATCCATTGGCCTTGACAGCCAGGTAATTCCGGATATGGATACGATGCAGCAGAATTTCTCTGACCGAGTCGATGATATCGAATCGATTCGTGAAGAAGATGAAGAAGTCTACGAGAAAGGCGGTGGCAAAGCAGCTGCGTACTCCGGCGAAGAGTATCGTCAGGAGCTTCGCGAAGGTCTGGAAGACCGGGGAGACCAGATCACGTCGCTCCCGTGGGCAGCAGGATCCGGATTCCGTGGTGAGAATCCTGGCTACTTCTTCTGTGCTCGGGTAGGGGATGAAATGTTCATGCGATTCGTTCCGGACAACGATGAAACAGAAATAATCGATGACACGCTCACCTGTCTCCAGCGGATCGACTGCGACCGCGATACCCCGCGTGAACTTCCAAACGAATTCAAAGAAGGCGTCTACGGCGCGTGGGAGGATGCGAAGGTGGACATCTGGCAGCAGTGGCAAGAACAGACTGATCCGCGTAGTGTTCAGCCAGATGTTCCGAAGGCATTCCGAGAGGCAATTGAGCAAGTTCGGGACCATTGGCCCTCAGAACTAACCCAGAACCGTCAAGAAGAGCTTATCGATTCACTGGGAGCTCCATGGCCCCAGCAGTACGAGCGCGAGATGAGAGAGCTAGTTCGCGATGAAGGATTAGAGGGTGAAGAGAAAACGCGTGAAATTGTCGACAAGGCTGATGACCTCGGCCTCCAACCCTATGACGCCCCTGAGCCATTGCCACCAATCCGGGAGGAAGAGGTCAAGCTGATCTGCTGGATGGCCGTTGCTCCAGAACAGACCGATGAAGATGAGAGTGGACCAACGCTAGTCTCGCAGTCGACGCTATAGCATCTTGACGTGGATAGAAAGACCCCGGCCTAGGCAGCTGGCAACCTGAGCGAGTCCACTGCCCTAATATGAAATTAGTTAGACTTCCTCAGTAAAAATCTCCAGTTCAGCCCTATCATACCCGTACTTCGCCATCGCCTGCTCGACCTTCCGAACGCAGTCGTTCGCAGAGAAGTTGGTCTCCACGTAGAGATTGGTGTCCGGAATCTGCCGGGGCTTGAACAGGTCCGACTGCCGACCCTCCTCCACGAAGTAGCTCCGCGTCCGGCCGTCGATCTCGGTGATGCGCTCATGATCATCAACGTCGCGAAGGATCGTCGCGACCCCCACCGTCAGCGCGTCCGCCCAACTGTCGACGTCGTGCATCTCACCGAGGATTTTGATCACCGAGGGCGTTGTGCCGGTATAGTCGTCGACATCGGTGAACTCGCTTGACGTTGACTCCGCGGCGAGGTCCTCGCGACTGACGTTCCGGAGGAGCATGTTGACCGTCTCAGCGAACTCCTGATATGCGCCCTGGAGGAAGACGAACTTCTCGCTCTGTTTGTCGTAGGCGTATCGCTCGGCGACCGCGTGGACGCCGCGCTCGGCGGTGGAGAGGGTCTTGTCGGGGTTCGGCGTCCACATGTCGAGCAGTTCGATGTCGCGGTTGCCCCGGCTGTACTGGCGGAGGGTGTTCTCGATGTCGGTGGACTTGCCGATCTTGATGTCCATGATTTTGAGCCCGGAGTATTCGAGGTGAGAAATCCGAATCGCATAGACCACTTCTCTCATAGACAGGTCTTGAGGGAATGATCTCTTGAGATTAAGCATTGCGAGAAGGAAGTGGTATACATAAAACCGCAGTAACCCCCACTTGTTTAAATTGACAGCGTGTCCTCGAAAACATGAGCAAAAACGGACCCGCGACTGCGGCGATCTATGCCCGCGTCTCAACATCGGATCAGGACGTATCTCGGCAGCTCGACGAGGCGCACGAGCATTTGGAACGTCTCGGTGTAGAAGACATCGAGGAGTATCCAGAGATCGTCTCCGGCGCTGCCGACACCGACACTCGCGAGGTGTACAACCGACTCCTCGACGATGTCGAGACGGGACAGTTCGACCTCGTGGTCGTTCACGAAATCAGCCGACTCTCTCGGCTCGGTCCGACTGAGATTCACGAGTTCATCCAACACTGCTTGGAACATGACACTGGCGTCGAGGCCCTCGATGTTGGCCTGAAAATCCATGTCGACGACGGCGAACTTCAGCAGACGATATACAGCATGGTCGCTCGGTTGATGGGCGACCTCGCCCAGATCGAACACCAACAAAAACTCCAGCGGATACGGTCGGGCGTCCGCGCCGCACAGTCCGCCGGAAAGTGGACCGGGAGGCCGCCAGCAGGGTTCGTCGTCGAGGACGGCTACCTCCGCGTTGATCCGGCCGAGTTCCTACACGTCCGGGAGGCCCTCACCCGTGTCGACCGCGGTGAGTCGTTCGCGACTGTCGCCGACGACACCGGCATCGCTGAGTCGACGCTCCGGAGCCTCCACCAGGATCGCCGCGATCTTTACCTCGGCGGCGAGGCCGAGGACAAGCGCGTCGACGACGCACTCACCGATGTCCGCCCGCTGGAGGATGCGCGGGCCGAGGATCCCAACCTCGAAGAACTGCGCGAACGCGTCGAGCGGCTGGAGGAGGCCACCGATATCGACCCCCACTGACGCACACCCTACCTCCTCAAACCCGAGTCGTGCGTACGTGTCGAATTGGTTCTATTAAAACCCTCAACCGGCGATCTGTCGTCAACCATTTGCTGAATATAGAGTGCGAATCGGCCGTGTACTATCTATCAACCAGGTAGGTTCGCCAACAGTACGAGCACGTACCAATCCTATCCAGCGAAGTCGTCAACTGCTGGCTGTATATAATCTAACTCACGGAGCCGGTCGAGCAACTCATCGTCGGAGACTGCTTCGCTGACTGCCATACTTAGGTCTTCGTTACGCTGTTCAAGCACACTAAGAAGTTGTCTCGCAGTCCTCAGTTTGTAACTTGCGTCCGGGTTGTCCATATCTTCTTGAACCTCTCCTAACAGCTCCTCTATCGTCGTGAGCACATCCACTACCATGAGCTAACTACGAGAACGAGTATCATATAGATGACTGGCGATTCGCAAAATACCCTGTGAGACGAAGTTTCTATATTTAGCACATCCCCAGAAACCTATTATCTCTTGAGGATCTCAACAGGGCCGCTTAACCAACAAAACCGCCCTTATCTACCCCTGTTGGTTAACGTCAGAGAGTACGAATTCCTCTGTGATGGGTCTTTATACACCGATCTGTTGGTTAGAAATCATCAGTGGGTATAACACTCGAGATGATGTTTTAATCCTCGAACAATAGACACGGACGATCAACGGTGTAACCTCTCGACTGCGTGCTGATAGGCCCACGGACCGGCACTCGGCGAGCGAAGGGCTTTGTCCGGTGACGCCGAAGCGCACCACATGAGCAGAGCCGTTTCTGTCGCCACGGCGTTTCTTGTCGGTGTCTGTGTGTTCGCGTGGCTCGCAGGGCCAGTGCTGGAGGCTCGGTTCGGTGCTGAGGCGTTGTTGGCCGCCTACGGGGCCGTGGCCGCTGGAACTGCAGCCACGACGTACGTACTCGTCCGTCGGGTCGACGCCCGGCTTTCGGGAGGAGAGACTAGCGGAGACGAACCGACAACCGCCAACGAGGTCGACACGGCCGACAACGATGGGCGGAACGCGAACGCTGGTGAGGACGAGACGCTGATCGTCCGGTTCGACGATCTGGACGATCTCGACGTGGAACGGGAGGTTCGACAGCTGAAGGCCGAACGTTCTGGCAGTGGCAAGGACTGACGCGCCGTTCATCGACTCACCACGAGATGCTCGATACCACCACGCGAAACGCTTCGGTATCGACACGAGCTATCGACTCTTTAAACAAAGTATTGCGACGACCTCAACACAAAATCCGGTCGTACGGCTGCTGTACGTCGTGGTGAGCTTGTTGTTACAGAACGTCTGGCGGTATTTACACTGGGAGTACGTGGCGACGCCCCGCCGTGGGGGGCGTCGCCTCTGGAAGTGGTCGTTCAAGGAGTTCATCAATATGGTTCAACGGGCAGCGTGGACGGCCCTCGCGACGCGTCGGGCCGTCTCCCCAAATCGACCACCAGACGATCGGTTTACTCGCTACTCTCCGACAGGGCTAGCCTTCGTCATGAGTGGCGACGCTGTCGCGTCGGCGGCAGTCGCCGCCGACAGCGACAGCTCTGCGTCAGTTCGTCGAAGATTTTCTCGTCAAGGCCACCCAGCACAACCGCTTCGCCACAGAGCTCAGGCTTCAGAAACAGCTAGCTGAGGATGCTTTGTGAGGTTCGGCAACTACTGTTTACGACGGGGAGGAGGTCACACCTCCCCTGATGATTTCTCAAATTCGACATCCATAACCTCAAATCGAGCTCCACCGTCACTCCCGCCTGTGACACGAATCTGCCAGTCATGAGCGGCGATAATCTCTTCAACAATACTCAGCCCAAATCCGGTTCCGTCTGCCGATTTCGAGTACCCGGCCTCAAAGATGTCATCATATTCCTCGGACGAAATACCCGGACCATCGTCCTCAATATAGAATCCGTCGTCAAGTTCCCCGACCGTCACAGTCACGTCAGATCCGCCGTGTTCGATTGCGTTTCGAAACAGGTTCTCAAACACCTGCTTGAGGCGGCTTTTATCTGCAAGTATACTCCGTTCGATATTGTTGAATAATGCTGCTTGGCCTGTGTCAACGGTTTCCCAGCACCCATTAATCATCGTGGCGAGATCGAACGGCTGTGCGTCGGTTACTTCTTTTCCTTCACGGGCTAGCATCAGGAGATCGTCAATCAGCGTCTCCATCCGGTTGAGACCTTTTTTTGCCTCATCCAGATAGTCGCTGTCACACTCTATGGATGCCATTTCAATTCCCCCCGTAGCGATTTGTAGTGGATTTCTCAAGTCGTGTGAAACAACACTTGTGAACTCCTCTAGTCGTTTGTTTGTGCGTTTAACCGACTCACGTTCAGTAATGTCGATATACATTGCTACCGTTCCGATGATCTCACCGTCTGCTGTACGACGTGGAACCGAGCGCAAGAGAGCCTCTACTACCTCACCATCGTTAGCCACTAGATTGCGTTTCTCTCTAGTGAACTCACCGTTAATCGATCGACTATATCCTCCAGATTGTAATTCTTCTTCCGACTCAGGTGTGTAGAATTCTGTGAGTTTGCTGCCGGTTATTGCGTCCGCATCGTATCCAAGTGTCTCGACGAACTGGCTATTGTAGTCCTCAATAATCGGCCGGTCGTCCTCAGATCGAGTGAGAACCGTCATCACTGGGGCTTCCTCGAACAGCGTTCGGTACTGTGATTCATATTTGTTCGCCAAATGCTCCAGTTCCTCTGTTTGTTGTTCCAACTGCTGTTTGCGTTCTATTCGTCTGGTGATGTCGGTCGTGACACCGGTAATCCGAAACGGATCACCGTTCTCGTTGGTAATTACGTCGAGGCGGGCCTGTACCCAGCGTACCCCACGGTTGGGATGGTTGACACGGAACTCCTGCTCGATTGGCCACTCTACTGTTCCATCTTGTTGGGCCTCCAGATTTTTGAGCAGCTCGTCCTTGTCATCGGTATGGACGTGCCGGAGCCAAGCCGTCGGGTCATCGTAGGCCTCCTCAGGTGTAATCCCGTAGATTGTTTCCACTGCCGGATTTACGTACTTAGTTTCTGAGTAATCAGTTGGTAATAAGAAAAACGCGTCTTGGACATTGCCGGCAAATCGTTCAAACCGCTCACGGACCATCCGAAGCTCCTGCTCGCGTTCCTTGCGCTCAGTGATGTCTTGGAACGTCCCTTGCACGGCGACGATTTCATCATCTTCATACTCTGGTTCTCCAAGGGCGCTTATCCACCGCACATCACCTTCCACTGTGAGAATCCGAACCTCCAGTTCGTACGGATCGCCCTCGGTTGCGAGACCGTTAAAGGCTTTTTCGAGGGTCTCTCTATCCTCCGGATGATAAGATTCAATTGCGTCTTCGAATGTCACATTAGTCTCCCGTGACACTCCGTGAATGTGGTACATTTCATCCGACCATCGCAAAGACTCTGACTGTATAGTAAATTCCCAACCACCGACAGCTGCGACTTCCTGTGTGTCTCGCAGAAACTGACTGCTCCGTTCAAGTTCCTCCTTTCGCTGCTTGCGTTCTGTTACATCACGGTATAGCCACAGAATCGCCTCACCTTCTGGCAGGGTGTACGGCACGTAATCGCGCTCAACAACGCGATTGTCTGCGAGGGTGAGCTCCTCGTTTTGAACCGCCTCCCGGCGTTCAATCCGATCTGCTATGCCTTGGATAAACCCCTCAGGATCGGCGAACTGGTTTTTGAGCTCTTCAGCCGCCGCGGCACAGTCACGCCCAACAAGTTGGTCACTATCGATAGGTTTGCCAAGTGTTTCGCCCAGTAGGTCATTCGCCATGAGTACGTCACGTTCGGCATCTTCGACGAGCACCCCCATCGGCAGATTTTCGACGATTGTACGGAGAACAGTATTCGTCTGCTTAATCTTCTGCTCGCGCTCTTTGCGCTCAGTGATGTCCCGGTTTGTACAGATAAGACCGCCATCGTCAAGCAGTGAGAGCGTGATCTCTTGAGAGACTGTGGTCCCGTCGCGTCGCTTACCCACAGTCTCGCCTCGCCACTCACCTTTCTCTTCGACTACTGGCAAGACGTCCCGTTCGATCCGTGTGATCTCGTCGTCGCCATACAGTCGTCGCCAGGTGCTGCCGAGGAGTTCACCGGCCTCGTAATCGAAGATATCGGCATGGGCTTGGTTCATGTAGATATACTCGTGGTCCTCGTTCAGGATCGAGATACCGTCCATCGCCGCTTCCATCGCAGCGGACTGCATCTCTAGTTCGGTTTTTCTTTTTTTACGTTGGGTGATGTCTGTTGAGATCCCGAGCACAGCGTTGCTGTCGGTTTCTACCGGGTCGTAAGGGATCTTTGTCGTCTCCAAGAGCCGTGTCTCACCATCGGCGGTCGTCAACGTCTCCTTGGGAATTTGTTTAGGCTCGCCAGACGCTATAACGGCCTGATCGTCGGAGCGGAACTGGCTAACTTGCTCCTTGGAGTCTGCGAAGTCGGCGTCTGTAGCACCCTCGAGGTTATTGACGCTGGTCCCATACGCGTCGGCAGTGGCCTCGTTTGCTAGCAGAAACTCACCGGTCTCGTCTTTAGCGAAGACGAGCTGTGGGAGCATATCGATGATTTGGCGCAACTGGTCGCGAGTCGCTTGGGCACGGTCTCGATGGCGATGTCTTTCTACGGCGTTTCGAATCTGATTGGCAAGGATCGTGTACTGAGCTGTTCCAGAGTCTTTTTGTAGATAGTCTGTCACACCGGCAGCGATCGCATCGCTTGCGACCGCTTCACTACCTTTGCCTGTATAAAGAATAAACGGCAAGGCGGGATCTTCCTCGCGCACTGTTTTGAGGAACTCAATACCGTTCTGGCCGGGCATATCGTAGTCGCTCACAATACAATCGAAGTTATCTGTGGCGAGTCGATCCAGCCCTTCGCTGGCGCTTGTTACTGTTTCAACAGCAAATTGGCTCTCCTGTTCAGAGAGTATATCGGCTGTTAGTCCCGCGAGAGCGGGGTCATCATCAACGAGAAGAACCGAAACGCCTGTTGACTCAATCATGTATGATAACTAAGCGGTGACACATATAGCATTTCGGAGGAAATTTTCATTCGGGATACTCAGCCGATTTTTCCATCTACTGTGAGGTTGATACAAGACTCGTCCAGATCTAGCCGGTCCTCAGACTAATTGACATCCTCCCACGCCTGAAGACGCGGGAATCCCACGGCACCGCACCGCTGAGTTGGGATATTACGGTTCGCAGTTCACGACCTGTTCTCGCGGGGCGAAACTGCCCTCGCTGCGGTCAAACAGGTGACCCGCTGGCTGTGCCAACCAGCCGTTATCCCTATCGCCGCCATCCGTGGCGAGACTCGGGAGTACCTTTTGTCGAAAGTACTCTACCGAGCTCAAAAGGGAATCCACGAAGCTAAGAACTCGTATTTTAACCGGCGAGAATGCTAAGGTGGAATTAGGCGCTAATCCCCCTTTTTCAAGGAGCAACGCAGAAATCGAAGCGACGAAGTAGCGCAGTAGGGAGTGGGGTTAGCAGAATACAGGCGGTAAGCCCCCTTCCTCAAGGAGCGACCAGCGGGAGCGAGTAGGGTGGGGTAGTTCACCGAGTAGACGTGACACGTTCCAGCGACTGCGTCGAAGGGTCCCACAATCACACTCTGGCAAGTGATTGTTGTTGTTGACCTCTGCTTGGGAGTTGAAACTGAAGTGCGGTCCCGTTACTGAGATCATCCACAGAGATGTTGCCGCCCGCTTGCTTGACTGCCATCCGAATTTTCCAGATTCCAAGGGCGCTACCGTGCATTAATGCTGATTCTTGGCCTGTCTCTAATACCGCAGCCTCTGCTGGTGGTATTCCGGGCCCATCATCCGCAATCGTAATTTTGATCCAATTGTTATCGGTGTTAGCTACGGTCACACCTACTGTTGGCGTCTCTTCGGTGCTTGCCGCCACGGCATTATCAATTGCTTCGATGATTGCTTTCTGTACATACACTGGGATGCGTCCGGTGAATGGAGCGTCTAGTGTCAACGAGATATCTGCTTCAGGATGTTTAGATTGTTGGGACTCAACGATATCTGGTAAGAAATCACCTGGAAGCTTATGATCTGGCTTTCCGGATTCTGATTCGATCAACTTTTGGACTTCTTTCAGTTCACCTGTCATTTTTTCCATGAATCCAAGATATTCTTAACTCTATTTGCGTGAGACATGCGCTCTTCACGAGAAACCGCTGTCGCAGCCATCTGTGTCCAGCCATTTACTTTCATCAAATCATTTCGCATGTTATGACGCATCAGACGGTGGAGAACTCGAAGGTGTTCTCTCTGCCGTTGTTTGTCAGTTATGTCGTAGCCAGCTACGATGAGCTGTATGACCTTACCGTTCTCATTAGTGACTGGCTTCACTGAAACCTCAATAGTTCTAAGACCATCAGCTCCCCTCGCTTCAGTTTCGTAACGAACAAACCCACCATCTCTTGCTTGTGCTATCGCATCTTGAATACCTTTTTTGACCTCTTCAGAGTGCGTCCACCACGAGATCTCGTCGAACTGCTCATTAACGACGTTATCACGCTCAAGACCACCAAATTCCAGTGCGGTGTCGTTGATCTCGATGATGCTTCCGTCTAATCGTAAGAGACCAGTTATCTGAATCGTGTTATTGAACAGGGTTTCGTATCGGTGATTGAGCGTTTGTTGGCGGGCTGCGTAGTATCCGGCAGTAAACAGTACTAACGCCCCACCACCCGCGGAAACTAACAGCCTAAACTGTGGTTCTACGAGCGGCCGACCCTCAATTACCTCGACTGTAAGTGTTATTCCTGCAATCGTAGCTCCTACAAGACCACCAAAAATCGTCCAAATACCAACAGACCATTCGGTAGTAGCGGTCAGATTTCTTTGACGAAGCCAGTATCCTGCGTATATTAATCCGAGACTGAGGCTCCCGTCTAAAAATAGTGCGATCATCGGTCCAAGTTGAGTGGAGAGTACAGCAATCTCTCGTACATGGTGGCCAACGGATAGGGTCAACAGCAGACTACCGAATGTCATGACCACGGCTGATCCTCGCAGTCTAGACATACATGTTAATGTAGGCGCACCCGCATATTGCTTGTTACTCACCCTGAATTTAGACACGTACCGACTTTGTAGTCACTTAGTAGGAATGTGGAGGTTGATTTCCGTTCCCTTCTCATTCAGTTCAACCGAGATATCTCCGCCTACCTGTGTGGTGATCATCCGAACCATCCACAGTCCAAGGCCCTGCCCATGATCAAGGTCGGTTTCGTTCCCAGTCTCGAGGGCATGAGCCTCGATTTCTGGGAGACCGGGTCCGTCGTCGCAGACACAGAGTTCAACCCACTCGTTTTCAGCCGGGGTGACCTCAAGATTAATCGTAGCGTCAGTATCAGCCTTAGCTGCGTTCTCCACAAGTTCTCGGACAGCGTCAAGCAGTATCGCCGGCACTTGTGTTGACGCGTCAACTGATATGTCAGTTGAAATAGTCGCGGTGGGGTACTGTTCGTTGATTGGAGCCACAGCGTCCTCAATTAGTGACCCGGGATTAACACCAGCTACTTTGTTTGATTGTCGAGATGCTTGGCGTATCTGTTTTACACGATCAGTCATTGACTCCCACTTGTCAAATATCCGTTCGAGCGTTGCGAGATGTTCGGCACGCGTGCTAGGCTCTGGCTCCTCACTCATTTGCTGTGCCCAGCCACGAAGTTTTGATAGGTCATTTCGCATGTTGTGCCGCATCACCCGGTGGATGACATCAATATGCTGGCGTCGGTGCTGTTGGTCGGTAATGTCGCGACCCTCTGCGACAAGCACAGAAATATCTCCTTCACCCGTTATGACCGGTTTTATCGAGAGGTCAACCGTCGCGAGACCGGACGCGTCTTGAATCTCCGTTTTGAATCGAACGGTCTCACCCTTTCGGGCTTGAGTGATCGCATCCTGTACTTTATTTTGTACTGTCTCTGAGTGCGTCCAGAAGGGCGTTTCGTGGAATAGATCTCCAGCTATTCCGTCACTTTGATCGCTAGCGGGTATTATTTCACTGTCGTTCACCTCGATAACCGTTCCGTCAGGTTCCAACAACCCCGCAAACTGGAACGTCTGATTGAAGATACTCTCAAATCGGCGTGCACGCTGTTTACTGTCAGTAACGTCTCGGAGGTACAGCAGCATTCCGTCGATAGCGTCGTCGTCCAACATATTCCGGCACTGTAACTCAATATTGAGCCAGTCGTCGTTACCCGATTTGAAGCGACATTCTGCCTGCTGGTCAGCATCCGTGCTTTCGACAGTAGCGAAAAACGTCTGCATCAACTGCTCGCGTTCAGTTTCATAGACGTAATCGAAGATATTCTCACCGACCATCTCATTTGGATCATACGCAAGAACTGCTTGTGCTGAGCCGCTAACGTAGCTAAACGTCCCGTCTGTCCCGACGATTGCGATCACGTCCTCAGACTCTTCAACGAACCGCTCAGTGCGACGCCGCTGCTGGCGTCGCTCAGTCATGTCCCGGACAATCTGCGCGTACCCATGAGACGTCCCCTCGTCGTTCTCGAGCCGGACGTACCGTGTATCAGCATAGAACTGGTCCCCATCAGCTGTCACTCGCCATCCTTCGTGAGAGCTCTTCCCAGCGACTTTGGCCTGCTGAAGCAGTCTCTCTGGGATCTTTGACTTTCGATCAGCAGGCGGGTGGAGTGTAGCGACGTCCATCCCAAGTGCCGATTCATCAGTGTATCCGAACAGCTGTTTGGCGCTCTCGTTCCACGTCTGGATCTGCCCGTCTTCATTGATGGCGAGGAAAGCATACTCGTCAACGCTTTCAATCAATAACCGGAATCGCTCGCGCTCTGCAAGCAATTTCTGTTCGCGCTCTCTGCGTTCAGTAATATCCTGCTGGATACCGATGTAGTTCTCGACAGTACCGTGTTTGTCTGTAACGGGTGTGATCGAGAGCTGACTCCAGTACGGTGTCCCGTCTTTTCGATAGTTTTGAATGTCAAGTGAGACCGGTTCTTCTCGGCTAATCGCTTCGCGTAGCCTCTGTCTACTTTCTGGGTCGGTGTCGTCACCCTGGAGAAACCGTGGATTTTGGCCGAGTACCTCCTCTGGCTCGTATCCAGTTATTTGTTCGAACCCGTCATTAACGTACACTAACGGATTGTCGTCTTTTGTTGCGTCAGCGATCTGGATGGCAACAGTGGCTTCGTCCATCGCCCGCTCTTTCAGTTCCAGTTCACGCTCGCGTTCTTTGCGGTCCGTTTCGTCCCGGACAGTACAGACGAGGCGACCATCGTCGATGATTGTCAGAGAGAGTTCAGCAGGGAACGTCGTTCCATCAGGCTGGGTACCCGTGACTGGCCCACGCCAGTGGCCGTCAGCTTCGAGAGCTGGGAAGACCTCGGTTTCGAACCGTTCGATCTCAGCGTCATCGTACAGTCTGCGCCAAGAGTCTCCAAGCAACTCCTCTTTACTCTCGAAGCCGTACATCTCAATATGTGTCTTGTCGATGTACGTGTATTTGTCATCTTTAAGAACTGCGACGCCATCAGCCGCTTGTTCAATAGCCTGCTGGAAGAGTTTGAGCTCACGCTGTTGACGTCGTTGCTCGGTCTCGTCGCGAGCAGTACACACAATCCGACCATCATCGATCAGAGTTAGGGAGATCTCAGTCGGGAAAGTCGTTCCGTCCGGACGTTGACCTGTGACCTGTCCGCGCCAGTGACCGTCGGACTCAACTGCTGGGAGGGCTTCTGCTTCGAGCCGAGAAATCTCAGAATCGTCGTACAGCGTGTGCCACGTTGACCCAATTAACTGGTCTTTGTTGTCGAATCCGTACATCTCGACATGAGTGTCATCAACATAGACGTACTCCTCGTCGTCCAGAATAGCGACGCCATCAGCACCTTGCTCAATTGCCCTTTGAAACGAGGCCAACTGCCGCTCTCGTTCTTTTCTACTGGTGACGTCTCGAAGGACACCAGCTGTCCCTCGGAATTCATTTTTGCCAATTAATCCGATACGGTTTTCGACAACCTTACGCTCGCCGTTACGCGATTTAAGTTCGAATTCCGATCGTTTTGACCGCTGATCGGTCGTAATTAGATCATCAATCTGCGATTGGATATGAGCGATGTCGTTCTCATCCATCCCGACTGATGGGTCTGCACCGATCACGTCCTCTCCGTACCCGAACTCTCGCTCTGCGGCATCGTTGACGAATGTGAATTTTCCATTAGCATCGAGCGCATATACTGGGTCATCAACTGCTTGAAGAATAGTCTCGTACCGTTCGACATCTAAAAGTTGGTTCTGGTGTTCGATTTCAATTCCAATCCGCTGTGCGAGAAGGTTGATAAACTCGTGTTCGTCGCGGTCAAACGCCTCTGACCGCGGCTCGCTACTCGTAAAGTTGATCGTTCCGTATAGTTCACTATCAACAAAGACCGGAACGCCGATATACGCGACGCTGTTCTCAGACGCTGGATGCGTTCCGTAATCCTCCACAGACGCGTCGGCGAACGATCTGGATTCGAGAAGGTCTTGATTGAGTGTGGCTTCACACAGCTGATCCGAAACATCGTATGTCGTCTCTTTTTCGCGCTCGGTCGTCGAACCAACCGTGTACTCAATCTCGATTGTTGAGTTTTCTACTTTCGTAAGAATTCCAGTGTCGAGTCCGACGTAATCCTGACCAAGTGAGAGTAGTTGTGTGACGATTGTCTCGTGACTATCTGTGGTTGTTTTAGGCTGATAGACTTGATCGAGTGAGTCCGCATCAAATTCGACTGTACGCTGTTGTTCGTCCTCATCTGCTCCGTTATTTTGGATCAGTCGGTCAAGTGCTGCTGTAGCCGCAGATGTAGCCTGAGTCAGTCGCGAAAGATCACCGCTGGGGACTTGGTCTTCATTTAAAATTTCAACTCGTAATACGCCATGCTTACCTACAGGTAGAAAGACGTCTGTTGGGGCACATTCCTTACTTTCACTGAGGCTCTTTGTTTCCAAGTCAGTACGCCGCTGTGATTGACCTTTCTTAATAACAGAGCGCACAACTGATACTGACACGGTTTCTTCCCTAACATCTCCAAAGTTATCTGTAGTTTTTTGTGGGCTAAGTTCTGTATCCAAATCTGATTCAGTACCATTTCTGTAGAAAGCGACCGCCGAGTCGGAAAGAAATGACTGAGCTAGCAACAGTAGGTTATCGACAACTATTTGACTCGATCTCGCGCCGCCAATAGTTTCAGCGAAGGCTAACGAATTAACTTCGCTGTTTGATTGGTCGGTAATATTCATATATAGTTATCGAAATAGGAGCATATTAACCTGTTGGATGATTTGTGATATGAGAACTACACTTTCTACAGAAGTAGACACACATTTCATTGCCCCAATTTTCTTGGGAAACTACCCTCCTTGATTATCACAGACAATATCTAGGTGCGTAACTACTTATCAAACTGATATATAATCCCAGATATGCTGAATAAGATTGCGATAGACCGGTTGGACCTTCGGCCGAAACTCATCATCGCATTCGTCTTAGTGGCGCTACTGGTGGGTGTCACCGGCGCGGTCGGATACCAAGCCGTTGGAGATGTCGATGAAGAGGCACACGTCATCTCTGAAGACGGTGACAAAATCGATGCCTCGCTAAACATGCTCGTAGCCATCGAAGAGCAACAAGTCGCCGTACACGCCGCACTCCTCGGTGAAGAGGGAGAGCAGTCCAATTTCGAAGAAGCAGGTGGGAGATTCGACGAATACTCCGTCAAGTTACAACAGCAAGAGCTGAGCGAAGCAGAACAAGCAGAATTCGAAGAATTACAAGGACAACACGAACAGTACTCCAGAACTGCTCAGGAACTGTTTACAGCCTTAGAAGCCGGTGATATGGAGCAAGCACAGGCGAAGAGCGATGAGTTAGACGCAATCGTCGCAGATACCAAAGACTCCGCGCAGACGCTCGAGCAGGCAGCTATCGAAGACAAAGAGTCATCGGTTGTTACAGCCGACAGCACGACACAAACCGCACAGTTGGAAGTTCTCGGGCTGACCATCGGAGCGTTCATCGTGGCGATTATGATCGGCCTGTTCGTCGCCGGGCGCATCACACCACCAATCAAGCAGCTATCGAACGGGCTCACCGCGATCAGTAACGGAGAACTCGATAAGGAGGTAGATCAGCACGTCGAGAATGATGAAATCGGGCGGATGGTCGAGGCGTACACCAAGATGCAGGAAAACCTTGAGGGGGTGTTTTCTCAGATTGGAACCGCAAGTGAAGGGCTCAAACAGGGGGACCTCAACTGGGAATTTGAATCCCAATACCCCGGAACGTACGGTGAGACGATAACCAATCTTGAAACGGGTGCCGGCGAGCTCTCGGCAAGTTTCGAGCAAATTCAGAGCGTTAGTAGCGACCTTCAACAGGGTGTGCTTGATGACGACGTCAACACAAACCGCCCTGGGCAGTACGGTGCCGTGCTTGATGACCTCGCGGTTGGGACAACCCAGTTATCGAACAGCTTCGAGCAAATATCGACTGCGAGCGACCGGCTAGAGCAGGGTCAACTCGCGCAAGACATCGATACCGACTACCCAGGAGCGTACGGCGACGTGCTGTCGAACCTAGAAAACGGGATTGACCGTCTTAGTGATAGTGTTGGTAGTGTCAAAGATATTGTCGAGAACGTCGCCACTTCAAGTGATGTGGTTGCGCAAAACACCGAAGAAGTCAAGCAAGCAAGCGAAGAGGTTGCCGGGTCCGTCGAGGAGATCTCACACGGAGCAGACACGCAGAGTGAAAATCTGCAAGAAGTCGCTAACGAGATGAACGACATGTCCGCTACGGTCGAAGAGATTGCGTCTTCAGCAGATCAAGTGGCTGCAACGGCTGGAGCAGCCGTTGAACAGGGGAATGAAGGGCGTGAGTACGCTTCGGAGGCGACTGAAGAAATCGAGTCGATAGAGGAACAAGCCGACGAGGCAGCCGCACAGGTCAAGGCTCTCGAAGAGGATATGGACGAGATTGGAGAGATTGTAGAGATGATCTCCGGGATCGCCGAGAAAACAAACATTCTGGCGCTGAACGCGTCGATAGAGGCAGCGCGTGCTGGAGAAGCTGGAGAGGGGTTCGGTGTTGTAGCCTCTGAAGTCAAATCGCTCGCAGAGGAAGCAGGAAAAGCGACGACTGCTGTAGAAGAGCGGATTGAGACTGCGCAAGAAAGTACAACGGAAACAGTTGCGGGAATGGAGGAGATGAGCGAGCGCGTTGAGCGAGGGTCGGAAACGATCGAGAGTGCAATTGAGATGTTTGATGAGATCGCGGACGCAGTACAGGAGTCTGAGAGCGGCATCCGAGAAATTAGTGACGCGACGGATGACCAGGCCGCCTCGACAGAGGAGGTCGTCTCGGTGGTAGATGAGGTGGCAAGTGTAAGTGAACAGACCGCCGCGGAGGCGAGCAACGTGTCGGCGGCGACCGAGGAGCAGACGTCGTCACTCGCGGAAACGACCGAAACGATTCAAGAACTCTCGACGCTGGCTGATGATCTCAACGATCAGGTGACTGGGTTCGAAACACAACAAGAAACGACAGTTCAGGCAAACACACAGTCTCAGATGGCCGCGGATGGAGGCAAGGTGTCGTCTGAGTCTCGCTGCGAGGAGGAAAGCAACTAATTTGACTCTTCTCCCCTACTGCTGGGAGATATTTTGAGTCGTAGAATCCCAATAGTAATGACACAAAAGAATCTTGGGACTATGATAACACATTTTATAATAGATATAATAAAATACGTATGGAGGTAGCACGGGCGGCGTATATCGCGGTTTTTGTTCTCGCGACGCTCATTTCGGGTTATGGGGCTTGGCGAGCAACCGATATCGCCGAGCGTGATACACGCCTTGGACTTGTGTCAGTGTTCGTTCTGGCTGGTGGGTGGACAGCGACAACTGCGATACAGTTCGCGATCAGTTGGGTTTCAGCAGCCGTATGGTTACGAATCATCGGGTTAATTGTTGGACTTGCTAGTATTGGCGCGTGGCTATACTTTGCGTCGGCGTACGCAGGTCACGAATACCACCGGCGCCCCGCACTGCGGCGTCTTGCGGTTGGGCTGTACCTCGTCGCTATCGCTATCAAACTCACTAACCCCACATATAATCTCTACTTCACTGCCTATATCTCAACCGAACCGTTCGCGCACCTTGCGTTTAATCCCGGTGTTACCTATTGGTTGATCTCCGGGGCGGCATACCTGTCGGTCGGGGTTGCAACGGTCTGGCTGATCGAAGCCGTGACTACCTCTCGCATCAAAGACTGGCGGCTCGGGATCGTTGTAGTCCTCACAGCCGTCCCAGCAGTAGTGGACGTCGCTATCGGACTGGGGCGCGTCCCGCCGCAGTTTGTCGAGACGAGCTATGCTCCTCTTGGAATGGCCGTTTTCGCGTTGGGAAGCTTCGTGTTTTTGAATGAGACGTTTCGCCCGATTCCACGGTTCTGGCGAAAACAGGTGCTTACACATCTCAACGAAGCAACGGTCATCGTTGACGCCGATGGAGAAATCAGACACATAAGCCCCACCGCCGCTGAGACATTCGATGAGCTCCGCGGGGCCGGTGAAACGAGCTTCGCTGACACGGCACCAAAATTGTATGAGTGTACCGTTCGAGACGATCCGATCTTCGAGTGGGAAGCTGACGGTGAAACTCGGCATTACCGGGTGATCGAGACGGGGT
Source organism: Halorubrum sp. SD626R (assembly GCF_001261915.1). Lineage (GTDB taxonomy): Archaea > Halobacteriota > Halobacteria > Halobacteriales > Haloferacaceae > Halorubrum. The sequence continues at coordinate 42,081 of NZ_CVRT01000031.1, forward strand.
TACCGAGCGAGCGAGTGGGCGCGCACCGAGTATACGTGTATACCGAAGTGACGGCATCCGAGCGGACACGCCGCGAACTCCATCGCAAATCCAGAGTGATGGATAAGGCCCCGATTGGAATCACGATATTCGATTTACATCAGGAAGACGATCCGCTCGTGTATGCAAACAATCGGTTTGATGAACTAGCGCAGAATGATCTGGAGGATCGGTCTGACCTCACAGCGCTGTTCTGTGATGGCAAAGATTCGGAAATGGCCGCAACGGTCCAGAGAGCCGTCGAAGAAGGTGAATCAGTAACCATCGAGCGCTGTGACAACCACGATGATCGACCGGAATTCTGGACAAAAGAAACGTTTGCTCCTATTACCGACACAGAGGGTACGATCAGTGAATTCGCCGGTTTCCACCGGGATGTCACAGAAGACAAAGAGAAACAGGAGCGGCTCCGACAATACAAATCGGCAGTCGAGGCGTCACCTACGTGGATCTTCTGTATTGACTCATCAGAGCGACTTGTATTCGCTAACGAGAACTTTCGGCAGTTTTATGGACTTGATTCGGGCCGAGTTCGTGGGACACAAATTGATTCGATTGTTGAAAAAAGTACTGCTGAGGAGATTGAACCCGCAATACAACAAGCGCTGGATGGAGAATCAGTTGTTTTGGAACTCGAAACTGAGGCCAATACGGGTGAAAGACGGCGCTTCGTTCGGGCTGTCCTTTCGCCATTGTGGGACGACGATGGAGCGGTTACCGGTGTAGTGGGGTCGGTTCATGATCTTAGCGAGGTTAGACAACGTGAGCAGCAACTTCAGGTTCTCGATCGAGTGCTCCGTCACAATATAAAGAACACGATGAACATTGTAAAAGGGAGTGCTGAGCTGATTGAACAGCAGACAACTGACCCCGAAGTTGTGAACACCGCTGAAACAGTCTCGGAGCACAGCCAGAAGTTGATTGATATGGCTGGGAAAATACGACAGGTCACAAAAGTTCTCTCGAAGTCGCGAACGGCTGAGTCAACCGATCTTGCACAGTCGGCCGAATACGCAGTATCAAACACTCAAGCAGAATTCCCTGAGGCAGACATTACGCTGGAAACGTCGAATGAGCCGGTCAGCGTTCCAAATGGAACGATCGAAACAGCGGTCGAGGAACTTATCGAAAACGCGGTTATCCATTCAGACCGTGACCAACCGTCAGTTTCGATTCGGGTCTGGTCAGATAATGACGCATCGTATCTCGAAGTGAGTGACAGCGGGCCGGGTATTCCGGATGAGGAGCGCGATATACGGACTGGTGAAGAAACGATTCAGCCTGTTCTTCATGGGTCTGGTCTTGGACTATGGCTCGTGAAAGCGATCGTTGAACAGGCTGGTGGAGTACTCCAATTTAACGATAATGAGCCACGGGGAACGACGGTGAGAATGGTGTTCCGATCTTCTAACGGTCTCAATCTTGTAGGTTAAGACAATATCTTAGAGGCTCTTTCGATACGTGTACCTTGCTGTATCACCCTGTGCGGGGGTGTCTCTGAGAAATGATGTCAATCTTAGTAATCTCGAATCGTGCACCGTTGTCACTTCCTTCGGTAATACGAATGTCCCACCCATGTGCTTCAGTAACCTGCTTAACAATGCTTAATCCAAATCCAGTACCTTCCGTACCCGGAGAGTATCCCGCCTTAAATACAGCTGTGCGATCTGTAGCTGGAATACCGGGGCCATCTTCAATTTCCCCGACCCTCACAGAAACATCTGACCCACCATACATCACTGCGTTTGACAAAATATTCTCCAACAACTGACGAAGACGCGTCCGATCTGCGCTGATATATTGCTCTGTGTCGATGGATAATGTAGCGTTCTGTTGATCAACACTCGACCAACTTTCTTCAGTAAGTTGTGCTAACTCTACAGCCTCCAGATTGAGCGCTTCTGTTCCGATTCGTGCAAAAGTTAACATGTCGTCGATCAAGTGGTCCATTCGTTCATGAGCAGCGGCGACCTTTCGAAGAGGCTCACTATCTTCCTCCTCACGAACGGTTTCGAGGTATCCTTGAGCGATATTCAGTGGGTTGCGGAGGTCGTGGCTGACTACTGAGGCAAACCGATCTAGACGCTCAATTTGCTGTTTCAGTTCTTGCTCTTTTTCGATGCGATCAAGAGCTGTTTTTGAGTGACTCACAAGTAGCTCAGCTAACTCAATATCGTCTACAGTAAACGCAGACTCAGTCGTACTAACCGCCTGAAAAACACCGTGGTCGTCGATTGGAACACTTATGCCTGACCGATAGTCCGGCTTCGCGGGGTCCGTATTGTCATCCGGTTCTATTGTGTTAACAAGTTGCGACTCTCCGGTCTGATATGTTTTGCCTGCTAATCCTTGGTCAAGACGCATCTGACGACTTCCGTCTGCTGGAGCATCTTTTGATGTGCCGCGCGGAACGAGCCACTCGCCATCGCGAATCAAGATAGTACAAAGATTAAAATCCAGAATATCTGATGCGGCACTAACCGTTAAATCACAGACACTCTCAGTCGTATCCTGAGATTGAAGTCTGGTCGCAACGTCATGTAGAGCCTCAATCGTTTCGCCAGGCGAGTTGGTCATATCAAACAAATGGGAGCACAGCCGGTAAAATTACTTGTTAAAGGAGTAGAAGAAGTCACTTCTCAGCTGCCAACGGGAGCCTAATCGTAATCTCGGTCCCACCTTGCTCGCGGTCGTCAACACGAATCTTTCCGCCAGAGTGAGTGATGGTCCAATAGACGAGCCACAATCCGAGTCCGCTGCCGTGAGAGAGTGTCTCGATAGCTCCGCCCGATTCAAGAACGTTTCTGTCAAACTCCGGAATACCCGGACCATTGTCTCGCACGCGGAGGATACCCCACGAACTGTCAGCAGTAAGGTCAACAGATACACGTGGTTCGTCGCTGTCGTTGTGGACTACAGCATTAATCAGTAGCTCTTCGATAGCGGTATCAATCGAGTCAGACGCAGAGGCAACAAGTTGAGCCGGGGCCGAAACATCGATACTTGCGTTAGACCAATTCTGATCAGTCTCTTCCGCAAGATTTTGAACTAATTGTCCGAGGTCTACCGGGGCCGGCTCGCGTGGATCACTGAGGCCGTCAGTAATCTTTCGTGACTTCTCGCTCGTCGCCAACAGACCGTTAGCTCGCTCAACGATGACATCGGCAGCAGCCTTGAGGTCACCATCGAGTTCATCTTGAAGCTGCTTGCCTCGACCACGGATTACATTCACATCGTTGCGAATATTATGGCGCAAAATATTGTCGAAGACTTTCAGCTGTCGCGTCCGCTTGTCGAGATTGGTGACGTCCCGACAGATCGCAACTGTGCCTGTGAGTTCTCCATCCTCATAGTAGGGGTACCGACTCGTGTAGAAGACTGCCTCCTTGTCAGTATGTGTGAACGTCGGCTCAACACTGTATTCGACTGGCTGTTCGGTCTCGATTACACGCTGTTTCTGCCGGGCAATCTCTGTGGCAGTAGCTGCGTCCATAAACTCGTATTCACCATCGCCGAGTAATTCATCTCTTGAGAGCCCGGCAAACGAGCACAGTGCGTCGTTAACCAGTCGAAACTCTCCCTCACAGCTCTGGAGCATAATTGGATCCTCAAGCCGCTCAACAATATCACGATATAAGGAGAGCCGTTGTTCAATCTCTTTCCGTTCGGTGATATCCCTTTGGACGGCGACAAATGCTTTCGGCTCACCGTCTTCGACGATTGGAGCGATAGTCTGATCAGCGACGTACTGGGAGCCGTCACGCCGTTGATTTGTGATTTCTTCATGCCACGTGTCGCCGGCGGTGATCGTCTCCCAAAGGTCACTGTAGTAGTCGTCGGTCATCTCTCCAGAACTGATAAGTTCTGGCGACTCACCGACAGCTTCTGTTCGACTGTAGCCCGTAATTGATTCGAACGCTGAGTTGACGTAGTTAATCTTCCCAGTAGTGTCGGACATCCAGATCGCGTGACCAGAGGACTCAACCGCTTGTTTGAATAGTTTCAGCGACTCTGTGCGTGTTTTGAGACGTAACGATTGAGTCCGCAGTCTGGTGAGCGCCTCTGTCCGCCACTCTAATTCGGCCTTTTTGATCGGCATCGAAACCACTTCGTCGGCGGTTTCGAACACAACGCTGTCGGCAATCTCACCACGATCGGTTTCAATAACGGAGAGGTCTGCTTCCGGAATGAGCAGAAGGCATGGCAAGAGAGCGGGCTCAGCCTCGTGTTTCCGAGCTCGGAGCGTTTCAGCATGCGTCTGTAACATCTCCGCATCAAGGATACAACAATCGAATGCCGCTGTTCCGACTGGCTGGTCAGGATCGACAAGCGTGTAGCTGTCGTGGGATTCAATCCACTCAACAATCAGCCGCCGATTTCCTTTATCAGAGAGTAAGGGGAACAAGGCCGCTTGGTCAGTAACATCATCAGAGGAGTCATTTACAGAAAGTGTATCGTTCATCGATCGCCCCCCTCGCTATTGTTTGGAGCCTCAGTCGTCTGTAACTCAACAACAAAGGCTACGCCAGGCTGATCCGTCTCAGTTGCTTCACTGGGCAACTCATCCTCACTACAGTCCGCGATCCAGACTTTCCCATCGTAACTCTCAACAAGATTATCAACAAGGAACAAACCCATTCCGGTCCCCCCGCTCTCTAGTCCCTTCTGACCTTCTTGAAACAGGTCTTTTCGGACGTCGGCTGGAATTCCTGGTCCGTTGTCAGCCACTCTGACACGGACGGTGTCATCCATCTCTTCGACGGTGATGACTACCTTCGGATCTGGTCTCTGATTGTGTTGGACCGCATTGTTGACAAGGTTCCGAAACACTGACGAGAGCAACTCATTCGCCAGTACGCACGTTTCTTGATCGGGTGGGTCTGGCATCGTAATTTCTGCGTCGGAAAACGTCTCCCGACGCTTTTCGAGTTCTTGAGTGAGGAGTTCTCGAAGTGAGATCGGCTTGAGATCTGGCGTTTCATCACCGTGAATGAGTGCTGATAGGTCACGGGCAACGTTTGTAAGTTCGATAACATGATTTCCTGCCCGGAGGACCCGGTCAAGTTTCTCTTTACCGTCCGAAGAGAGCTCATTTTCAAGCATTTCTCCCCACGAAACAATGACGTTCATATCATTTCGGATATCATGACGGAGAACTCTGTTCAACACGTCGAGTTGCTTACGTTGCTCACGAAGACGTTCTTGGAGTTCTCGGAGATCAGTAATTTCGTGATTAACGGCGATGAACTGTGTGATATCACCATTTGGGCCTTCAACCGGAGCAATTGTTTGTTGGACAATATACCTCTCGCCGTCTTTGCGTCTGTTGACAACCGTGCCATGCCACGTCTCACCGGCGGTGATAGTCTCCCACAGCTCTCCATAGAACGCCTCATCGTGTTCACCAGATTTGAGCATCCGCGGGGTATTTCCGACGACTTCCTCACTTGTATACCCTGATTGTGACTCAAAACCTCTATTGACGTACTCAATTGTCCCGTCGACGTCGGTGATCAATACTCCGTGACCGGCGTGTTGGTCGCGGATTTGGCGGAGTTGCTCACGTCGGTTGAACGCGACAGTCGACTGGTCTCGCAGGCGGAGAGCCATCTCTAGTTGTTCGCCAAGTCTGTGTTCTGCGAGTGGCATATCGATCAGCCCATCGATAGCATCCCACAACTCCGGGTGTGTCTCGCGGAGACGATTACAGATCTGGCGGTGCTTTGCCTCGGGGACCAACAACAGATACGGCAGCACAACCTGCTCATGTTGCTTTCGTGTGAGCAGTTCCGAGCGGTGCTCATTGAACGCTGTCCTGTCGACGAGACAGCAGTCGAACGCCGCCTCAGCGATATCTACGCTCTCGACAATCGTATATTGGTCATGTGTGGTTAGCCACTCTGTGAGGACACGTCGGTTCCCTTGGTCACTAACCAGCAGCAGGACGCGCTTCGCTTCGTCGGCCGTCTCTTGATATGGCTGCTGTTCGTTCGTGGACATGAGGTTTGATCGTGTGGGCTCGTATTTGGTGCCTATATCACGCGAGGGCTACGATTGGTCGGTGTCAGCCACATCGCGACTAGTGCCGCCAGTATCCTCGTTCCAGTCAGGCGTCCCAGTGAGAATGCCCCGAAGTTGTGGGAGAGGCTCCCCGACGCGTATCCCGTCGGCCGTAATCTCAAGTTCGCGAAGGCTGCGTTCGAAGTCGCTCGTTCGCATTTTCAGTGTCCCAATCACTTTCCGCATCTCGCCACGGTACTCAACGTGGCGCAGGAACACAATATTATCGGCAAGATTGCTCGTCCGCTCTTCAGACGCTTGGAAGTCCCCGGTGATATTGTGGACTTCATTAACCAGGAGAGTGGTGACACCAGCAGCCCGCAGGAACCGGCCAATCCGCACCAACGCACCCGTCGTGTCGGCAAGTCCACGGAGATTCTCTTGGAAGCCTTGTGACCCATCAATCATCACCACCTCAGTACCGTTGGTAACGGCCTCCCGGAGGAGATGCTCAAATTCACCAACCGTATACTCATCGGGGGAGACGTCGACAATAGAGAGTTCGCCGCTGTCCAGCGCAGCCTGAAGTGGAAGCCCAATTGCTTCTGCCCGATCACGAATTGTCCATTCTGCTTCTTCGAACTGGAATACCACGCTCTGTTTGCCCTCAAGTGCTGCTTGGATGAGGAACTGAAGCCCAGTCGTTGTCTTGCCGACGCCGGTTGGCCCGCTAAGCATTGTTATCGTGCCCTGATCTAACCCGCCATAGAGCAACTCATCGAGTTCGTCCACGCCAGATGAGAGCGGTTCCGTGTCGATCACTTGTTTCTGCGTATCGGGCACGAGTGCCGGCCATACTTCCAGTCCCGCCGCAGAAATATCGTAGAAATGATCCCCACGCCGGAACGACGACCCTCGGAACTTAGAGATACTGACCATCCGGCTCTCAGGAGTCACATCAAGAGAAATGACAGTATCAACAAGAAACTGAATATCATCGTCTGTGATTGGCCCGCCAGCTTGAGACGTTAACATGCCCATCGCGTCAATTTCTTTGAGATAATCAAGGAGACCGAGGATTCCGGACCGGAATTGCCGCTCGTCAGTTGTAAGATGTCGGAATTCTGTGATTGGGTCCAGTAACACGCGGTCTGGGTCGATCTCATCAATCTTCTCACGGAGATCGGCAATAAAGTCCGGCTGTTCGACTTCCGCTGACTCAAAGACGCTGTACGAGTTACGCTCTGAGAACTGTTCTTGAGTCGGGGAAATATTATGGAAGTGAATTTGCTCGGTATGAAGATCGAACGCATCTGCGGTTTCCTCAACGTACGCCTGTGGCTCACCCATGTTGACGTACAGAGATGTCTCGCCAGCGTCTATCCCCGCCGAAAGAAAATGTAAGCCGAAAATTGTCTTCCCTGAACCAGGAGACCCGCGTATAAGCACGTTTCGCGGGTGGATGAGACCGCCGTTTAAAATACCGTCCAACCCACTAATACCCGTAGACAATCGTCGATCTGTCATAATAGGGTATTACTCTTAGTCTTCAAGTAGTTTGTTGCTGTGACCGTGCTCTAGTCTTGTCTTTTATCGGCGGACAAGGCGAATACCCCGAGGCGATTCACTTTCTCCACCAAAGTCCAGAACTCACTCTACAAGTTCGACCCCCGTAAATTCGAACCGTGTACCACCCTGTTCACTCTCGGTCACAGTAATCTCCCACTCGTGAGTGCTGGCAATTTGCTCGACGATCCGCAGGCCGAAGCCGGTCCCCTCCTCATTGGTCGAGTAGCCCGCCTCAAATATTTCCTCGCGGTCACTCCCTGGGATACCGGTTCCGGTATCCGCCACGTAGAAGCCGTTCTCTATTGTACCGACGGATACTGTCACGTTTTCGTCGTTATGTTCGACTGCGTTACGATAGAGATTCTCAAATAGTTGCTGAAGACGGCTCTGATCGGCCTTGACAACCTGAGAGACATTAGATTCGAGTGCTGCCTGTCCCGTGCCAACGGTTTGCCAACTGTCCTTGGCTATGTCCGCAAGTCCAACTGGTTCGGGCTCACCAATCTTCTCACCCTCTCGTGCCAGTGTTAGTAAGTCCTCTATGAGCGCGCCGATCCGATCGAGTGCCTGGGCAACACCCTCAATATGGTCACTCTCGCACTCCTCACGAATCAGTTCTAACCGTCCGACAGCCACTTGAAGCGGATTTCTTAAATCGTGGCTGACAATGCTGGCGAACCCCTCAAGTCGCTCGTTCTGACGTTCGAGTTCCCGTTTGTTCTCGACTTCCTCGGTGACATTCTGTGAGACTGCCATCACGTACTCGATCTCATTGTTGTTGGTCCGAACAGGGGCGGTCTGAATTCGGTATTGCCTGCCCCCGTACTCCTGTCCGAACGTGCTGGCATTCCCATTCAGCGTTTCCTCGTAGTAGTGACAGAGTTCATTCGCGATGTCTTCCGGGAACAGATCGTGTGATTTCCGACCCTCGATATCGTCGGGAGGTAGGCCAATGTTGCCCAGTTCTCTGCCACCGGCGCGTACGTATTCGAGATCCGTGTTGATGAGGAATACCGCACCGTCCGGGAAATTCTTGGCTAGTGTCTCGTACTGGTTTTTTAACTCCTGTAACTCCTGTTCACGTTTTTTTCGGTGGGTCACATCCCGGAGTGTTCCAACTGAGCCGTTGAATTGGTCGCCTTCGTACGGGAGAACGCCCATTTGATCTTCACAGACAATCGGGTCACCCTCCCGCGGGTGCACCGTCACTTCGAATGTGAGCGTTTCCGGGCCATCACTTGACAACAACCGTCCCAACTGGTGTTCTGCCTGTTCGACAGCCTCCTCGTCTTTGATGAGCGACGGTGTGTTCCCAAAGATAGTTTCCCGGTCGTAGCCGACTAACTCGACGAACTCGTCGTTGACGTAGGTGAACCGGCCCTCTTCGTCAATCACGTACACTGCGTCGGTCAGTGCTTCAATGATCGTTTCGTACTCTTCTAATCCTCGCTTGCGGTTCTCGCGCTCGGTGACGTCCTGAAACTTTGAAAAGATCGACTGTACGTCCCCTTCTGCGTTGGTAACAACACGGTTGTGCCACTCACCGGTGAATACTTCGCCGTCCTTTCGGACGTTCCGATTGAGTGCGTGTTTTCCGCCATTGGCATTGAGAAGGCTCTCGACGACAGTGCCAATTTTGTCATGGTCATCGGCGGCGACAATCATTTCCCATGGTTCGCCGCGTATCTCTTGCTCACCATATCCAAGGATTTCTTCAGCCCGTGCGTTCAGCCGTTCGAATCGGAATGTGTTGTCCCACTGGACGGCCCCAAGTGGGGATTCCTCGAATAACAGCGCGAGTTCCTGCTGTCGTTGGCGAGTAGTCTGCTCGTGTTCGACGCGATTAAGCGCTGCTATGAGACTCCCTGCCAGTAGCTCTCCGAGCGCGGTGTCCTGTTGATCGAAGGCTGCTCGCTTCTCGGAGCCAGCGATCAGTACCCCATGGTCAGCAAGTGGCAGATACAAGTGACCAGCGAGATCAGTTCCGGTGTTGTGGCTGTCCGAATCTTGCTGTACATCTGCTATTACTGCTGGTTCGCCGTCGCGGTAGACTCGTCCCGCGATACTGTCCGTCACAGGAAGTGGTTGTATATTTCCGATGAGCGAGTTTAGCTCATCCGTCTGTGCCACGGGAACCAGTTGAGTGTCGTCAGCTTCGGAGACGTGGATAGCATTTGCCTTGAAATTGAGGATATCACTGGCAGCCTCAACGCCAATATCAGCGACCTCTTGTCTGGTTTCTGCCTCTAGGAGTGCCTGTGTAGCCCGGTTCAGTTCGGTTAACTGTCGTTCACGTGTTTTTTTCTCAGTGATGTCGTTGACTGCCCCGCGGAGCTTCGTTACTTGCTCCCCAGATTCCACGACTGGAGTGATCGTAACGTCCAAGAGACGCTCGTCGCTGCCGCCTGGATGGAGTCGCCACGTGTCTCGTAGTTTATCACCTGCTTCGAAACCCTTCTCGAGTGCTTGCTGAACTTCTTCGCGGTCATCCGGGTGGAACAATTCTATCGCCTTTTCAACAGGGATTTCAGTCAGGTTGGGACGCTCGATAATTCGACGGGCACCAACGGTCAGCAAGACCCTACCACTCTCTCTGTCAAGTTCGAACCCGCCGGTGTTGCCCGCAAACTCTGTCAGGCGCATCAGTTCTTCCTGTCTGTCAGCGCGCTCAGCCTCACGTCGGGTGTTGACCGCGTTCCGAATTCGGTTGGCCAAGAGTTCGTACGTCTCTGAACCTGTTCCCTTCTGAAGATAGTCTGTTACATCGGCGGAGATCGCCTCACTGGCTACCTCTTCACTGCCCTTGCCGGTAAAGAGAATGAACGGGAGGTCTGGATTGTTCTCACGGACACCTTGTAAGAGTTCTAAGCCATCCATGCCGGGCATGTTGTAGTCCGAGACAATACAGTCGGGTAGGTGACTATCAACCCGTTCTAGGACCTCGTTACCGCTGTTTGCTGTCTCAACAGTGAATTTATCATCCTCACGTTCGAGGAACGTCGCAGTCAGGTCTGTAAGAGACGGCTCATCGTCAACGTGGAGAACCTGAATCTGGTGTTCCGAAGCGAGAGTCATTACCCGTTACTTTGACACCAGTTCTATAACACTTTCTGAGGATTATCATGTTTGATTTGTTCTTGTATAGCACATTGTTGATGGAGAGAGTTCTTGCGATTTCGAGATACACCACTTCTGTGAGATATCTCGCACCACAGTAGCTCTGCCGACTACCTACTGAGTGAGGTTTATAAAAGAAATCCGTGCCAACAACCTCCACGAGAAGAGCGAGAGTCAAGATGATTTTACGGGTCTGACAATCAAAGCTAATAATTTCAGAGGTACAGTTATTTGTATCTTCACCAAAGACTCTTTATGTCAGTCACAGAAACTGAAGCTGAACCCACCAAAGTGCTGGAGTTTGGCTTGGGCAACGGGACGTACTGTCTGGATATCGGGATCATCGACGAAATCGTTGACGCCGGCAAGCTCACGCGGATCCCTAATTCCCCTGACCACGTTGAAGGCGTAATGGACCTGCGAGGACGTACGACAACGATTGTTGACCCGAAGACACTCTTTTCGATCGACGAGAAAGGACCCCGCGAACGGATTGTGGTGTTCGACGACGACGAGACCGATGGGAGCGGTGCCGTCGGCTGGATGGTTGATGAACTGTTCCAAGTCCGCGACGTGGCTCCGGAAGACGTGGATCAAGCAACAACCGTTAATGGCGAAGGAGTTAATGGAATCGTCAAATCCGAAAACCGCTTCTTGATCTGGGTCACTACAGATATCGACGAGGTCGTGGACTTCGAAGCTCCCAATCTCGTGAGGGAGAAGGAGCAGGCCGACGAATAGTGGGTCGACGGATCAGCATAATACAACGTGGAGACTCCGACCTCAACTCGTGCGGGACGGTAAGAGACAGCTTTTAGCGCGGGGAGGACGTTAATGATACTGCTGTCGGGCTAACTTGCGCTGTGTCTCATGTACGTCCCAGATTAACAAATATATCTATTATTGGGGGATATGTGACTGGTAGAGTGATTACAATTATCTACAGACTCAAGATGTAATGAGTTGTTAGAGGCGTGTACCACTGCTAGACTCATATACCAAACGACACTTTACACGTGGTCCCGAATAGTCGTAGTGAGGCTACGAAACTGATGCAATCTAACAGTCGGAAGATAATCGGAGGTGCCGTTGTTGCAATCGCCTTGCTCGCCGTTGTCGGCAGCGGGGTAGCATTCGCGCAAGGGAGTGGATCATCACTCGTATCGGACGTTGATGACGACGACTCAATTCCAGAGAGTAACGTCACACTTTCTGAGCAAGAAGCAATTGATATCGCAACTGCCGAAGCTAATGGGACTGTTAATGAAGTTGAACTTGAAAACGAAGACAGCGTACCCGTCTACAAAATAAAGCTCGTGGCGACAAGCGGCTCAGAGACCGAAGTTGCTGTCCACGCAGACGATGGCACGGTCCTCGAAACTGAGAGCGAAGACGAGGAGATGGACGAAGACTCGATTTCGGAGAGTAACGTTTCACTCACTGAGCAAGAAGCAATTGATATCGCAACTGCTGAAGCCAACGGAACTGTTGACGAAGTTGAACTCGAAACTGAGGATGGCGCACCCGTCTACGAAGTCGAACTCGTGACGGCAAACGGCTCAGAAACTGAAGTTGCCGTCCACGCAGACGATGGTACGGTCCTCGAAACTGAGAGCGAAGCCGACGAAGATGAGGAGGCAGACGGCGAGGATGAGTACGAAGACAGCGACGACGAATAAACGGTGGTGTCGCTCAACAATATGACCGTCAGAACCAACGGTCGCGTGTGACCACCTAGCAAATAATTAGATAGCCCCCACACCCAATTTCATTATATGACAGAGATTGAATTGTTTGAACCGGAAACGTTCATCCGGGCTCTTACGCTCTTAGTGACGATGATTGTGGTTCTTATTACCGCGTTCGCTTACTACCGCACCCGGGTCCGTCGTATTCTTGTCCTTGCGCTGCTCGCAGCGCTACTCGCAACCGATCTCATGTTAGAGGTCGGTGACGAGTTCTTCGAGGAAGGGATCCCACACTTCGAGTTGCTCACGAGCCTGTTTGCACTCGGGATTGCACTCCTCTTGTTATCGACAGTAATCTGGCGCTTCGATTGGCAGCCACGATGATATCCCCACGCGCCACAGCCGGCTCACAGAAACGAAACGCAGATGGTTAGACGCCGACCTCACGACGGCGAGGAAGACATCCTTGAGCTAGAGACGCGGAAGGAGATCTTCGAATACGTCAAAGCAAACCCGGGTGTTCACTTCAGCCAAGCGAAGCGCGAACTCGATATGGAGACCGGGCTTTTACAGCACCATCTCGACACGCTCGAAAACTATGACGTGCTCATGAGCGAGGACCATCAGGGTAAACGTCGGTTGTTCGTCGCCGAGGAACTCGATAGTGAAGAGCGTGAGATACTGTCGTCCCTCCGATACGAGACGGCCCGCCATGTCTTGTTGTTCTTGATACAAGAGGAGACGGCCCGAAATGGGGCGATCGCCGAAGAGGTCGGCGTGGCGCCAGCGACGGTTTCTTGGCACGTGTCACGCCTCGTTGAAGAGGGGATTATCTCCGAGGTTCGAGATGGCCGAACGACGCTCTACACTGTTGCCGACGAGGAATTGACGATGCAACTCCTCGTACGATATCAGGAAAGTTTCGTTGACAGGGCAGTCGATAATGTGCTTGACTTCTGGGGTTAACTCCGCGATCTGAGGTACAAACTAATTAAAATATGATCCATTCTTACACCACTACCTAACAGATACATGTATCCACAACATGGTCACCAGAACATACGTTACAATCAAAGAGCTTCCGGCAGCCTACACGCAAGCGAATTCTATCGGTTGATTTAGCATTCAGATAAAAAACGCAGTTCCCGTGCTGACAACACCCTGTGTATCTCGCACGACTTTCCTGACAGGTAGCGGGGAAGTACGCGATCGGTACATGAATGGCCTTTATATGACATTTTGCTAATTATCCTAATATGAGTGTGACCCAGTTTGATCTAATCTTGTTCGGGGTTCCGGCTCTGATATCAGTAGGTGTCGCGCTGTTTGCGTGGGAACATCGATCGAGCCCCGGTGGCAAGCCACTCGTCATCCACGGACTCGGATCAGCCGTCTGGATACTTAGCTATGGAATAGGCACCAGAATAAATAGTCAGTTGATTGCTCCACGTATGTTGGGCGTTTCGTGGCTTGCTGCGGTTGTGGTGGCATTCTCCGGTATGTATGTCGCTGTGGAGTATACTGAACGGACGTGGCTCAAACAACCAATAGCACTAGGCAGTGTTGGTGGTTATCTCTGTCTGGAAGCGTTAGTGATCGGACTCAATCCTGGCGGCTTGTTCTATACCCGTACGCCGACAGTTGTTCAAGCTGGGACACCAGTCTATGAGTTTGGTATCTGGTGGACAGTACACCTTTTTGTGGTGTTTGTCGCAGCCACTGCGATGTTGGGGATGTTTCTCGAAGCGTATTTGACCCAGAGTGGGGCGTATCGTCAACAGGCCCGTACAGTACTTGGCGGTGTCGTAGTCATCTATCTGACGGCAATTATTGAGGTCGCTGGACTTGAGCCATATCCAGACCCACTGTACAACGCAACGATGGCTGGGAGTACGGTCTTGTCCGTAACTTTCCTCTGGGCTCTCTTCTACGCTGATTTTCTGGAGTTAGCTCCCATCGCACGCAGGGCGTTATTAGATGACATAGATGATGCTGCGATAGTCCTTGATCATCAGGATCGTCTCGTTTACGCCAACGGCGTTGCCCATGACTTGTTTGATACTGACCCAGAGTACGTCGGCATGCCGGCAGACGACTTTGTTTCCTCAGCCGGAAATCAAGAACTCAACCAGCTTACTGAGGTGGCCGACGGTAAGACAGGAATTGAGATCACAAATGGGAATGAGAAACGATACTTTTCTGTGTCAGCGTCAACAGTCGGCAGCGACGAGAGACGCCGTACATTCGTGTTACATGAAACTACGGCAGAAAGAGAGTACAGACACCGCATTGAAGAGCAACGAGACAATCTAGATATTCTTAATCAAGTATTGCGTCACGACATCCGGAATAATCTCCAATTGATACTCGCGTATACTGAGATGGTTGTAGACACGATAGATGATGATGAGTTACAGAGACACTTGGAGACCGTCAGTGAAAACGCAGAGCAGGCAGTTGATCTCACGAAGGTAGCCCGAGAGATGGCAGCCGTCATGCTCTCAGGAGAACAAGAACTTGAGGCGGTCAGTATCCGGCCCGTGGTAATGTCTGAGGTGGAACAGACTCGTGAGGCATATCCAGACGCCAACATCATCACCGCTTCGGAGGTACAACAGGTCTCTGTGCGGGCCAACGAAATGTTAGGCTCTGTGTTCCGCAACCTGCTAAAAAATGCAGTTCAACATAATGACAAACCGGTTCCGACCGTTGCGGTATCATCGAAAACAGAGGATGAGCATATCAGCATTCGAGTTACAGACAACGGCCCCGGTATTTCCGATGCCGCAAAGGAGGACATCTTCGGCAAAGGCGAAAAGGGCCTCGACAGTGGGGGCACCGGAATCGGTCTCTACCTAGTCAAGTCGCTGGTAGAGAGCTACGGGGGTGACATCTGGATTGAAGACCGGGAAGAAGGCGACGTTATTGAGACGGAAACACCCGCTGATACACCGCCTGAGGGTGTAGTGTTTATTGTCAATCTTCCATTCATACCGAAGGATTAATATATACTGTACGCTCTTCCGGCGGAGGTCGTTGATACAGCTCAGTCGAACTCGAAATGAGTGCTAAACTCAACAGAGATAGGTTTACAAGACCACTCTCGAACCGAAGACAAATTCTTCACACCGCAAGAAGGCAAGCCATCAACGATCTTCTACAGATAAGCGGATTGTGTACCGGGCAAGGTGTTCAGGAAACGGGGGTTTTCTGAACACCAGTATGAGGACTAAGAATGGGCCTAACTATAGGCTTATACAGAGATGGAGAAAACGAGAGTTAGTCAGGGGGCGAACGGGCAGTACAAGATCACCGTATCGGAGGGGCTCGCCGAGGCGATGCCTGTCCTCGTCGTTGCGTGGGGCGTAACAAACCGGGCGTGGATGCTTTCCCAGATACTTGATATCTGGATCCTCACGGTCAAGGGTCTCTATACAGACTCACTGCCCCCGCTTACTGAACCTGGCCGCCTCGCAGGACGCTTCGTACGTGGCGAGAACCACCCGTCAGTGATGCGTACGTCGCAGCGGCGGATGCCGAGTCCGACTTCGGCGGCTCACGCTAGCAAGGTCGTATAGTGGTGTCACACAGTATTGACTGCGACACCACATCGAGTACTCTATCTGGGACGTGAAATCCACGGACGACGACAGTTCGCCGTTGGGTCTCACTCAGGGACAACGCCTCAGAGAATGCGCGGGTATTAGCAGCGGTCACTGCGGCGACAGATTGTACCAGCCAAATGACAGCAGATCCCTACTCTAATCGCCCACCGCAGAGTTGGTTCTCATTCCACAAACGACAAGTCAACCCACATAATACGTTCGCTGAGGCGGTCGAACTCTGGCATAGGCACTCAAAGTCGTCCGCCTCATCCTCTAATTTAATACCAGGTTGAGTGGTTCATGCGTCGCGTTGCCGGAAGACAAGAACGACAAGCGCCACAACAAGTACAATCTGAACGATCTTATCGACATACCCAACGAGGGTGAAGTTTCCCGCCTTGGCAATATACCACAATGGGATCTGGACAGCTGTATACGGAATTGCGGCGATAGCAAGACCATGGCGACGGACACCTCGTGCGTACAGGAGCATTCCCCCGATGAAGCCAACACCAGCAAGAAGTACTGGCGGCGCTCCCTCTATAACACCAGCATACAGATGTGTTGCGGCTGTGATGCCTAACAGAATAAGTACGACTTGCTCAAGCGTTGATAGCGAGTTCATTCCAGAAGTCCCTGTCGGCGCCTGTTGAGTCGGTGTAGACACAGTATATTCGTGTGACTCGACAAGTATTAATCTTGCTCTATTAATACAAGACCATTTGAAAAATAAGACTTCAGCGGATCTAATGGCTGTGAATGACTGCTATTGGTAGTCTCAGTACCTCACAAAGCATCCTCAGCTAGCTGTTTCCGAAGCCTAAGTTCCACGGCGGAGCGGTTGTGCTGGTGGCCCTGACGAGAGATTCGTACACGAACCGACGGAGAACTGTCGCTGTCGGCGGCGACTGCCGCCGACGTGACAGCGTCGCCACTCCTGGCGAAGGCTAGCCCGGTCGGAGAGTAGCGAGTAAACCGATCGTCTGGTGGTCGATTTGCGGGGACGGTCCGACGCGTCGCGAGGGCTGTCCACGCTGCCCGTTGAATCATATTGATGAACTCCTTGAACGACCACTTCCAGAGGCGACGCCCCCACGGCGGGGCGTCGCTGGTATTAGACACACCTTCAGCAAGCAGACGTCTCAACTAACCGGCTTTGTGATGTACTGATATTCACATCAATTGTATACACGCTACACACAAGATAGTATTGCCTTATATAGGAAATTGTGTACTTTTCTTTTCGTTCAAATACCCGAATTTGTATTTTAGATTCGTTTGTAGCATCTAGTATAGTTCTTGTTCCACAATATTAAAAGCCGTTCAGCGCGTCATACAAGTGTGGTCCATAGCGAAGAAACACAGCCGTTCGACATAGAGGTGGGGCCCCTACAAGCGGTGGTGGCCGCACTCTTTTCACAGGTGATCATTAACGGGATTAATCCCACGGTGGATGCGTGACTCGCAACCCTCTATCGAGAGTGAACGCGGATTCACCACGGATTATAGCTTCCCTACTGGTCCTGTTGACGTTACTAGGCGCTGTAGGAGGGGTCACAGCAGTGCCAGATGCTCGGATTGGTATCGATGAGGTCGATGTCAGCTCAAGTGAGCCGGTAGTCGATGAGCGAACGTTATTGAATGTGACTGTCTCAAACTCTGGTGGAAGTCCAGCAGCCGCCAACATAACGAGCGTTCGGCTGTATAATGCGGGTGAGGACGGCAACCCACGTGACGAGGCTACCATGGTCGGAGGACTCTCTCCGGGTGACACAACTGATGTCGCTCTGTGGACAGAGTTCGACGAGCCGGGGGAATACCGACTCACTGTCGAGGTCGTTGCGGATCAAGAAGCGACAGGTGGCGAGGCTAACGGCGGGACCGTCACGGTGACACGCGACGTGATTGTTGATGTTCAGCCAGTAGAGGTTGCGCTTGACCTCCGAACCCGCGCGCTAGCACCAGAAGACCTCGAGAGCGACGATGATGATCAAAATGCTGGTGGAATAAATGTTGGTGGTGTCGGAGATCTTCTCGGTGGTGGTGGCGGCGGCCTCCAAGCCGGTGGGACCGACGAGTCTGACTCTGAGTCCGTCGAGTCAGTTGACTCTCCGGTAGCGGTGACGGTCGTTAACACCGGGACGACGACCGCAGACCGCGTGAGCCTGACTGCCGTTGGCACATCAGTCAGAGGGGATAGGGGAGAAAATGCCGCGAGTGACGATGCTGATCCAACAACTAAAGTCGGCCCCTTCGTTGTCGAGAACCTCGCACCCGGTGAGGAGCGGCAGGTAATTATCGACCTTGGCCCGATTGACGAGCGTTTGGATGTGACGGTTACCGCGGCGTTCCGTGCTGATACCGACGTGCGAAACGAACGCGGTGCTGACCGAACCGCGGAGTCGACAGTAACGTATCCAACGCGCGAAGGTAGTCCGAGCGTTACCGACGCGACCATCCGGACGACTGATGATGGTCAGGTAACTGTTGATGCCAACCTCGGTAATGCGGGTACTGGTGAATTGAACGGGGTTGTCGTTTCGGTTACTGGGACAGATGGGGTTGAACCGACCCCAGTCGGGCAAAAATACTTCATTGGAACCGTCAGCGCGGGCGATTTCGTCGCTTTTGACCTTCAAACTGTGGCGAATGCCTCTGTAGCGGATGAGGTTCCGATCCGGATCGAGTACACCGAGCGTGGTGTCCGCTACACCGAGACCACAACAGTGGCGCTTCCAGAGCCAGATGACGAGAGTGGGTCAGAATCTGGTACTGTTGGCACACTTGGAGTAATCAGTATTGTCGGAGTTGTTGGCGGCACTGGGGTCGCAATTGCCGGGAGTGTAATCCGTCGCCGCGATGTATAGCGTCGAACTCAGGGGTGCGACCAAGCGGTACCCAGGCGGGGGGACCGAACCGGTGGTCGCACTCGACGACGTGAACTTCGCGGTTGAGCCTGGAGAGTTCGTTGCTGTTGTCGGCCCCAGTGGTTCTGGGAAATCAACGCTGCTCAACGTACTCGGTCTCCTCGACGACCCGACTGAGGGGTGGCGTCTGCTGAACGGTACCGATGTGACTGAACTCTCGGTCGCCGAGCGCACCACAGCTCGCAAGGGATCGATCGGATTCGTCTTTCAGGACTTCCACCTCCTGCCAGCGCTGACCGCGGTCGAGAACGTTGCGCTACCAACCGCCTTCGATTCAGGCGACGCGAGCGACCGTGCTGTGGACCTGCTTAGACGGTTTGGGCTCGGTGACCGGCTTGACCACGAACCATCAGAACTGTCTGGTGGACAGAAACAACGGGTCGCTATCGCTAGGTCGCTGATAAATGACCCGGCAGTGTTACTCGCTGACGAGCCAACGGGGAACCTCGACACGGACACCGGCGAGTCAATCCTCGCTGAGTTCGGGCGGGTAAAAGAGGAGGGTGTTGCTGTCATCGCGGTCACACACGATCCGCTAGTTGAGGAGTACGCGGACCGAGTCGTTGAGCTCACCGACGGGGTGCTGGTAGGCGGGGATGTCGATGAGGCGACCTCAGTAGACGATACCCTAGGAGGCCGGGACAGCGAGTCGCCGCTCGCACCGGGAGAACAATGAGCAAGAGTACTTCCAGCGGAACCGACACTGAAGCCGGAGCTACCAGTTGGCTCCGGGGCTGGCGACCCGCTGTTGGAATGGCCGGCCGGAATCTCCGCCGGAACCGCGTACGGACGGTACTAGCGGTGCTTGGCGTTTGTATCGGCGTGCTGGCAGTGGCCGCGCTAGGGATATTCGGAAATGTGCTCGCGCTCGGCGCCAACGACGCTATCGGTGATATTGGCACACAAGTAGTCGTGTCGCCAAACTCGGACACCGGAGTAGAGTCACTTTCGACGACTGATGTAGCGGAGATCCGACGTGCCGTTGACGACCCGGCGGTCGGCGATCCGGCTGTGGTTCCACTGTATTCGGACAACGGGATTGTTGCGGGCGCAAGCTCACAGACCTTTGCGACAATCTATGGCGTTGAGGAACCAGCCCTCGCGTTTGAAGCCGCTGAGGGGGAGCTCCCGGACCGTCACCGGCAGGGCGCAATCATCGGTGCGGGTGTTGCTACTGATCTCAATATTGGGACAGGCGATACTGTGGAGATCGTAGGGTCACAAGTGCGCGTCGTTGCCGTGCTCGCTGAGACACAGACATTCAGCCCGGTTGCACCCGATGACGCCGTCTTTCTCCCAGAGTCGGCGTTCGCCACTGACGGCTACGCGCAAGCGCTTATTATTTCAGAATCCGGTGAGACGGCGCAGGCCGCTGCGGACGCGATCCGCAGAGAGGTGAACGCTCGTGAAGATCGAGTCGACCTATTCGAATTAGCAGCAATCGTGGATGAGATTAATGGCTTCTTTGACCTATTGAGTACGTTCCTGCTCGGGCTCGGTGCTATCTCGCTCGTGGTCGCCGGCGTCTCGATCCTCAATGTAATGCTGATGAGTACGGTCGAGCGGAGACAAGAGATTGGCGTAATGCGTGCTGTGGGTGTGACCCGCCGAGACGTGTTGCGTGTGTTGTTAGCAGAGGCTGGCCTGATTGGTGCCGCGGGCGCCGCAGCAGGGACTGTGCTGACCGTGATACTCGTCGCCGCGCTCGTAGCCGCAACCCCAGCGGTTGACGCCAGCCTGGTTATCGACCCGACTAACGCTTACTATCTCCTGTTGGCGCTAGGATTTGGAGTTGGAGTGGGAATTATCAGTGGGGCGTACCCTGCCTGGAAGGCAGCAAACGAACGCCCGGTAGAGGCGTTGCGAAGCTAAACCAGTACACCCATAGAATATCAAATCGGAAATCAACCATTTTATATACACTCAGCCAGTTGACGGGTTTTTGCCACTAGTTCGTAAAATCACGATTCATAAATAGTAGGGCAGAAGCAGCGGTCGCGTTAAGTTAAGCAGAAACGCAAGACGGCAAGAGTATCCCGTGAGCTTTGGAAAGCCGAGTTACATACTCAAGATAGGTAGTAACTCCGGGAGAAACTGGATCTGCCTTCTCAGTTCTCCTTCTCGTTGATCCTCAGAACACGATCCGCTACAACGTTCCAGAACACTACAGAAAATCGCATGACAGCAGCTAGGTGAGTACTAACTTAACGCGACCGGAGAGAGCCGGGAGAAGACGTCAAGACTCGAACGATACTCCGACGTGGTCAGCAAATACTTGGAGATCTGCTTTCCGGAAAGTGGCATCGTCGGCCGCCGCTAGCGACTCTGCGATGCCGACGTGCGCTCGGATGAGTCGTCGCAGCCGTGACGTCGACGGTCGGCCCGCCGCGTTGACACGGACTCCTAGTGTCTCACAAACTGCTCGGAGCTCTTCGTTAGTGAACGACGACTTGACATCCCGTTCGAAGCGACCTGTCCCCACGCGAATCGCATTTCGAAGCTCTTGGACGGTAGGACTCATCTGTCCCCACTCTCCGCTTGCCCCCCTCAAAGTTCCTAGCCAGGCTTAACATCAGCGGAGTTCGGTGTCCGCGTCCGTGTGTTCTGCCAGGTGACGGTGGCAGCGACTCTCGCGCCCGTTCTCTCCGATCGAATATGATTCGACCGTATCGGTCTCACAGACTGAGCCGAACTCCGCAGCGAGCAGCTCAACCGCAGCCGATGGTGAGGACTCGGCCCGCTGCGTCGCCTCATCGACGATCTCCGCGGCGTCCGATGAGAGCTCCACATCCGCGAAGACGTCGGCAGCGACACTCTGCGGGCTTTGCTTGTCATCGATCAGCCCCAGCCGGCGTTTGGCCGTCCGAAGGAGCGATGAGTCGGAACGCTCACGCTGGCGTAACACTTCTTGGAACGTCTCGAGAGCCTCCCACGCGTCCGGCGAGAGCGAGTCCCACTCGGGCGGTCGAATTCGGACTGGACACCGGGTCGCAAACGGACAGGCATCGGGTGGATACCGAGGGTTTGGCGGCGACCCGCGTAGCGTGACGCGGTCGAGGTCGTCTGGAGCCGGTGTTGACGAACCCGGAATCGCCGACAGCAGCGATAGCGTGTACGGGTTCGCCGGAGAATTGAACACCTCTTCAGTCGGGCCAATCTCAAGAATGTTTCCGAGATACATCACCGCAACGCGATCAGTTATTTTCCGCACCACTGAGAGGTCGTGCGCGATAAAAAGCAGCGTAATGTCGAGCGCTTCTCGTAGTTCCTCAAGCAGATTTATCACTCGTGCTTGGACGGAGACATCGAGGGCACTGACCGGCTCGTCTAACACAAGAAACTCCGGTTCTAAGGCCAGCGCGCGAGCGATACCGATACGCTGACGCTGCCCACCGGAGAACTGGTGCGGGTAGCGGTAGAAGTGTTCTTCAAGCAGGCCGACCCGATCGAGCAACTCGAAAACCCGCTCGTCGCGCTCGTCTGAGGTCCCCCAGTTGTGGGCCTCAAGTGGCTCTTTGATTATTTGCCCGACCGTCATCCGGTCGTTGAGGCTTTCTTCGGGGTCTTGGAACACGACGCCGACCTCGCGTTGCCACTCGCGAAGGTCGCCGCCAGAAAGGTCTGTGACGTCCCGCCCGTTGGCCATGACCGATCCGTCTGTCGCGGCCTCAAGCCCGGCGAGCGTTCGACCGAGTGTCGTCTTACCGCAGCCCGATTCACCAACAAGTCCGAGTATCTCTCCCCGATGGATATCAAACGACACGCCGTCGACGGCCTTCACCGGCGGCGACCTATCGAGCGGCGAGCCGCTCTCATAGTACGTCCGCAGATCCTTGACTGAGACGAATGATTCTCCGGTCTCAGGGGAGCTTCCGCCGGACATCTCCGCGGACGAGTCGGCGCGTACTTCGGTATCTGCCGGCTCAGTGGCCTCCGTGGAAGACCCGTCGGCTCGGCCCGCAGTCGAGGACGTTCCCGTGTTTTGTCTCTGGGTGTCTGGGGAGGTCTCTCGTGTCACCTCCGGATGGGAAGCATCGTGGATCAGACAAGCCGAGGTGTGATCGGTAGAGCCTCCGACTGGAAGTTGTTCGGGGTGAGTCGTTGTACAGGCCTCTGTGGCTGCCGGACACCGTGGGGCGAATCGGCAGCTATCGGCTGGCTTCGCCGGCGTCGGAACCTCGCCGTCGATTGTCGGTAGCGTGTCGTCCGCGTCGCTCCGTCCGGGGACGCTCTCGAGGAGGGCACGCGTGTATGGGTGTTCGGGTCGCTCGAAGAGCTCTGCCGTTGGCGCACGCTCGACAATTTCGCCCGCGTAAATGGCGTTAACCCGATCGGCGGTCTCTTCGATGACGCCCATATCGTGGGTAATGAACAGGATCGCGAGGTCTTCCCGTTCTTGGAGGTCATCGAGCAGCTCCAGTATCTGCGCTTGGATCGTCACGTCGAGCGCGGTCGTCGGCTCGTCACACACGAGCAGGTCCGGGTCACAGGCGAGCGCGATGGCGATGATCGCACGCTGTTGCATCCCACCTGAGAACTGATGAGGGTACTCGCCGAGCCGCCGGGGGGCGTCCGGAATTCCCACGTCCTCTAACAGTTCAATCGCTTTTGACCGGGCTGCCTCACCCGTCAGGCCCTGATGGATGCGGAGTGCCTCGCGGATTTGGTTACCGACCGTGTACACTGGGTTGATCGAGTTCAGCGGGTCCTGGAACACGATGGCGATGTCACCGCGGTGGCCGTCCCACCCGGCCTCGACGAGGTCGACTCCGTTGAACCGGACTTCGCCGCCCTCGATGGCTCCCGGTCGGTCGATCAATCCCAGGATCGAGCGCGCCGTGACCGATTTTCCGGAGCCGGACTCGCCGACGAGACCGACGGTCTCGCCCGCGTGGACGTCGAACGAGATCCCGTCGACCGCGTGGATCGTCTCCTTGCCGGTTCGAAACACCGTCCGGAGGTCTCGGACCTTGAGGAGCGCGTCCGACCGCCGTTCAGAGGCGGTCGCCGATCCCTGACGCGGGACCACAGATTCGTTCGCGGTCATTCGACCCCCGCGAGGAATGGCGCTCGGTCATCGTGTGCTAACTCTAGTGCGACCACGTCAGAGATCGACCGGACCCTCGTTCGTGCCGGCCCCGATGTGTTCGCATACGCCTCGAGCGACTGCTGTCGGATCCCGCCCGCCACCAGTGTGACGACATCATCGTCCGGCTGGTGGACCTCTAGCAGGTACAACCGGTAGCCACCGGTGTCGACGTACTGGACGTCGGTCCGACGGATCGCGCTCGCGGTCGTCTGCTCGCTGAGCGCGGTCGCCGTCTCGCCGGAGACCGTGAAGACGAACGTGAGGGGCCCGTCGTCGGACGCCCTCACCGTCCCGTGGTCCGCGTACGCTTCAACGACCGTGCGTCCGGCCGCGCGGTGATCTGCCGCCACCGTCGCAACCGTCTCTCGAAGGCGATTCCACGCCGCCGTAGGTGGAGTGTCTGCCGACATCTGTTATCCTCCGGCACCGCTGGCCGCCGCACTCGTCTCTTCTTCGCTGCTCAGGTCGGTCTCGGCGTCGATCGCGTCCCGAACCCCGTCCCCGAGCGCATTGAATCCGGTCACGACGATGACGATCAGCGTCCCCGGAAGGACGGCGATATGCCACGACATCGTCGTCAGCAGGGGCTGTCCGACGTCGACGAGCCGGCCCCACTCCGGCGTCGGGGACGAGATTCCGAGCCCGAGGAACGAGAGCCCGGAAACGCCGATGATGATACCGCCGAGACTCATCGACGCGTACACCATTAGGTAGCCGACGATGTACGGGAGAATGTGGCGACGCATCGTCGTCTTCGGGGCCAGTCCGTAACTGTCGGCAGCATCGACCCATGTCCGCTCGGAGACCTGAAGCGCCGGTCCCCGAACGGCGCGCCACAGCGACGGCCAACCCGTCAGAGCAAAGATGAGCGCCAACAGCACTCCCCCACTATACAGCCCGGCGAGCCACGTCTGTGAGAGTACCACTGATAAGAGAATCACGACAAGCAGCTGGGGTAGCGACTGCGTCGCGTCGCTCACTAGGACGATCGCTAAGTCGACGAGCCCGCCGTAGTAAGCGCTGATCAGGGCTAAGCTAGTGGCAACGACACCACTTATCGTAATCGCGAGAAGACCGATAAAAAGCGATACCCGTGCTCCAAGTGCGACCTGTGTAAAGAGATCCTGTCCGGAGGGTAACGTCCCGAACGGATGGAAGCGGTCATACTGGTCGTATGTGAGTGGGCCAACGTTCCGGCCCTCGATACCCTGCGAGGTCGTGTCCGTGTTCGCTGCCCCGACAGTGATCGTTTCGATGTCGCCGGTGTCGTCGTCGTAGTAGTCGAGCTCGTAACTGTACGGGTCGATGGCGTTCTGCTCGAGCGTCGTCGGGCCAAGTGCCGGCGCGAAGACGGCGAGAATCAGGAACGCCAACACGACGAGAAGGCCGAACTGTCCCCAGCGATGGCCCCGGAAGCGACTGACGACGTCGTCGAACGGCGTCCAGCTTGCCGTCCGGTAGCGGTTGCGATACAGCAGGTAGCCGCGCCAGATCCAGTACAGACACAGGGCGCCGTAGAGGTATATCAGCCCGACACGCAGCCCCCACGCCCTCGCGGGTGACAGTCCGAGAAACGTTCCCTGCCAGCCCTCGCCGGGGACGAGCGTCCCTTGATTCGGGATCCTCTCCCGACTCAACAGGACTGGGATACGGTCAGCGGCCGCGACGGCGGTCTCCCCGAGCGGAAGCGCACTCGCCGCGAACTGAATGAGCGCCCCCACCTCGGGGAGTATCAGCAACACCGCGCCCGCAAGCCACGCACGGGTCGCTGAAGTCGGAATCCGGTCGAGTCTGGTTCGGACGGTCACGTTCGCGTCGGACGGAGATGATGTGTCTGTCATCGTCGTTCAGCGTACCCGATTCGCGGGTCGATGAGGGTGTATAGCAGGTCCTGTGCGATGTTGATCGAGACGGTCAGCAGGATGAAGACGAACATGAGTGAGCCGGCCAGCGGAAGGTCACCGCTCGTCATGGCGTCGAAAAACAGCGTCCCGATCCCGTTGATCCCGAAGACAACTTCGACGAGGACGGAGCCACCAACGAGCAGGTACGCCTCGCTCGTGACGACGGGAATCAGTGGAATCAGCGCGTTTCGAAGCACGTGCTTGCCGATCAGCCGCCAGCGCGAGACACCGACGGCTCGTGCCGTATCGATGAAGTCCTCGTTAATAATCTCGAGGACGGCCGTCCGCGAGAGCCGTAGTTCGTTTCCCATCGAGGCGGAACCAAGGACGAATGCCGCGGGAAGAATCTGCTTCGTGGCGATAATGAACCCCTCGGGCGTCCCCAGCGCGGACAGATCCGGGGCGCCGATCAGATCGGTCTTAATGATAAACGACTCCCAGCCGCTGCCGAAAAAGAGCGCGTCGGTACGTGACAGCAGTGCCAACAGGATCACCGCCAGCCAGAAGTTTGGCATCGCACGCCACACAATACCCGTGATAGAGGCTAGATAGTCGCGATTCGTGTTGACGTTCAGTCCGGCGTATATTCCCAGGGGAATGCCGATGAAGATCGGAATCAACACTGCCCACAGACCCAGCCAGATGGTTCGGGGGCCGAACTGTGCCAGCAGCGCGACAGTGTCCTGCCCGGGATACAACACCCATGACTGTCCGAGGTCGAAGGTGACGAGATCAACGAGATACTCGCCGTACTGGATGTGTATTGGATCGTTTAGCCCAAGCTGTTCCTCAATGCGGTCGAGCCGTTCTTGTGCCTGTGCGCTGTTCACTGGCCCGACAATAGCCGCAGCCGGGTTTAGCGGGCCAACCCGAATGATCAGAAACGTCGCAGTGACGCCCAGCCACACGACCGGGATCGACATCAACAACCGGCGGAACAGGTAGATCAGGCGATTCATACCTGCCGGCGATCTTGGGAGGTACCCAACTGCGGCGATCCCGTTCCCGCTGGCTGCCACGGCGCCGTCATTCGAACGTGACGTCGTTGTAGAGGCGGTCGTGGAACCCACTTGGCTGGATAGGCGCGTCCACCGAGTCGTACCACCACTGCCGCCCGCGGGGATGGTAGTTCGTCAGGTAAATCGCGTCCTCCCAGATAGCCTCTTCCATCTGGATAAACGCCTCGCTGCGGGCCTCCTCTTCGGCGTCGGTCGGGCCAAGGTTGCTTTGGATTTCCTCCCAGGCCGCCGCCGCCCGCTCTGAAGCATCGGACGGATCTTCGCGCCATCGGACGAGATTCCCCTCGTATGGGCGGCCGAACTTTAGCATGTCTGCCGGCGAAGGGTACTCAAGACCGTTTCCGAGCGTGTACATGTCAAGATTCCCGCTGACCGCCTCGTCAATGATCGTGTTGAACGGCGCGCGCTCGATTGACAGATCAACGTACACCGCCTGTGCCTTCGACCGGATCAGGTCCGCGATTCGAGAGTACGCGTCCGGGTTGCGGTCGTTGTACAACGTCAGGGTGATTGACGCTCGGTTGTTCTCGCCGTAGCCCGCGTCCTCCATGACGCTCCGGGCCTCGTCGACCTGTGCCTCACGGTAGCCGTACGGGAAGTTCTCTTCTGCGTGTCGATCGTACGCCTCCTTCCCGCCTGGGTATACAGATGGCGGCGCCTGGTGGTATGCCGGCTCGCCGACACCTCTGAACCCCTGCTCAACGAAGTTCTCTTGATTAACCGCGTAATTAAGCGCCTGCCGGACCGGCTTCTCGACGCGCGAGCAGTCAAAAATAAAGTACGCGGTGTATGCTTCGTCCCAGGTCGAGTAGTTTACCGTTTCACCATTCTCGAGCGGCCCGTAGGTCCCGACCTCTTGGCCGAGATTCCGCGTCTCCTCAATCGACACCTTCCCCGGGTCGAACCGAGAGTTCGGCAGGCGGAAGACCTGAACGCTTCGGTTCATCGCTCGCTGGTGAATCGCATCGGAATTTTGGACGACTTGCATGGCGATCCGGTCTGGGCCAGGCTCGTCGCCGTAGTAGTCGTCTGCCGCCGACAGAACGACTTCCGTTCCAGTCTCAACAGACTCCGCTTGGAAGGGACCGGTTCCGACCGGCGACTGCGAGGAAAATTCGGAGTACTCCATGTTGCCATCGTACCCCTCGATGTCGCCAACTATCCCTTCCGGAACCGGACTCAGGGAGCCGTACGCGAACCAGAACAACGCGTCGAAGAACGCCTGCTCGAGTGTCACCTCGAGCGTATAATCGTCGACGGCCTCGACCGCGAGGCTTCCCGGCTGGTACACCTCTTGCTCTTCACCGTCGACGGTCTCGGTCATCGTTTCGTGAGCGATCCGGAAACTGCCTTCAAGAATAGTCTCACCTTCCTGACTGTTCTCGGAGGCAGCGAGCCGCTCCCACGAGTACACCACGTCGTCGGCCGTGAGTTCGTCGCCGTTGTGGAACGTAACACCTTCACGCAGCGTGAACGTGTACGTTTGACCGTCCTCCGAGACGGAGTAGTCAGAGACCAATTGCGCTGTTGGTTCTAAGCCGTCCGACGGCAGCGTTAACAGCTCGCTGAATACATGGTCAGAGACCACTTGCGACCCGTCACCTTTGATCTGTACCGGATCGAAGTTTGCGGCTT
Source organism: Halorubrum sp. SD626R (assembly GCF_001261915.1). Taxonomy (GTDB): domain Archaea; phylum Halobacteriota; class Halobacteria; order Halobacteriales; family Haloferacaceae; genus Halorubrum. The sequence goes on from NZ_CVRT01000031.1 coordinate 70,673, forward strand.
CCGGGATCGACAGGGATAGCGTGTCACCACTGAACTCGTCGCTTGAGCCACCTGCGCTCTCGTTGCTATTGTTTGTCTCTCCCGTTCCATCCGCTGCGTTCGATTCGTTGCCGGAGCATCCTGCGATTCCGACGGTTGCGACACCGCCGGCAGTTTTCAGAAAGGTCCGTCGCCGCTGCCCACTCGCCGTGGTATCTTCGGGCACACGAATATCCTATGAGTATCGAATAATAATACGTGGTGACTCAGCAAATGCTGAAACATACCCAGATTATTTTAGATTAGATGATATTATATATTGATCTATTGAGTACTATTAATATGGAATTCATATGGGGTTTGATAAACGACGGATTGTATGTGATCAGTTGAATGCCCTCCCTGAATCGACGTGCGTTTCTTGGGGGTTCGAGCGCCGCCCTGCTCGCCGCCAGCGGCTGTACTACAGTGAATTTGAGTGGGAGAGAGTCTGGCTCTCATTGAGTAAAAATGTATCTCGGCGACCGTGACGAGACCTACAACGTTACTATCACGATTACAGATCAAGATGGAACGACAGTCTTTGAGAACGAATACGCGCTTTCAGATAGCAACGAAGCGGACGAAAATGTAACATTTCCAGCATTGACAGATCTCAAAAATATTGTCATAACTGTGGATAAAATTCGATTTGAGCGTGACTGGCCGGATTTTGAGCGGGCAGAACTCCCGTGGGATGGCGCGAATGAGGCAGGTGTCGAGGTGTATATTGAAAGCGCTGAAGACGGGACACCCGAGATTCGACTCGAAGCAGACTGTCAGTCCATTACAGGGGAGTAACAACACTCCAGCCGATAACTTCAGAGGATAGATCTCATGCGTCCTTTTTTCCCGCCAAAAGCTTGATTAAAACCTCGCTAAATCAATAACAGTCCGTCATTCGAGTACCGCTCCAGCAGGCGCTTGTTTCACTGCGAACCGTTCGCGTGAACTTCGTCGAACAAGTCTGTAACCCGCTGTTCGATATCGTTTCGGATCTCACGGACCTGATCGAGATCTTGGCCATCAGGGTCCGTTAGCGCCCAGTCGCGAACATCTATCTCTTCAGCATCGAGTTCGAGTGTCGAACAGCCCATTGTGGCGACGACGTCACATGATTCGAGCTCAGTCGTTGAGACTTCTCGGGGGACTCGATCCGAGAGATCGATCTCGTGGTCTTGCATGACCGCCACGACCTCATCGTGGACGCTATCGGCGGGGTGAGTGCCACCGGTAATGATCTCAACACTGTCTTCGAGTCCACGACGGTCACGCTCGCGTTCGGCGAACGCTGTTGCCATCTGACTGCGACCAGCATTTTGTACACAAACGAATCCTAGAGTAACCGGCAACTCATCACTCACAAACAGCAGAATCGATGCCGTCGACTTGAGCACTTATATGTGATGTATATATGTCTCAATAGCTCAAAACAGGTCTGAGAGTACTTCTCAGATAGCCTATCAAGAGCCGCTGTGCCTGAAGTAACAGCTATACCGATCCCACTCGCTTGTGGAGGTGTGACTGAATCCGATGAGCGGACGGACCACCAGATCGCGTTCGTGTGCGTCCAAAACGCAGGACGGAGCCAAATGGCGGCAGCGTTCGCCGAGCGCGAGCGCGACCGTCGCGGTGTGGGCGATCAGATTACGATCGTTACCGGTGGCACACAGCCCGCAGACCACGTCCACGGGATCGTCGTCGAAGCAATGAGAGAGCGAGACATCGATCTCAGCGACCGAACGCCGCGAGAGGTGACGCCAGACGAGCTACAGGCGGTCGATATCGTCGTCACGATGGGGTGTTCGGCATCGGACGTATGCCCGGCGACGTGGAACGGCGAGAATCGCGATTGGGGGCTCGACGATCCCCACGAGCGTCCGATCGAGCAGGTTCGGGAGATCCGTGACGAGATCGAAGAACGTGTCGTCTCGCTGTTCGACGAACTCCTGTCGCAAACTCCGTCCGCGGAGTGACAATTGGCAGGGCCGTCAGCCGGAACGGCCCCTATGACCTCCGCTAACAGCAGCCGTCGACGTCGTCGCCGCCATGAACCGCTTTATTGATCGATAGCCACTCTCGATTTCCCACCGGTAGCCGTACTCCGTGAGGTGTCCGCTCCCCCGGTTCGTCATGAACGCCGAGTACTGCCGATGATCGTCGTGCTCGGAGTCCTCTTTCCGGCGGTAGATCAGCGTCGTCTCGTGCCACTCATTCTTTCCGAGATGGAGCTTCCGGTCGGTCTCGTAGCGGTCTTGGTCGCGCTGGAGCAATCGCTTGGCCTGGGCTTTCTCGCTGGTCTGCATTCGCTTCGGCACGACGTATGAAAGCCCACGTTGGCTGAGCATCTCCAGGACGTGCTGGCTATCGAACTCTCGGTCCATCAGCACGTTATCGACGTGAACCATCTCCTCAGCAGAATTCAAGAGGTCCTTGACGATTTCTAAGCGGGACTTACCCTTCTGAACTGGCCGCGCATCAAGGACGATCGGGACGGCGTTGCCGACTAACTGGACTGTCGCCCACTGATAGGCGTACTCGTCAGTTGTCTCCTTGGTGCCGATAATTTCGTCTTCGTGGCCCGTTCTATCGCCCGTGAACGGGTCAGCTTCGGTAATGTCGATCGCGACGATCCCCGCTCGAAAGAACTGCTCTGTCCCGGCAACTTCGTTCAGGAACCGAGTGACGGCCTGCCGGTACATCGCTCGAACCTGTTCAATCGAGAGGTCGCGGATGTGCTCGCGATGGGCGTGGCCCAGCGGTGTCCGATCCCGAGTCGATTCGTAGATAAAACTGCGAGCCCCTTCGTTCGCAGCCAGCCGCTCGCGAAGTCCGAGATACGTCTGTAAGTCCCAGTAGGCGTTCTCGTGTATCTCACAGCCCTCGCCACGTTCCAGCGAAAACGCCGGGAACACGATGCGGCTGACGTGTCCGGTGATCTTCTCTGCCTGCTCCAACGTAGTTTGATCATTCGGGTCTGACTCACCAGACTCGTTCCCGTGGTATCGGAGCTTTCGTGCCGGTTCACGCGGAGTCTCGACACCCGCATTCTGGGCTTCGATGAGAATCGTTCGAGCCGCTGTCTCGACAGTCTCTCGGAGGTCAGGGGTGAACCGCTCGTGCCAACTTCGCCACAGTGTCGATTGGTACGGGATCGTCTCGAACCCCAGTTTATCGCGGAGTTCAGGGCGGTTCCTGAGGTAGCCAACGAGTGCGGTTTCGTGCTCCCACCCGTGGCATTCTTGCAGGACGAACACCCGGAAGAGAGTGGCCATCTGGTAGCGTGTCGACCCCGCATACTGATCATGGGCGCTAAATCGAAAGTAGGCTAGCGGGAGTGCACAGACGAACTCCTCGATAGAGTCGTGACTATCGTGATCGAACCACGTCTCTGAGACTGTCCGGATATCAGATTCCAGTCCAGCGAGCGACGTTCGATCGTACAGTAGTGTCGAATTGTACGCCGGCCACTCACTATATTGTCGTTGGGTGATCCGTCGAAACGTAGTCCGACAGGACTGACTGGTGTAGGGCATCAGTCTATAGAAAGTAGAACGAACTCAAAACGCGTGTTATATTTAATTAAACGGGGGTGGGGGGTGGGGTGGGTGTGCCTCTGACGCTTCGCTGGATACCAGTTTGAGAGGTATCCGGTTCGATTATTATTGAGGAAGAATATAATTCTGAACCCAATAGATATACCTGATCAATATTGTCAACGTCTAAGTATTGGCCTTACTATCTATCTTCTAACAGCGAGAGAATCCCGGCGTTCACGCCGGGCGTGAATCGCGTAAGCCCGGTGCCACAGTCCACGCGGGTCTGTCGGGCCGGATATTCTACTTTCACTCCGGTTGGCACGCCATTATGTAGCCACTCCGCCACATGCTATGTATGGCGAATCTGGTCACGCGCACCTACGTTGCGTCCATTCGCAACCACCAGCAGGTGCGCGACGACCTCAATTCGCTTGGGTTCGCCGCCTCGAAATTCTGGAACGTCGCCCGGTGGACCTGCGACTGTATCTGGAGTGAAACCGGCACGATTCCAGACCACGGGACGCTCAAAGCGTACCTCAAGAGTCACGAACGCTACGCGGATTTGAACGCTCAATCCAGTCAGGCAATTCTCGAAGAATTGGCTGAAGCGTTCGACTTGTGGTACGCCCACCGTCAAAAGGGCAACGGGGACGCGAACCCACCCGGCTACCGCAAGCAGGGCGATGAGCATCCCCGCTCGACGGTCACATTCAAAGAGGACGGTTTCAAACACGACCCCGACCACAACAGGATTCGACTCTCGAAAGGAGCGAATCTCAAAAAGTCGTGGTCGGACTTCGTTCTCTGCGAGTACGCCACCGGCCCGGATGTGGACGTACAGCACGTCCAGCAGGTCCGAGCGGTCTGGACCGGTAAGGAGTGGGAGCTGCACATCGTCTGTCGCGTCGACACTGGCGATCCGGACCCTCCCGGCGACCGGGTGGCAGGTATCGACCTCGGCATCTGCAACTTTGCCGCCGTCGCGGTCGGAGACAAGGCCCTGCTGTACCCCGGCGGCGCACTCAAAGAGGACGACTACTACTTCCAGAAGGAGCGAGCGACGTGCGACGACAGCGACTCCCACAAAGCGCAACGACTAGACCGGAAGCGCCGGGGGCGGCGTGACCACTTCTTGCACGCCGTCTCGAAGGATGTGGTAGCTGAGTGTGCGGCCCGCAACGTCGGGACGATTGCCGTGGGCGACCTCTCTGGTATCCGCGAGGACGCCGATTGGGGCGACCACGGCAATCTGGACCTGCACGGATGGGCGTTCGACCGCTTCCTCGAGATGCTGGAATACAAAGCCGCCGAGCGCGGCATCAGCGTCGAGCGCGTGGACGAGCGCGGCACGTCCAAATCGTGTGCATCCTGTGGGACGACCGACGACAGCCAGCGCGTCGAACGTGGGCTGTACGTCTGCGACGAGTGCGGGGTGGTCGCCAACGCCGACGTGAACGGAGCCGAGAACATCCGACAGAAGGTACTCCCGAATCTCGTCTGTGACGGGGGAGATAGGGATAACGGCTGGATGGCACAGCCAGCGGTGCGCCTGTTCGACAAATCCACGGGGCAAGTCGCCCCACAAGAGTGGGCGTCCCGCGAACCATAATATCCCAACGCTTGGGAAACCGCGCCGTTCACGGCGCGGAGGATGTCATGTATAGTGTAACTCGTAGATTGCTTCTGCTAATAGGTGTCAATACTCTATACAGTTTTAATCCGTGAATTGCCGCAAGGTTAATCCATACTCCTATACCGTTTATATAATGAGGGTTTGGAGCTTCATTGCAGAAATTAAAGCAGAGAAAGCAGCATAGCAAATGATATAATTAACACAATTGAAACATATAATAATAAACCGACAAACTCGATCAATCTCATATCCAAATGAGTACCATATTATGAAGCGACACAGCGCTCCATACGACCAAAACTGAAAGGTATGCTACATTGCTCCACAGATCGATATTATGTCTCGATTGTGCGACTCCGGGAAGCAGGTATTCACCAAGAAAGAATAATAACACTAGTGACACCGACGAGAGAAAGAATAGGCCGGGGATGATTCCGAGAGTCTCAACAATAAGTACGACAATCGGATTGGCTTCTCGCAGTCCGATGCTTAGCCCATAGTACGTGAGACTCGCATCTATAGCTCGTACGAAGACCAATCCGATGAGCAGCGGATATTTATTTTCTGCGAATACTTCGGTACTGCTGCTGGTAGCACAATTAGTGGATGCCACGGCTCCTCGCACCATATCAGAACTGCTCTACAGGTTGGGATCCGATACGCTGGTCTCTGACCAGCATATCGATCTGATAATCTGTCTCGAGACGCTGGAGTGTCGTATCAGCTTCTTCCTCCAACTCTCGTATTCTCTGGAGGAGATCGCCGTATCGGTCGTCCTTTTCTAGCTCTGTTTTGTCGAGGTTCGCTTCTAACGTGGCTTTCCTCGCGGTGAGTGAGAGAAGCTCTGTGAGTGAATCTTCGTATGTTAGAATCAGCTCTGCAGCTTCCACAGCTCGAAGAAGCTTTGTCCGGTCGATTGGTTTGAGAAGATAGTCATCCACATCGATGGACGCTAGGTCTTCCGTTGGCTGAACAGCTGTTACCATGATCACCTGCTGGGCATCGCCGCCTTCACGAATTGATTGTAGCACCTCCGTGCCAGAGAGGCCCGGCATTCGACGATCTAAAAGGACAATATCAATCGGTTCCTCAGCGAAGATTTCCAGTGCATCTTCCCCGGAATAGGCCACATGAACCTCGAACCGCTCCTGTAGCCAAATGCCAAACAAGTCAGCGAGATTCTCTTCGTCTTCGACGATCAGAACGGTACTGGAATGGGTCATCTATTCTCACTCACGCATCTCGTTCGACGATGACACGCACCGTTGATGCGTACATGACCGTCACAAGTGCGTCCTGAAAGAGAAACTCCACAGAGGGCATATGACTGGTCTCCTCGACTGTACGAGTTTTGAACAAGCCATCTAATTTGTCTGCATCAACAAATTCGAACACCGGAGGTGATCTACTGAGTTCCGGCCAGTCTTCGACAGCTTCCATAAGTGTCTCAATGACCGCATCCGAAACACGGACAGGTCTATCAAATTCACGCACTATTTGGGAATCTGTACTCCATCCCGTAGGTTCAGACTCTCGGTGCGGAGAGCTTTGGGCCATAAAGAATACATCTATTCTACAATCAAACGTCTTCTACCCTCTAATATCGGGTTGCCAAATTTAATGCCTATATGGAAAGGCCCACCATTTGGAGCCAGTTTTCCGAATGTCGATAAGCAGGACAGCCCGAGTACTGTAGAACGTGATACTGAGGCAGGTCACAGCTCGGTTGAATCCTGATAGAGAGTCGTCAGCAGATTAGACTCAGCAGCTCGAAGATGCTGGTTGAACGTTGACTGTGCGATATCGAGAGTCTTGGCAATCGACGTCGAATCTGCATCCCGCGGCCAATTAAAATATCCTGCGTAGAGCGCCGTCTGCAAGACTTCTTCTTGCCGGGCGGTAAGAGCTCCATCAAGACGTGCTGAGAGAGAGGTATTAGTTTCTCCCCGCCCACTATCCAGTTTGGATAACAGGGTGAGATCGCTGTAGTCTTCCCGGAGTGAACTCAGATATTCCCCGACGTCGACGGTGAATGGCACGGTTACTGAAACCACGATCTCGTTGGACTCGGAAGCGTTTGTGATTTGATTTATCGCAACTCCTTGATCGGTCAGTTTCTCGCAAAAGCTGCTGTTCCGCACCGGGACTTTACAGTAGATACCATTTCGAGAGTCGCTCAAAATGACCGTCTCTGGATCGAAACCAGCAGCTTCGAACGCCTCGGGGGTCACGTTTTCACCGGTCACTCGCGCGAACAGGAGGTGATCTGGACTCTCAGTCACTACATTCAACACTTCGAGATCCGTCTCCATATCCGAAACAAGAGTTGCAAGGCCAGTATCGTCCTCGAACTGAATTTCGAGAATTGTGCCCCCACCAGATAGAAGCGCCGCCTTTTGCCGGAGTGCTGATATCCCGTGACCTATTATTTGACCGAGCTCTGTGAGGGCTGTCACCTCTTCTTCAGCGAAGGCGTTTGGTAGTTTGGAGTGGACTTCTAATACGCCAAGGATCGAAGCCTCGCTCTGTAGTGGTACAGCCACAATCGAGTTGGTGCCATTTTTCAGTGCGTCTTGTTCCCACTCCGTTTCGGAGCGAGCGGTCATTAAGTCGCTCTCCACGACCGAACGTTCAATCCTGTATGCCCGTTCAGTAGGTGGCAATGTAGAGTTACTCCGCTGGGTATTGTCATCTGCTGGAGTGTCGTTCGCCCCCACTTTTTGATATTGGAGCGAATCCGTTTTGGCTCTGACCTCGATCGTATTCGTATTAATATCTTTTTTACCGATCCACGCCCCGCTAATCAGATCCAGATGAGCTAAAGCATTACAGACCTCTTGCTCCAGTTCTTCTCGTGTATTTGCACTGACAACCGTGGCACTTATCGACCGTATCAGTGTATTGATTCGATCCAGTCGTGTCAGCCGTTCGTTTTGCTCGTTTAACCGCTGGTCGCGTTGCCGAAGGGCCGCCTCTTGTGCTGTTCGTTCGAATGCGCTTGCTGCGTTCGCTGCTAACGTCTTTGCCAATTTGTTCTTTCTTGAGGAGATCTCTGGCGTCGTGGTCATCCCCACCAACAGAACCCCCTCTGATTCTAGTGAGTAGAGTCGCCACGACGAGAACTCCTCTGCCAACCACTGGCTCGACCGAGTATCTACTACGTCTTCGTCGTCGGGAGCCAACTGTTCCGTTCGAGTCACATAGGTCGTCCAGACTGGTGTGTCTCCTTCAGAGATAGTGGGAAGGTCGATTTCAGTAACATCTTCCGTGGATGCGTGTGCTAGTGGGACCAAGCGTCCCGTGTTCTCTTCTCGTGTATATATCGCGGCAAACTCGAATCCGAGTTCCCCGACTGCGGCAGTTGTCACGGTCTCGCCGATGCTACGTTCCGAGTCCGCTGTCATTAGATCGCGGGAAACCGCATGCAGATCCTCAAGCTGTTGTTCATACGCGTACCTCTCTGTAATATTGTGGTAGTGTTCAATCCGCCCGCCTGCATAAAGACCAGTTTGAATCGGCCCGCTCCAGTACTCCAACCACTGCTGCTCTTTCGAAGCCGTCTCAGGGATACGGACGATGGCTTCGACTTCGGAATTCATGTTCTCTAGAGAATGAGTTACGAGGTCAGACAGTGTTTGCTCACCTGAGGGATATTCCTGGTACGATTCAGAAGCAATTCGACTGTAGTCAGCCCCTTGGATATCGTCTCTATCAACTCCGAGTAATTCTTCGGTAGTTTCGTTTGCCCACACCACTTGTCCATCACGGTCAATTACAATGACCCCTTCCTGTGATGTGTCTAATACGTCTTCAGTGAGGGACTGGTACTGCTGTTGTTCCCTGCGCTCTGCTGCAGTTCGTTGCAGGCGCTCGATAGCCACTCGAAAATCCCTATCTGGCAGGTTCTGGAGGTACCGTTCGACTTTATCTTCGAGTTCTGTGATTTGGTCTGTGAGTGCCTGGTATTTCGGGCTCGTTTCGAGGGTATCTGCCTCCATGACGGCTTCCAAGGTCGATTGGCGTTCTATCAGCGAGAACAGCTCTTGCAGATCCTCGTTGTACTCGGCACGAGTGAGCATCTGGGAGATAACGTCTTCGAGATCGTCAGCTTCAACGGGCTTTTCGAGATACGCATCGAATCCCATTTTGACGATATCGAAGTCCGGTGTCACCGCAGAGACGATAACCACCTGGCAGTTCGACTCATATTGTCTGAGTCGTGTGAGAACCTCTCCGCCGGATAACCCGGGCATCATCCGATCCAGAAGAACGATATCGACAGTCGCATCGAACGCCTCCAAGGCTTCTTCGCCAGAGTATGCGGTTTCGACAACATAGCGGTCTGCGAGCCACTCTGCATACAGCTCAGCCAAATTTTGGTCATCCTCGACGACCAGGATTTTTGTGTTTCCGTTTTGAGTCATAGTTTACGATACGATACCCGGTTTTTGTGAGTCCTCTCGAGCCGGTCGGGTGGGGACTTCCAGTCTGATCTCACTCCCATCGTCCGAGGTTTCAACTGAAATCGATCCCCCGGCACGAGTCACCAGTGCCCGCACCATCCACAATCCGAGTCCCTGCCCGTGACTTAGCGGCGTTTCTTCGCCAGTTTCAAGGAGATTTTTTTCCATGTCTGGGAGTCCAGGCCCAGTATCGGAGACACAAATCTCTACCCACCGTTCATCGGCTTGCGAGACACTGATCTGTACGGATGGATGCTCAGTATCGTTCGCTGTGATGGCGTTCTCAACGAGCTCAGAAATTGCCTTCTCAAGGTCACTCGGTATTTGTGATTCTAGATCGTGGTCGGCTGTGATAGTGATATTCGCATTAGCATGTTCGTCTTCTTTTTTGGCTTGAATATCCTCAGCTATTTGCTGAGCACTCTGGTGGGAAGCGAGAGCGCTCTCGCTCGTGAGTATATTCTGGAGCTCTTGGGTCTTATTTGCCATTCTTTCCCACTTGTCGAGAATGTCTCGGATCGTCGCAGCGCGCTGTTCACGAGTGTCTGTCTCTGTGTCCGACGCAAGCAGATCGACATACCCTCTCAGTTTCGTCAGATCATTTCGGATATTGTGCCGCATAATCCGGTGTAAAACCTGGACGTGTCGCCGACGCTGCTCCTGAGCTGTAACATCTCGTGCCTCGAATACCAGGAAGCTAAGCTCCCCGCGCTGGCTTGAGATCGGCTTGACCGAGAAGTCGAAGCTGGCGAGTCCATCAACGCCTTCTGCTTCCACGTTGAACCGAACGAATGAACCCGAAGATGCTTCAGTAACTGCTTGTCTGATTTGAGTTTGCACTTCAGACGAATGCGCGAACAGAGGACACTCCCAGAGTGGTGTGCCTCTGCTCTCCTCGAGACCTGTGCCGCCGAACTCCGTGAGGGGGTCGTTTAGCTCGAGGATTTCACCACTCTGGGTCATCAGCCCCGTCAATTGGAACGTTTGATTGAATACGGATTCGAATTTTTTCGTTTGTTCTCTTATATTACTGATGTCACGTATATAAATCAGAAACCCACCAATTGCTTCATCGTGAAAGAGATTCCGTCCACGTGCCTCTACGGTAATCCACTCGTCATCCGCATCCATTGCTTGGAACTCTAGCTGAACGCTTGAATCGGAATCCTCCACGGCGGCGAAAAACGCTTCCATTACACGTTCCCGATCCTCAGGATGGATATAATCAAAGACACTCTCTTGATTTAGCTGAGTTGGATCATACCCGAGAACCCGTTCAGCAGAGCCACTAAGATAGGTGAAACACCCGTCGCGATCTAAGATAGACACGACGTCGACTGATTCCTCAACGAACCGCTCTGTTCTACGTCGCTGTTGACGCTGGTTAGTAAGATCTCTGATGACCATCCCGTATCCTAGGAACACTCCATCTTCAGTTTGAAGGGGAACGTATGAGACTTCTGCAGGGAACGACGATCCATCCTGACGGACTCGCTGTCCTTCGTGAGTACTTTCTCCTGCGAGTGATGCCTGTTTTAATAACCGATCAGCAATCCCACGTTTTTGATCCTGTTCAGGGTGTAACTCTGCTGCTGGCATACCAATTGCAGTTTCTTCGTCATATCCAAAGATGTCGGCTGCTCCATCGTTCCAGCTGTCGATCTGTCCATCGTCATCGAGAAGTACAAAGGCGTATTCTTCGAGACTTTCGGAGAGGATCTCAAATCGCTTCCGCTCCTGTTGAATCTGCCGAATCCGTCGTTTTTGCTCCGTTATGTCCGTGGCAATCGCGACAAGTCTCTCTCCAGTTTCGTCATCGGGTATCAGAACAGCATCTGTGTGTATCCATCGCGTTTGTTCGTTGGCATCAATAACTCTGAAATCCGCAGACAAGTCGTTGATATCACCGACTCGTTCTAGTGAATCACGAACACGGTCCCGATCTTCCGGCGCGACGATCTGTACGAACTCTTCATAGTTGTCCGGGTCATGGCCAAGTAAATCGACAAGCGTGTCGTCGAATGATATCTGCTCCGTCTCAAGACTCCACTCTGCAATACCAGTGTCCGTTCCAGAAAGAACCAATTCGAGTTTCCGGTTTTGTTCTGCCAGGCTCCGAGTCCGTTGCCTCCGACCTGTTACGTCCTGCTGTATGCCAATAAACTTCGAAAGCGTCCCATCTGCATCAGTGACTGGCGTGACAGACAATCGATTCCAGTATTCACTTCCGTCTTTTCGGTAGTTTTTCAGTTCTACTGTTACCGGTTCACCGGCCGCAATCGCCTCTCGAAGCTTCGATATTTCGTCTGGGTCTGTCTCGGGTCCCTGGAGGAAACGTGGATTACGACCTAAGGCGTCGTCCTCCTGGTAGCCAGTAATGTCGGTGAATCCTTTATTTACGTACTCGATCGGGTTGTCTTCTCGCTGTGGGTCGGTGATCATGACCCCAACATTCGAGGAGTCAATCGCTTGCTCCTTGAGTTCGAGTTCGCGCTTCCGTTCTCGTTGTGCAGTCTGATCGCGCACAGTACAAACGAGGGGGCCCTCATCGATGATGGTCAGAGAGAGATCAGCCGGGAATGTGGTCCCGTCCGGTCGGGATCCGGTTACCTTACCCCGCCAGTGGCCCTCCGACTCAAGAACAGGGAAGGCTTCCGACTCAAGACGCTCTACCTCATCTTCGTCATAGAGCATCCGCCAAGAGTCCCCGAGGAGTTGGTCAGTACCATCGAATCCATACATATCCACGTGTGTGTCGTCGATGTAGGTGTATTCTCCATCCTCAAGAATAGCGAAGCCGTCTTTCGCATCCTCGACAGCCTGCTGGAACGTCTCTAACTCGCGACGTCGTCGCTCACGGGGAGTAATATCACGGCTAGAAATGACGAGCGATTCGACTCCAGATTCCCCTGTAACCGGACGGATTGTGCCCGTCATGAACCGAATCTCTCCATCCGGTGTTGGGTATTCGGATTGGAAACTGACGTACTCACCTGACGCTGCTCGATCGATCCAGTCTTTTAGATCGTCCTGCAGAGTCTGAGAGTGTGACCACCACTCCCCCTCCCAAATCGGTTCCCCCAACATCTCATCTTTAGCGTGCGAAACGTACTCCAGGGCTGTTTCATTCACATCGATCACTTCACCAGTGGTTTCCAGTAATCCGACCAGCATCTCAGGATCTTCGAACACCGACTCGAAACGCCGCTCATTCTCCCGAAGTTCCGCTTGACGCCGATATTTTTCAGACACGTCACGGACAACACAGACGATTCGATCGTCTTCCAAGCGTGTCAGCGATAGTTCGGTCGGAAATTCTCCCTTGCCTTCTGGAGATGCAGTTACAGTACCTCTCCACTCTCCATCGGACCAGAGGGCTGAAAGCGCCTCATCCTCTATGCGCTCGACCTCGACGGGATCGGTATACAACTCATGCCAGGTCTGCCCGAGTAACTCGTTTTTGTCCTCGAACCCGTATATGTCGGCATGCGTTTGATCAACGTACGTGTACTCCTCGTTCTCCAAAATAGCAATCCCATCACTCGCGTTCTCGATAGCTGATTGAAATGACTCCAGACGACGTCGGCGTTCCCGCTGTTCCGTCACATCTCTCGCAACGGTATGCATATAGGCCGTCCCATCGCGCTCGATCCGACGGTTCGAGAACTCCACATCAATTTTACTGTCGTCGCTCCGAAGCAATTTTGCGTCAGTGGTTGCTGGTTCGCCAGCTAAAATTTGGGCGTGGTAGTCCCGATAGGCATGTAAGTCGACCTCTTCGTGAAGATCGGGAATACGCATCGAGAGGAGTTCCTCTCGCTCATAGCCAGTTAACTCGCAAGCAGCCTGATTTACTTGGACGAAATTCGCATCTGAATCACTAATAAAAATGGCATCGTTGGAGCCTTCAAACAACGTGTGTGTCCAATCACGTTCAGCCTGTAGCTCCTCGTGTCGTCGGATTCGTGAGATTGTAGCTTCAAGATTCGAAGCAACGAGTTTTGCCAGTTCTGAGTCTTTTTCGGTAAACGCATCCACTTCAGTGGCTCCGACACTCAAGACGCCGAAATCTGAAATTGGCACAAGAATTTCGCTCCGAATCGGGGTGTCTGAATTATACGTGTCATCGGCCTCGTGGACATCGTCGAACGCTTCCGGACGATTCTGTCTGTACACACGCCCGGCGAGAGAATCGAGTGGAAGGATAGGTGCATCGCCGATCACCTCTTGTGCCTCAGTTGATTCGGCGATTGGGCGGAGTTCGTTTCCCTCCTCATCGTATTCCCAGATCGCCGAAAGAGGCGCATCAAAATTGAGATCCAACATTCGGACCGCAACGACAGAGACGTCCTCAATAGAACCAGCTTGATTCAGTTCCGAAGACAATTCGAGAAGTCCCGCGGGGGTATGTTCCGTGTACGCGTCTCCATCGCTCATACATCCGATGTTGTTGTTCCGCTCTATTATGTTTTCGCTTAGAGAACCATTTCATATCGGCCCTAATAGAATTAGATCGATAAATATAGGGTACAGCTATTCAGCCTTGAGAATCAATCGTGGTAACAAGATGTCGACGGAAGCAGTTGAGGTACTCGGGCGGAAATACAGCGTAGATATACTGCGGGCGGCGAAGGAACCGCGATCAGTTAGCTGGCTGAGTCAAGAGCTAGATATCCCGATTGCCACCTGTTATAGACGTGTGAAGGAACTTTCTGAGAATATGTATTTAGAAGAGGTCACTGCGGACGAGAGCAGGGATAGAACACAGTACTGTCGAACGGCGGATAGTATTGAACTCAACCTTGCATCTGACGTATTACTTAGCGGCTCTCGATCTTGGGAAACTCGAGAAGTACCAAGGGATACAATACCGTTAGATTCCGTTACGCTTGATGAGTTCTCCCAAACGATTGATACTGTCGAAGGCTACTTCGGGAGTTTGATCGACGATGTTGCTGTTCATGCATCCATTTCACGCCGGCAGCTTGTGGCGGTGCTGGCACGCGCCCAGCTCTCGGGTGGTCAACTCGACACCGAGGGACTGAGCGATAACGGCGACATCGTCCACCAGTCGAACGATGAGACACTGTTTTGGCTTGACGGTGATTTCTGGACGGAGCTGGGCGGGCTCCACTACTTGAGCCCAGACGAGGGACGAGCAGCCAGAGAAGTTCATCGCCGACTCATCGAAGCGGTCGCCGGAGATGTCGCCGACTACAATCGCGAGCGCGATCCGTTTATTCTCATCACGGAAACTCCTGGGTGTTGATATCGTTTTATTTGCTCCGTTCAATATTCAGTGTATATTGTAAGCTTCGGCCGCTACCGACCGTAGTATGTCGGACAGAACAAGTCCTCGGTTAGGTATCATCGTTCTCACTTCTTGACGGGTTGATTGGCGTTACTTGTGGAAGCGTCGGACTCACTGGTTGAGAAAGATCACTTCGTGCGGCTTGACCAAATTCGAGTCGTGTCTGTCGAGAACCGAATCCATTCGGTGGCTGGCAGTCTCGACGACTCGACAATGGGTGAGATCGACGACGCGCTCAAGTTAAGCCACGGGATCGACTGATCGAGAGGTCCTGTGCAAAGAAATCAGTGTCAGACCCGTATGCATTGAGACGATCAGTCTCATCTTCTCCCAGGCGGGAATTCAATATAGCGATATACAATATAACAGCGTATTCGTTCGTCCAGATAGGCTCTCGCGGCCAATATCACTCGAGAACCACTCACAGACTCTCATATTCGCCAAAATTATTTACTTTGTCTTATCTCGGTAAGACAAAGTAAACTCTTAGTGACCCCCACCCGTGCCCCCAACCAAGGCAGATTCCGAATTATGGCCAACGCTTCCCGAGACAGTCGCTCCAGCCAGAACAACGCTTCTAGGGCAGTGATCCGAAGGTACAACTCCCACACTCCAAGGGGCCGATGACGGGTCGCCGCTCCGTCGAAACGCCGATCGAGGACACGTTCACGAAGTACCTCACGGACAAGGGGAAGGGTGACGCCGGCGAGGAGGGTGCGTACCGAGCCGACGCCGATCGTGAACTGAATCGATTCCGACGCTGGTGTCTCGGCAAGACAGCTGACTCAGCGAATGCGTCACCACCAGAATCGTGGGCGGGTGTCGTCGACGACGACACCGTCCGGTTCGTCGACCTCGACACGACGGTCTTCTCAGACTACGCACGGTACCTCTCGACCGCGGGATACGCCGCCGGGACCGTGCTCACCTACTACGCCCACGTCGCGTCGTGGTGTGGTTGGGCGCACGCCCAGGGGTACCTCCCACGCCACTATGCCCGCGAATCGGACGCTGAAGACCCACTGCCCGAAAACGACGGGCGACGTCCAGGTGACCAACAAGCGTGGGAGCCGATCCACCGCGACCTGATCACGCAGTTCGTCGACCGCCGCGTCTCTGAAGCGTTCGACGAGCTCGGCGCGATCGAAGTTTCCCACACCGATCGTGGTGACCCCGAGAGTGAGCTGTGGCAGGCCAAACAGCGAGCGCGGTTCGAGGCCTACCAGCGGTGTCGCGAGCAGGCGCTCGTGTACGTCGTCGCCTACACCGGCCTGCGTGGCTCGGAATTCCTCTCCGCGCCGAAGGAGGACCACGAGGGCCGCAACGGAATCCGCTGGCGTGACGTGTCGTTCGCGGACAGCAGCGTTACCGTGTTCCGGAAGAGTCGCGAGTGGAAGGAGGCCTCGCTCCCAGAGCCCGTCAGCACGCCGTTGAAGCGATACGCCGAGGTGCTGGAGGTACCAGAGTCGTGGCCGGTGTTCACGACGCTCCACCGCCCCTCGCTCGCCTCGCACGTCACAGAGGGGCTCAACGATACCGGCCTCGACGATGATCAGATCGAACGCGTCCGGACGGGCGCTCCTGACCTGATCGTCGCTGCCGAACACGACCTTGACCCACCGAAGCCGCTTACTACCGACGGCGCACGCTCGATCATGGAGCGGCTCTGGACCCACGACGCGCTCGTCGAACGTCGCGGCGAGCTGGACCTCTCGCTTGATGGCGACTACCTCGAACTACACGGCGGGCGTCGGGGCGTCGGTGAAGTCCTCGTTCGACAGTTCGGCTACGCCGCGGCCGCACGGTATCTCGACAACAGCGAGGAACAGGTCCGTGAGGCGTACCAGCATATCGAGGCAGCCGAGCGCGCCGATATGGCGACTGAGGCGTTCTCACAAACCGACCAACGGGTAAGTGACCAGTAGAGCCCTGCTGATATCGGCAACGAATGATATCACACCCCTGCGGTCGGTCCATCAGAAAGGGATTATCCAGAGAACTGGTAGCGGTTTTCGATGGACGTGACGAAGTCGAATGCCTTGATGAGCTGAACTGCGTCCTCGTAGCCATGCTGTGAGAGGGCCCGCTCAATCCCGCGGAACGCCGGTAAGTCGTTCGTGTAGATAGCGATCGATTCTGTTCGTCCCTGTTCAAGGAGTGTTGCTGCCGCTCCACCTACTTCCGCATCTGCTTGCTCTATCGTATGCTCGGGGCGATCGGTGGCAGCAGAGATATACTGGCGAACCATATCCATCGTCGCAGAAACGACTGGATTTGAATATTTGACCTCCTCGAGAAGCTGTACCCAGCCAGCTTCGATCGCATCCTCTACCGGAGGGGTCCCGTAGGGATAGGATTCTGGCGTGAGTTCCTCATATACTCGTGTGGGCAGGAGCAGGACGATATTCTGCTCGGTGACAGCCCGCTCAAGCAGATTGACAGTGTTGTGCCGCTCGAACCGGATGAAGAGGTTCGCGTCGATGAGATGACTCTCCACAGATGGGAACAGTTGCGCTGACACGGATATTATTCGTCCAATTGTTCGTCGACGGCGGAGTCAAGCTCCTCGATATCGAGGCTCGTCGAGATACCAGGCTCAGCTTCCAGAATAATCTCCTGGAGTTCTTGGAGGATAGTTTCTGCTTCGAGAACAGGGATATCCTGTTCACGGGCCATGATTCGGGCGTTCATTTTCGACTGTGTGTACGCACGAGCGTATTCGATCGCCGTTGCGAGTCCACTGACACCGTTGCGGTCAATATAGAGGCTAATATTCTCGTTCGATTGGCGTTCCGCGAGAGCGACGAGGAGCGTCGGCGTGATCTGGAACGTCTCTCCGCTAGCCTGAATCGTCATATCAACCTGACTCGCTCGATAGCGGTACGGTTGCGTCTCCGTGACCCGTTCCAACAGATCAATCTCCACGAGATGTTTGACATCCTCGTAAATGGTTGTCGTCGAACTCTCGATGCCCTCAGATAGTTCCTCGACAGTTGGCGAATCAAGTTCAAGGACACGAGCATACAACTGGGCGAGCCGGTCGTTCCGAATCACGTCAGAGACGGCCAGCATCGTATCAAGCGGGTGTGAATGTGAGATCGCGGATTCTGCCATGTATTTTACTTTCCGCGGAATAGCAAAAATCTATCGGCGGGATGAGGTCACACAGGTCCGATCTGAAATGCGCTGATAGCGGTGATAGCTCTCTTAAATTAGGTAGCTTAGGCACCTGCTTTAGCTAACTCTGCAGGAATATCTACCGTAGCGATCATAAATCGGCATAACAGATAAAGTAGCTAAGGTGGCTAAGGTAGCTGCTTTATTAAGAGTAGCTGGCATGGGTAGATTCAAGTGCGCCGCAGACGCTGTTCTAGGCAGAACAGGGACTATGGCAGTTGAATAAAGTACCCTAGTCACCTCAGGTGACACAGCTGCCATAGCTACCTTAGCTAACCCACCTATGTCTGAAACAGAACCACGGGCGGTCAGCGTCGGCGTATTAAAAGGTGGCTTCGGGAAGACGACTACCGCCATCAACACGGCGCGCGAACTCGCCCACCGCAACGGGAGCGCGCTCGTTATTGACCTCGACGACAACGGGCACATGACCCGCCAACTCGGGTTCGAAGACGAGTTTACAAGTGAGGTGAACCATACACAGCGTGTCCTCGTCGACAGCGAGGAACCGATCCAGTACATCGTGAACGTCGTCGACGGTCTCGACCTATTCCCGGCCCATACCGAACTTGAATCCGTCGAGAACGAACTCCGGAACGCAACGATGGGGAGCGCCCGACTCCGCAAGCATCTCGTCGATCCGCTACTCGGCGACGAATACGACTACATCGTCGTCGACTGCCCAGCAAACCGGGGAAAGCTGAACGACAACGCGATGTACGCCACGCGGAACATCATCATTCCACTTAAACCTGAGAGTGGCTACGACTCCGGCCTCTCGAATACGATTCAACGGCTCGTCGAGGAAGCTCGAGAATACTTCGAGCTGAATATCCTCGCGGTGACG
Source organism: Halorubrum sp. SD626R (assembly GCF_001261915.1). GTDB lineage: Archaea > Halobacteriota > Halobacteria > Halobacteriales > Haloferacaceae > Halorubrum. The sequence goes on from NZ_CVRT01000031.1 coordinate 89,661, forward strand.
CCAACGGCGCTTAACAGTCGGATCGACCAGGACACCCGCGATCGGGGTCTGCTCGAACAGCTCAACTCCCTCGATATCGCCGACGATATCATTCCTTCCTACGCTCGCATCACCCCTGAGGAGTGGGACGCTATCGACGTCGGTGAGTACGACGGTGGGCTTCCGGGGATCCGGTTCCGTGGCGCCATCGACGCTGCGCACGACGCTGCTCTTCCCGTCCGTGACTACGACGAGAGCTGTGACCAACTGGAGAACTACGCCGAACTCGCTCAGATCGTCGAACAAGGAGGGATCGACCGATGACCGGATTTGATGACCTCAACGAGGCAGGAAAAGACCAAGCGGCAGAGGAAGAGGAGTCCGGACCCGTCGTCGACGCCGATGAGACCACCGGGCAGGATACGAGCACGTCGACTGTAGACGACAGAAACGAGCCGGCCTTCTCTTTTGACGAATCCGTCCAGGCGCAGATCTACCCACGGAAATCCACGCACGAGAAGTTTGAAGATTTCCTCGATATCGAGGTGAAACGCCACCTCCGTGACCGGAATATCCGCAACGAGACGGGACGAGAGTTACATGAGGCAGTGTTGAAGGTCGCGATACAGCACCCTGAGGAGGTCGCCGAACGGCTCGAAAACGAACGGACAGAGTAGCTGCGTCGTCGCTTCTGACTACGCTTAGACCACAATTACGTTTAGCCCGAGGATGTCATAGAACGGTTATCATGGGTAGGATGAGAGAGCGTTTGTCTAGTTGAGTTCAAAAATGGAGTGAAACTGGAGTTACTCTTGGTGTAGATCGCCGTACTGCGGGTATGTGAACGTTTCTATGATACCCTCAAAAATGCTCGCTACCGCTACACAACCGAGGTGTAGGGGTTAACTAAAGACGGACAGGACAGCGGTTCTCGTGGACTCACCGACCCAAGAGTTGACTCCGGAGACACGCCTGTGGAGACTGCGGTTCCTACGGGAAACACGGTGGTTCCTGCGAAGTACGTCGTGGAATCAGGAAATCCCTAAGTGAAGGAGCTGCTTGAGGCGGCGAGTAAGCAGGGCTGGTTTGTTGGTTAAAGTGGCCGCTCTTATGTAGAAACGTGGAAGGACCGTATAATTACACTGAGCCGATGCTAATCTGGGGATATGGCTTCTACTCAGCCAGCGTTCGGTGGGATGTTTCGACAGCTGATTGAGCTGAGAGTTATCGAAATCAACACGGAGCCGCTCGATGAGGCCATCGAGCGGCGACTCAAGCAGTTCTGGGAGAATACATTCTGTCCACGCTGCGGTCACCAGCGTATGTTGATATCACCATCGATTGTCTTGTTATGGGGGCTTTCCGCAGTTCTACATAAGAGCGAGCCGGGCGAACTGTCTATCCCCGAGCGGCCGATATCGACGAGCATGATCGAGACGTTCGACGTCGACTGCCCGGGGTGTGGCGACACGACAAGGGCGATCACCACGGGCACGAAGTCCGTCGGTATCCACTGTTCGTGCGGCGTCACCGCTCGGGTCGACATCGACGCTCGAGAGGTTGGCGAGTGGGAGAGGCGGTAGCCTACCTCAGCGCCTCGAGCGCTTCCTCACGGTCAGGAAACTCGGAATCGAACAGCCAGATCCACCATATGACCGCGAACACGATCGGGAGCCACGCTGTTATGTCTCCGGAGGCGATTTCCCCGAACATCCCGATGATGTACAGGTAGCCAAGTTCGATCGAGAAGAGCACGCCGAGCCCTATTCCCAACCCCGCCTGCCGCTTCTTGCTCATGTTGGGGTAGTGCTCGAAGTCTGGGTGGAGTGTCATCCCGTCATGCTTTGCCTGACCCCACGCAGTTGCTACTCGGCCAGCAGCGACGCCTGCGTAGCTCGTGAGATAGGCAGCAGCCCCAGCGGGGAACAACGCCTTCGCACCTTCCCAGCCCTCTAGTGTAGCTTGTCTAGCCGTCTCGACGAGGTCGAACGCTGCGTCTCCATCGATATCGCCGATGTCGATGTTGCCGATCTCGTCGGCAGGCTCGAGGTCCTCAACCGGGACCGATAGTTTGGTGTGGGCGAACTGTTCGAACGTGTCGAACCAGCTACCCATGAGAGGATCATTATACGATGAGATTGGGATGCGGTCAGACTGTGACCCCTGCGCTGAGGCTGCGAAGTTATTGTCCCGACGGAACTCGGAGTACGCTGCAGTATACTCGGTGTACCAGAAATTGCGAAAGTGCTTCGGGGTGGGCTTCTCACCGTTGCGAAGCGTCTCGTCGACGCGCTCTCCGATCGCTTTGACGGTATCTCGAACCCACTGCGTCGACCGCGCCCCGTCATCGGAATCATCAGATGGGAACAGCGCTGTGCCGTTGTCCGGCACCGTCTTGACGAACCGCACCCACTGTTCGATGAAGTCTTGGCACAGGATAATCGGGACGAGGCTGGGGCCGTTCTTTCGTTCATCTGTGAATTCGACGTAGGGGCGCTCCCCGTCGAAGTGGATGCCGCGGATCGCCTCCGGATCACAGAAGTCAGCTGGCCGCCACCCCATTACGGCTAGGCAGATCATCACCATCTGCTCCGTTCGGGTTTCGCAGGCGTCGAAGTACGCCTTTACGAGCGATGTAGAGGGCGCAATTGTGACTGATGTCGAATCTCCGGCCCAGCCAGACATCCCGACCAGCGACGTCAGCGGGTCGTGGTCGATGACGTCTTTCTCCTCCATCCGTGCGAGAAGATCGCGAAGCGTCGTCGCGTAGTTGTACTTCGTCTGGCCACTATTGAACTCGTCCTTGAACCCCCGCATCAGCTGCTCCGCGCGATTGAAACAGACCTCACGCTCGCCGCGGCCCAGCTCGAAGATGTCACTCGTTCCGGTCGTCTCCTTGGCGATTTCCATTGAGCGCCGGATGTGTGTCCGAGCTGTCGAGATACTCGTCCCGTTGATCCGCTCGCCAACCTCCTCTTCATACTTGAGCCAGCTTTCGACGCGCCGGACTGTTTCGGGATTGCTACACGGGTAGTCTTTCCCCGACTGCTCGAAGCCACACTCCTCGAGGAGCCACTCATCAGGACGCATGTTGAGTTCGCGGACACGTTTGAGGAAGTATCCGAATCCATTCTGTCGAAGCCACTTGTGGGTCGGCTTCTCGTTCGTATTGTAGCCCTGCTCGGCTCGCAGTTGCTTCACCTCGTCAACGAACCCATTCCGGAGATACTTGAGGGTCCATTTGCGCGACATGATCAGTACTGCCCAGCCCAGGGTAATATTCGTTACTGGGGTGTCTCTTGTTGTGCGGTCCAAACGGGAATCCGTACCTTGATCGTCGTTGTTTGAAGATCCAAAGACCCAAACCGCATGACGTGAGTCGGGGGTTGTGTGGATAGCAACATATCATAGAGTGTTTGGAAGCACAACAAATCGCACGACACAACGGTCGTCACCGGCTCTGTAGATCATCTCCTGTTGGCTGTCCGAAGTTGAACAACCAACACACAAGTATAGATCACGGACGGGAGTGCCGCCACTGTTGGCACAAAAAAGCGATGCCGATTGCTCCTAAATGTAGTTTATCCGAACAATAATATATAAAATTTGTTCGCTAACATATGAACAGACGGCTCCTTGCGGTCGCTGTCCCTCGTGCTACTCCTTGGGCTCTTTGGTTGTACGACGATCGCCCTACCGACATCGGCTACGCGATCGCGTGCGATCGGTGAAAGCTCACTGCGCGACAACGCCCGGGCGATCGCACTCTACGCCCGCCGGAAGCGCCTCGCCGAGAAGTGCGGCGTCACCACGGTGGACTCGGAGTTCGAAACCCCCCGCTTGCCGACTGGTAACAGGGACGAGTCGGTGGTCGTCGCCGGCGGCCGGGTCGAGACGCCACCGCCGTACGAAGTCCTCGACCTCTCGGAAGACGCGCCCGATCCTGTCGTGAAGGGTCCGTTCAGAGAGCTGGTGAAGAAAGAGCACGGCGATCAGGGCGGCAGCGACGAGTGGGACGTCTCGGAGCTGAAGCGGGCTCGTGACGAGCTGCTCGATGATTGAACATTGGTCCAGAGATCGAGTGTGAGCTTTTTACGCGATTGTGGCGTAGACTAAGGTATGAGCGGGTTCACACTGGGCGGCGAACACGGTGCTACTCTGGGCGGGGCGGTCGGCGGCACTCTAGGTGCTGTACCAACACCAGAGGTTTTCCCGATTACAGCTGCCATCCAGGAGTTCCTCAACGTAGTATTCGATCATATATTCCATCCTGCCGTGCGTAATCTGCTCCTCGAAGTTGATGCTGAATGGGTCTTGGTGATCGTCGATATCTGTTCATCCTCCTCAACATGACCGACGACTGCGTGTTCACCTGTCTGGAGTGCGGCGAGGACGTCCAGGGCGACGTCGACGAACAGACCGTCGCCGACTGGTGAGAACGCAAATCCTAACCAACAACTAGGCAATATCGGTCCACTGTGTTGGTTAAGAGCGAAATCAAGAGATTCCGACACCCACGAATATCACTTCGCGGCGGCTAGAAGATGATATGGGACACAAAACACCGGCCGACATCGACACAATCTCGGACGAGGAGCTCACCGAGCTGCTCGCCGAGGCCAAGGGGACGGCACCAGAAGAGATCGAGCGCGGCGCTGCCGAACTCGATATTGCGCCGCCTGAAGAGGCGACCGTCGTCGACGTCAACGAGTAGCACTACTGCTTCAACGTGGTTTCAGTATCGCCCAGCTACGGCGATAGACGGCTCTAAGGACGCAACGGTCCCATTCTAGTGGATAGAAGACAACATGGACGGTTGATCCAAAGTTGTACCACGATTTGGGGGAGGATAAACGCCTCAGGGCCCCATTCAGAAGTGCTTTATTAAAAGTCGAACTCGAAGTGAGTGCTAAACCCAAGGAAATCGGTTTACAAGACGATTCTCGAACCGAAGACAAATCCGTCAAACCGCAAGAAGGCGAGCGATCAGCAATCTTCTACACATGAGTGTTCCAAAAATATTTAATTGGGAGTAGAAGCACTAGACCGCAAGAAGTTGGTCCTAATGTCGGGCGTTATGACGCAGAGTTGTCGTCTTCGTCGCCGTCACCGTCATCATCATCCACGTCGCCTGAGTCAGCCTCATCACACTCATCGTCAGCGTGATCCTCGGGAAGCAAGTCGACATCAGGTGCCTCGAACTCAGCAGGGTCGAAGTCCTTGCGTTCATGAACGAGATACTTTACACTCACTGGGACGCCTCCATCGTCGCCGAACTGGTTCACAGCTTCTTCACGAGTCAGGGGTGGTCCCTCGTAGTATTCGTGGTGGTACTCGTTCCACGCATGACGATGCTCGATCGGGAGTTGCCGATGCCATATCCGGTAGGGTGGCTCGTCCACCTTGTGGATGTGGACGTGACAGCTCTGACACAGCGGGATCACGTTCTCGACACGGTGGTCCGTATCGTCGCCGTTGACGTGATGGAAGGACAGTTTGTCTTGGTTGCGCGCTCCGTAATCGGTTTCGAGCCATTCCTCTGGCGTTCGACCGCAGAGTACGCATTGCCGGCCCCAGCGGTCGAAGACTGCTTGTTCAAGATGTGTTGGTCGCATTAAGTTGGTGTGGATGGCCGCTCGCGTGGCTGGTCGGCTGTGACCTGACGCCGACAGTGTGTGTCCACACGATGCCGCGAGCAGCAAACTGGTTGGAAATCGAGACGGCTCTGTGGGAGCTTCCTCCCGTGCGGTGCTTCTTTTTTTTGACTGTTCACCTCACCCCCATCGGGAAATAAAAATAGACACCACAGACCGATCACTACCCACTAGAAATCACGTCTATCCACCACCGCTGATGTCGGTCGCATTACAGCGGCCACAGCTGCCGGGGAGACAGTCAGTTTCAATGGCCGCAATTGAAGAGTCCCACTCAAATGGAATTTTGGATTTCAGAAATTGGGAGTTCCGAACGTGTGGTTCCATCCTGTATAGTCCCGCCATGAGATATGAGTTGTCGGTGACATCGGGCAGAGACAACTAGCGATGGTCAGTCTTGAGGACAGAGTGGACGGATATCCGGCACAAACTTAATGCTTGTAGAACATATATATTAGAACAGATATGCCCAAAGGACATTATAAATCGGCGGGAGGGCGAATACAGTACGGGGACGCGACTGATCTCTTCCCGGTGGATGAACTCAATGCGACCGTCCACCAGTACCGGGATGCCGAGCGAGTGCTCGAAAATGTCCGGAGTGAGGACGTAATCTGTGTGTATCCAGAAAGTATGGCGACGGGGTACGCACTCGGTCAGAACCCGCTGACAGCGATTCGCGTTGAGACGCTTCCGGCGACGGTTCGCGGGAGGCTTGGTGACGCACTCGACGCCGCAATCAACTCGTTTGCGATCGTACAAGTTGGGAAGTGGGTGACAAGCAGTCCGAATCGGTCGCTCAGCGAATACGAGACCGCATGAATTTGGTCGCTGGTGATGATTCTATGACAGAGGTAGCAATAGTGGATCAGATTTCGTCAACCTAAACCAAGAAACGTATTTATACGTATAGTGCTTAGAGTGGACAGAGATGCTTACGAAGGCCGGACTCGCTGTCATCGACGCGTTGAGCACCGGCCGGGAAGCAACAGCAGCTGATCTCGCGATAGACACTGAGTATTCGCAGACTCATCTCTACGACGTACTCGACAAGTTACTCGAATCGGGGTTGCTCGCCGAACACCGTGGGCCAAACAACCAGCGGGAAGTCTCCCTCACAGACCACCCGGTCGTCGAAGCGTACCGGGCCCTTCGATCCGAACTCGGACACGTCGAATGGCCCGACCTCCTCTCGCCGGCCACACTTCGGGTGTGCTGGTATCTCGACGAGCCCCGACGCGTGTCCGAGATCGCCGAGCGACTCGGTATTACCCGGCAAGGTGTCCACAAGGCGCTGTCACCACTCAAGCATCGCGCGATGCTGTCCCCATCGGGCCCGGAGTATGCGTTAAGTGAGGACCTCTCGCCGCTGCTGACGTTCGCTCGTGCAGTCGTCCGGCACGAACACCGGTCGCGCGTCCGAGGACTTGCACCGAGTGCGACCGTCGAATGGTGTGATCCGAAGCGAGCACTCGTCCGCGTACAGACAGCCGAAGATACAGAAGCACTCGAGGCCGCCACCGACTGGCAACTGACCGGGCTTGCTCGGTTTGTGGAGTACGGCCTACAGTTCTTCCTCGCCGGCGAACCCGCGTTCTGGTATGCGCCCGACGAGGAGCTCACACCTGCCAACGTCGTGTGCCACACGCTCGTCCTCGATAGCGGGTCTCGTCGTGTCAGTTATGCGATGCTCCTTATCGAGACGTTGGATATCGATCAAGAGACGCTGACAGAGACTGCGCAGTGGTACAGTCTGGAGTCGACAGTGACTGCGATGTATCTGACACTCCACGGAGAGTTCGACACCACAGACGACCTTCCTGTCGTCCTCCCGAGTGAAGCAGAATTCAGGGCGCTCAAAGATCAGTACGGGGTCGCATGACTGTATTCAGTGGTAGCGAGGCGATCAAAGCGTTTCTCGAAGAGTTCGACAGCTGGCTGTCGGAGTCCGTGACGGTGTATCTCCTTGGGGGATCGGCGATGACAGTTCATGGCTTGAAAGACCAAACCGAGGATATCGACCTCGCGCTGGGTGTGGTATCTGAGTTCGAACACGTCTATCAGACGCTCATATCCCAGGGATTCTCAGTGGTTAGCGAGCCAACGGAATCGTTCGAAGGTGTCGGGAAAACCGTCGAACTACATCACGAAGAGCGTGGACTCCAGATTGACCTCTTCGAACAGCAAGTCGTCGGGAAAGTGTGGATCACCGACCGAATGCACGACCGGGCTGAAGAGTTCTGGACCGGCCGTCACGCAACAGCACACATCCTCTCCGATGAGGATATGTTTCTGTTAAAAGCGGTCTCCGGCGGAGACCTGGGGAGTGGCCGGCGCCGCGACATCGAAGATATGCGAACGTATGCCCAGCGTGGGTTGGACTACGAGGTGATTCTGACGGAGATTGACGATCAGCGACCGTTCAACACCGGCTCCACTGAAGCACGACAGATCCGTGACCGCTCCCACCCGCTATTCGCAATCGAAATGGCGGTGAGCTCACTGTCCGGGCTTCCAGATACGTTCATCGACCGCATCGAAGCGTTCGCGACAGCGTTCGAGATCGAATACATCGTCTTGAGGGCTGTTGACGAGGGTATCAACGGCGTCGAAGCAATTCAAGAGCAGGCGCTCTCGAATGTGCGGGCGCTTTCTGGCGATCAAGAAGACGCCGTCGACGACGCGATTGAGCGACTAGTCACGAAGGGTATTCTCGAGCATGATGAGGGAACGGTTCGACTTCGGTGACGCAACACTTCCTGGGTGTTCCAAGAAGGCGCGCATAGATCTCGTTGGGAAAGCGATGTGAGGGTCAGTCAGTTCAGATGACGCCGCCAATAATGAGGAGGACGATGAGGGCCAACAGCGTCGCGACCACGCACCCCCCGGCCAGCCACTTGTTCTCCATCGCTTTCTCGTGGAACGGCATGTCGGCGTACTCCTCGCGGAACGTCTCGAGGTTCTGGTCGTCGTAGAAGTACTTCGTCTTCAGTGTGAACCGCTCGGTGACTGCACACCCCGTACAGACCGGCTCGCCTTCCAGCCGCTCCGTTTTGATGTGGCTGTCGCAGGCGATTGCCCCGCAATTCGGACAGTAGGTGTACGTCTCGTCGACGCCGCTCGTGTCACAGTGGACGCATCGATGGATACCGTCCTCGACGGTCACTCGTGACGGGCCCGCTGCGTAGTACTCGTAGGGATAGGTGTACTCCTGGATGTCGGTGGTCTGCCGAATTTCGGGGAGGTACACTGGTTCGATCGACTGGACGGAGATATCCGAGACATTCGGCTCACACGTCTTGTTGTACGTGACGTTGTTGTCGCCGGTGTAGGTCACCGTCGTCGTATGGTGCTGCTGGAGTCGGTTGACAGCCCACTCCTTGTACTCCGTTTGGGTCTGCCCGAACCGGTTCTCCTCGACATCGTCGAACACCTCTCTGAACTGTTCCGAGTCAAGGTCGACCGTCGCGTGGAGGTTATCGGTGACCAGCGTCACGACGTCTTCGTCCGCGACCTGTGGCTGCCCGCGCTCGGCGTGGGCGACGAATCGCGATCGGTCGTTGATCCGGTGGATGACGCCCACCGATGTCTCGAAGACGGCGTTCGTGTTCGCGGTGACCGCGACCACGGGGCGGAACGTCACCGATGAGTGTGGGTCTGGGAGGCCGACAGCGTCGATGTTCTCGATGTCGCGGAACGCCTCCGCGACGGGCGCGTCGACGTCGCCGGCCGGATCGTACGGGCGGAGCGTTTCGTCACAGAGGATTTCGATGCGACCGTTGTAGAGGTCAAGCCCGATCTCGTCGGCAATCTCTCGGAGGTCCTCACCGTCGAGCAGTTCGATTGGATGTGGGTCGTCGTTCTGCTGGAGGCGTGTCGCGTACTCCTGGGCAGGGTTGGTGAACCGGCCGGTCGTCACGACCATCCCGCGTTTCGGGCCGTCGAAGCCGAACGTGGCGATCGCTGAATGGAGCTTCTGGACGACCGGCCGACCGACGGTTCCCGTGTGCTTACACTCGACGACGATCGCACGCCGGGTGCCGTCGACGACCTCTTCCATAATGACATCGCGACCCTCGTCGGCTGTCTTCTCAGCCTGCCGGACGTTCTCGTAACCGAGGGTGCGGAACACGTCCTCCATCACGTCCTCGAATTCGAATCCGGAGAGGTCGTCCAGTACAGCCATCCTCAATTATGTGGATAGTATGTTGCAACTGTCAAATACGTTGCCGAACAGCTCGCCTCCCTGTTTGTCGCCCCTTGAGGGGTGCGGGGGTCACCGAACCACCCGCGAGCAACGATGAACGGCAATGTACCAACAGCCGGTTCAAGTGCAGTCCCAGTCGCATCGCCCGCACAATTCCACCAAGACACAGTCGAATACGTCGGCTTCCACGTCGGTGGCCAAGCTGTCGTCCTAAACCTCTCGGAGCATCGGCATCTCACCGCAGACTGGAGTCTCGACTTGGTCAATCACGGTCGAGATATCCGACCGCAGCTACCTACGTGATACATGTGTATCACAGTATATGAGCACTGACAGCGATGCCGGCGGCGACGGTGAAATGGAGAAAATCAACGTCCGGGTGCCACAGTCGCTGCTGGCCCAGGTCAACAACGTCTGGGAGAAGCGTGGCTATGCGAACAAATCCGAGTCCATCCGCGACGCGCTTCGGGACGCTGTTAACCCGCCAACGCAGCTTTCCGAGGAGGCGCTGGCGCATCTAGCCGAGAGCCGCAAGCAGCGGGAGCAGGGCGAGACGGTGTCGTAGGAGGACGTAAGTACAGACAATGTGCTTATTAACTGTGGCAATATGAACAGTGTATGAGAATTTCACGAAAGGTCGGCAAGATGTGGCACTTCACCGAACCAGATCACTGCGGGTGGGCACAGACATATACAGAGGAAGATTCATTCGAGGAAACAACAGAGGTGTCGTCGCTAGGTGAGGTCGATGATTTTTGCAGTATGTGCCGAGAACGGCGGGAGGAGTGAGCAACCTTGCTTAGCAGCAATTTCACGTGCTATTTGTACGTAAACAAAGCCGTGTCAATGATTTTCAACGCCTAGAGGAATATTGGGACGTTCTACAGCCAATTTAAACGGAATCCTGAGAATCAGAGGGCCTACCTCCGGACGGCGTACTTCGTGACCTGTTTTTCGTGCCCCCAGAGAGGTCAAGGCCGTCGCGTACGTCGTCGGCCGGTACTGCGGATTCGACACCAGTGGGTCGGCGTTCTACCTCGCTGCGTGGGAATCAAACGATCTGCAGGTCGTTCGCGAGCGGCTCGGACGAATCAGTCGGACGGCAGAAGAGCTCATCGACGTGCTCGAAGACGGCGTCTGAACTATTAACCAACACTCGGTTCTACACCCCAATCTCGTTGGTTAAGTCTGCTCGTCTCCGCCATCCGCGGCAGTCGCAAGGCTAAAGAAGGCCCGTGTTTATACTCTATGTAAGAAACGCAGGTATGAGTACTACAGAACGATCGGCAAATATACGGCAAGGCCTCTCGACTCGAGAAAGTCGACTCCTTACACGACTTGCTGGCGCGGGTCACCAGATTATCTCCGTCGACGACATCGAGACGACGCTGGAAGTCCCCCCAAACACCGCCCGCGAGATCGCCTCCCGGCTCACCGGGAAGGGCTGGCTCGACCGGCTCTTCCCGGGCACGTATCTGATCATTCCACTCACTGCCGGCGAGGAGGCCATGTACACCACCCACGAGTACCTCATCGCCGGCCACGTTGCCGAGCCGATGTACATCGGCTACTACAGCGCCCTCAACCACCACGGGCTAACCGAACAAGTACCTCGGACAGTGTACGTCGTCACGCCGACCCGAGCGCAAAGCAGGGAGATCCACAGCGTCCCGTACCGCGTCACGACAGTCACCGAGCGGAAATTCTTCGGCTTTGAGCCGACATCGGTCGAGGGCACGACCGTTCAGGTCAGCGACCTGGAGAAGACGCTGGTCGACTGTGCGGACCACCCCAAGTTCTGTGGTGGCCTTCGGGAACTTGCGACCGCGATGCGCACCGCCGACGACCGGGGCTGCGACTGGGACACCGTCGGCGAGTACCTCAAACGCCTCGACAACGGCGCTGCGACCAAGCGGATCGTCTATCTCGCCGACCAGTTCGGCATCGACCTCCCCACCCGCGAGGAACTCGTTGCGTCGTTCACGAGTGGCTATTCCTCACTGGACCCGACGCGGCCCGACACCGGATCGACCAACAGTACGTATCGCCTCCGAATCAACGTCAAGTCAGCCATACTGGAGCCGACGGAGTCCTGATCGCAGTGATCAGTCAAGACCGGCTCCGGATTCTCGCTCGCGAATTGGGCGTTCGGCAAGGATACGCCGAAAAGAACTACGTCAATTCGTGGCTCCTCTGGGGCATCTTCACGAGCGACTACGGCGACAACCTCCTGTTCAAAGGCGGGACCGCGCTGTCCAAGCTGTATTTTCCGCAGTCGTGGCGATTCTCGGAAGATCTTGATTTTGGCGTCGAAGGGGAGTACCAGGGGTCCAAACAGGAGCTCCGAGCGGTCCTCGATACGATCGCCAACCGCTCTGGCATCGAATTCGAGGTTCGCGAGCACCACGAATCCCAGCAGGACCACTACCCGGCCCACTACGTCGACATCAGCATTCAGTACCGCGCCGTCCTCAACCACCCCAACACGACCAGCATCGACGTGATGGTCGACGAACACGTCGCCTTCGACCCTGTTCAGCACACGCACGCGTACGAAGACGTGCCCGAATTCGATCTCCAGGCGTACAGCGTCGAGGAGATCTTCGCCGAAAAGCTCCGGGCGATCTACCAGCGCGGGGCCGCCCGTGACTACTATGATCTCTATCAGCTGCTCGAAACCGATTCGGTCGCGATCAACTTTGCCGACGTGGGGCCCGCCTTCGACGCGAAGTGCAAACACGATGGGCTCACCGTTGACCTGAACGACGGACTTCCGGACGAACAACAAGAAACGATCCGCCACCAGTGGGAGACCACGCTGCCGGATCTGACCGGTGATCCGCCGGCGTTCGAAATGGTCTGGGAACAGTTGGACACGGTGATCTCCCAACAGGGATCGCCGTAGCCAACGGCCGATGTCGGTGTGGATGACCAATGAGTATCGCGTCCGGATTTCTGGCGATCGCTCTCGCTCTTATGTAGAAACGCGGAAAGCCCGTATAATTACACTCAGACAGTTCTAATCTGGCGATATGTCTTCCACTGAGTCAGCGTTCGGCGGGATGTTTCGGCAACTGATCGAGCTAGGAGTCATAGAGATCAACACCGAGCCGCTCGATGCGCGCATCGAGCGGCGACTCAAGCGGTTCTGGGAGAATACATCCTGTCCTCGCTGTGGTCACCAGAGCATTATGACGTGGGAAAAACACGACCGAGTTCGGTGCCGTAATTGCGAATTTAAGCCAGTTTACACCCACG